>DATKBL010000135.1:0-44941 GCA_035513995.1 Actinomycetota bacterium
CGCCGCCCCCCGCCGACCCGGAGGGGCGGACCGATCATGCAGGAGGAGCGCGGTCCGCGCATCGGGGTCTGGGGGACCTTCGACCTTGAGAACTACGGGGACATGCTGTTCCCGTGGATCGCCCGGGTGGAGCTCGCCCGCCGCCTCCCCGGGTCCTCGATCCGCGCCTTCTCACCGGTCGGGGCGGGGCTGCCCAACCGGTTCGTGACCGGGGAGGCCGTGGAGCCGCTGGGGCCCTGGGATCCGGCCCGGCTGCTGCGGCTGGCGAGCGAGCTGGATCTCGTCGTGATCGGGGGAGGCGAGATCATCCACGACGGCGATCCGGAGCTCGCCCCCCACTACGGCCTGGACCCCGAGGAGGCGGAGCGGCGAGCCTTCAGCCGGTACTTCCTCGAGGGCCTGGGCAGAGAGCTCGAGCGTGAGTGTCCGGTGATCTGGCACGCCGTCGGCATCCCTCGAGACCTCGAGGGGGAGAGGGCCGAGGAGCTCGCGGAGATCCTGGAGGCGCGGCCCTACCTCTCGGTCCGCGACGAGGTGTCGCTGGACAGGGTGCGGGCGATCGGAGTGAAGCGCGAGGTCGCGCTCGTTCCCGACCCCGCCTTCCTGCTCCCGCGGGTCCTTCCGCCGGAGAACCTGGCCACGCGCCGCCGGCGGCTGAAGGAGGAGGAAGCCCTCCCCGAAGGCCCCTACCTCGCCGTGCAGGGGAACGCCCGGAGCATCCCCTTGGTCCCCGCCGTCGCCGAGGCCCTCCAGGGCATGCTGGCCGACCTCGGCGCCGCGCCGGTGCTGGTCGAGACGGGGCCGATCCACGGCGACCGGTCCTTCGCCGACGCGCTCGAACGGCTGCTTCCGGGTGCGACGCGGATGGCCGGGGGGACGCTCGATCTGGCGGCGACGATCGCTGGCGCCGAGGGCTTCGTCGGCACGTCGCTCCACGGGAGTGTCACCGCGTCCGCATACGGTCGTCCTCGGGTGATCCTCGGATGGGGAGGCGAGACCAAGCTGCGAGGGCTCGCCGAGCTCCTCGAAGCGCCCGAGACCTGGGTGGACGAGCCCGACGACATCCCGGTGGCCTTCGGGAAGGCCGCGGCGGGGGGCTCGGAGGAGATCCTGGAGGGCATCGTGGACCGCCTGGACCGGCACTTCGACCGGATCGCCGAGGTGGCGCGGGACCTGCCGGCCGCCCCGCCCGCCGCCGACGAGCTCGAGCGCCTCCGTGCGGCCCATGAGGTGCGGGGGCGACAGCTCGTGACGCTCCGGTGGGGGATGGCCGACGTGTTCGCGGGGGCGCGGGACGAGGCGAAGCGACGGAGGGCCGAGAGCGAGGCCGCGAGCGAGGAGGCCCGGCAGCTCCGCGACGATCGCGAGCGCCTCGAAGGCGAGCTCCATGCCGCGAGGCAGGAGCTGGAGCGTCTCCAGAACACCAGGACGTTCCGGTACACGTCGGTCCTGAGGCGTTTGTACGGGCGGCTCCGGCGGACGCTCCGGCGCGGCGGATGACGATCCGGGTCCGGCCGGCACGAGACCCGCTGGTCTCGGTGCTGATGGTGACCTACGGCGGTGGCGAGTGGCCGCTGCGCTCGCTCGCGACCCTGGTCGAGCGCACCGACCCGGTCCTCGAGGTGGTCGTGATCGACAACGCCTCGCTCGACGGCACCGGGGAGCTGGTGCGGCAGGGGATCGAGGGCGCCACCGTGATCCTGAACGATTCCAATCGGGGGCTCTCGGCGGCTCTGAACCAGGCCGCCGCGCTGACCTCGGGTCGGCACCTCCTCCTCCTGAACCCCGACGCCCTCGTGGGGGAGGGTTGGCTGCCGCCGCTCCTCGAGCGTCTCGAGGAAGCGGGGACGGTGGCCGCCGTGCCCCGACTCCTGGAGCCCGACGGCACCGTCCAGGAGGCCGGTCAGATCGTGGACCGCATGGGTCAGACCCTCCCGGTGGGCGCCGGGTCCGACGGGGCGGACCCGGGGCACCGGTTCCCACGACCCGTGGAGTACGGGACGGGGGCGTGCCTGGTGGTCCGCCGAGCCGACTTCGACGCCGTGGGCGGGATGGACGAGGACTTCCGGCCCGCGTACTGCGAGGACGTCGACCTGGGCTTCCGGCTGTCGGCGCGGGGTCGCGTCGTCTACGAGCCTCGCTCCACGGTCGTGCATCACGGCGGGGTCTCCGCGAGCGAGGGCGAGCGGCACGAGATGATCCTGCGCAACCGCCGGGTGCTGCTGGAGAAGTGGGGCCAGCGCCTGGCGGAGCGCCCCGTCCTCCGCGATCTCGAGGGCCACCCCCACCGACCCCTCGCCCTCCGCGACCTCGGGATGATCGAGCGGCTGCTCGTGGTCACCGACGACCTCCCCGAGGGGCCGCTGGCCGAACTGCTGGGGACCCTCGCGGAGCCGCTCGACATGCTCGTGACTGTCGCCTGTCGGGGAGGGGACGCCGAGCGGGCGCTCGAGCTGGCGGAGCGCGGGGTGGAGGTCGTCATGGCTCCGCCCGACGGCTGGTTCGAGGAACGGCTGTTCCACTACTCGGGCGTGCTGACGGCCGGGACCGACGCCCGGCTCGTCGCCGGGGCGGCTCGGAGCCAGCCGCAGGCCACGCGCCTGGCCATCCCGGGACTCGCGGACGGAGCCGAGGCGGTGGTCGCGTTCGGCCCGGCGAGCGCGGACGCTCCCGTGCTGCGGCTCGACCTCGATGCGGGGTTCGAGGACCTGCTCGCCCTGATCGGCCGCGCGGCCTGAGGATCAGCCGGCCCGGCGGAGCCAGATCTCGACGGGGGCGCCCTCGATCTCCACGCTCGAGCGTTGCCCGTCCGCCCGCGGGTCGCCGAGCGAGACGGCGAGGACCTCTCCCCTGATCCACCCCTCGTGCGCCTCGATCGCCCGCTCCAGGTCGCCGGATGCCCGCAGGGCTAGATCGATGCGGTCGGCGACGTCGAGCCCGGCCCCCTTCCGCGCGTCCTGGACGGCTCGGACCACCTCGCGGGCCAGCCCCTCGAGCCGGAGCGCCTCGGTGAGCTCCAGGTCGAGGGCGACGGTGACCCCGCCCTCGCTCGCGACGCCCCATCCCTCGCGGGTCTGGCGCCGGAGCTCGACGTCGCCGGTGGCGAGCTCGACGGGGCCCGAGGGGAGCTCGACCTGCACCGTCTCCCCGGAGGCCAACGCCCCGGCCAGCGAGCCGTCGTCGGCCTCGAGCGCCGCCGCGACCTCTTGGACCCGCGGCCCCAGCTTCGGCCCCAGCTCCCGGAAGCTCGGCTTCGCGCGCCAGCCCGAGAGCTCCTCGGCCGAGGAGGTCAGGTCGACCTCCTTCACGTTGAGCTCCTCCGAGACGAGGTCGAGCAGCGGCGTCAGCGCGCTTCCGTCGCCGGGCAGGTGCACGACGGCTCGGGCCAGAGGCTGACGGACGCGAACGCCGGCCTCGGTGCGCGCGGCGCGGCCCAGCGAAGCGGCGGCCCGGGCCAGCGACATGCTTTCCTCGAGTCCGGGGTCGAGGGCCTCCTCGTGCGCCTCGGGGTAGTCGGCCAGGTGCACCGACTCGGGCGCGGCCGGGTCGGTCCCCGCCACCAGGTTCTGATGGAGCTCCTCGGCCACGAACGGGGTGAAGGGAGCCAGGAGCGTGGCGATCGTGGTGAGACACTCGTGCAGGGTGGCGAACGCGGCGGCCTTATCACGATCGTCGTCGGGCCCGGCCGGGTCCCAGAAGCGCCGCCGAGCCCTGCGCACGTACCAGTTCGAGAGGTCGTCGACGAGCCCGTCGATCGCGCGCGCGGCGGCCGTGGCGTCGAACCCCTCGAGGCCCTCCCGAGCGGCGCGGATCGTTCCGTGGAGGCGCGAGCGGATCCACCGGTCGAGCACCGGCCGCTCGCCGGGCGGCACGGGGTCGGCGGCCGGATCAACATCGTCGATCGTCGCGTACGTGACGAAGAAGGAGTACGTGTTCCACAGCGTCAGGAGGAAGCGCCGCAGGGTCTCCCGGACCGCCTCGGGGAACACCCGGCGGGTCTGCCACGCGGGGCCGGCCGTGAACAGGTACCAGCGGAGCGCGTCGGCGCCCTCGGACCCGATGATCGTCCAGGGGTCGATCACGTTCCCCAGCGACTTCGACATCTTTCGGCCGTCCTTGTCGACGATCAGGCCGAGGACGAGGCAGTTGCGGTACGCCGACTCGTCGAACAGGAGCACCCCTTCGGCCATCAGCGAGTAGAACCACCCGCGCGTCTGGTCGACGGCTTCGCAGATGAAGTCGGCGGGGTAGCGGCGCTCGAACATCTCCTGGCCGCGGCCCAGGTCGGGGTGGTAGCCCCACTGCGCGAAGGGCATCGCTCCCGAGTCGTACCAGGCGTCGATCACGTCGGGGAGGCGGCGCGCCTCGCCCCCGCAGTCGGGGCAGGCGATCTCGACCTCGTCGATGTCGGGGCGGTGCGGGTCCACCGAGGTGACGTCCCGGCCGGCGAGGCGGGAGAGCTCCTCGAGCGACCCGACGACGGTGTCGTGACCCTCGTCGCACCGCCACACGGGCAGCGGCGTCCCCCAGTAGCGCGCCCGTGAGAGCGCCCAGTCCACGTTGTTCTCGAGCCAGTTGCCGTAGCGGCCGTGCTTGATGTGGTCGGGGTACCAGCCGACGTTCTCGTTCGCGGCGAGCAGATCGGCCTTCCGCCGGGTGGTGAGGACGTACCAGGATGTGCGCGCGTAGTAGATCAGCGGCGTGGAGCATCGCCAGCACAGCGGATACGTGTGCTCGATCGTCCCGGCCCGGACGAGGAGGCCCCGGGCCTCGAGGTCGGCGACGATGTCGGGGTCGGCGTCCTTGACGAACCTCTCCCGGACGAACCCGGGCGCCGCGTCGGTGAAGCGGCCGCGGTCGTCGACGGGGTTGAGCACCGGCCAGCCTTCGCGCCGCCCGATCTCGAGGTCCTCGGCTCCGAACGCGGGGGAGAGGTGGACGATCCCCGACCCGTCGTCCATCGACACGAAGTCCGCGCCCACCACCCGATAGACCCCTTCGCCCTCGACCGTGTCGAAGAGCGGGGCGTAGCGGAGCCCCACGAGCCGGGCGCCGGGGAGTCGCTCCACCGGGGCGGCGTCTTCGCCCAGCAGCTCCTCGCGGCGACCCTCGGCCAGGACGAGCCGCTCGCCGTCCCGCTCGACCACCGCATACTCCTCGTCGGGGTGGACGGCCACACCGGTGTTGGAGATGAGGGTCCAGGGCGTCGTGGTCCAGCCCACCAGGTGCGCGCCCTCGAGGTCCCCCTCGGTCACCGTGAACCGCACGAAGACGCTGGGGTCGGTGACCTGCGTGTAGCCCATCGAGACCTCGTGGTCCGAGAGCGAAGTCTCGCACCTGGGGCACCAGGGGACGATCTTGAAGTCCTCCGCCAGGAGGTCCTTGCGGTGCAGCTCCTTCAGGGACCACCACACGCTCTGGACGTAGTCGGGGTCCATCGTCCGGTACGCGTCGGAGAGGTCGAGCCAGAACGCGATCCGCTCGGTGAGGCGCTCCCAGTCCTTCACGTAGCGCGTCACCGAGTCGCGGCATCGCCGGTTGAACTCCGCGATGCCGAACTCCTCGATGTCGCGCTTTGTCGCGACGCCGATCTCCTTCTCGACCTCGAGCTCGACCGGGAGCCCGTGGCAGTCCCAGCCGCCCTTCCTCGGCACCGAGTAGCCGGTCATCGTGCGGTAGCGGGGGAAGACGTCCTTGAAGGCTCGGGACAGGACGTGGTGGATGCCGGGCTTGCCGTTCGCGGTCGGGGGCCCCTCGTAGAAAACCCACTCGGGCGCGCCCTCGCGCTGCTCGATGGTCTTGCGGAACACGTCGCGCTCGCGCCAGAACGCCAGGACGCGCTCCTCGAGCTGGGGGAAGTCGACCCGCGGGTCCACCGGGCGGTACCTCGGCATCCGTCCTCCTCGTCGTCATTCGGATGCGAGGACGGGGCGCGGCCCCGCGGTACCACCTCGCTTGACGCGCGCCTCGCGGCGGCGCCCGCTCGCAGCTCGCCGGGCACGCGCCCGCCGAGCGCCGCTGTCACGGGCGGACCCGGCGCCCCCTACCGCCGTTCGGGGACGCGGCTCGGGGAGGATCTCCGGTCGGACCTCGCGTGCCGGGCTCCCACCGTCCCCGGCTCGCTCCTACGAGGCGCCCCGTCCGGCGCTGTTCCCGTCGTCGCCTGTCCGGTGGATGGTAGCAGGCGGCCGCTCCCCGGGGTATGAACCAAGCATGCCACCCTGGGCGCGTCCCGGACCCGACGGCTGCACCCTGACGGTGCGGGTCGTCCCCCGGTCCCCGCGAACCGGCGTGGAGGCCGGCGACGAGACCGTCGTCGTCCGCGTCCGGGCCGCCCCCGAGCGCGGGCGGGCCACCGAGGAGGCGGTTCGCCGGCTGGCGGAGGTCCTCCGCGTCGCCCCTTCCCGGATCGCCCTCCGATCGGGACCGCGGAGCCGGGCGAAGGTCTTCTCGATCGCCGGCCTCACGGCGCGGGAGGCCGCCCGGCGGCTCACAGGGCGGGGATCTCGGGCCTGAGGAGGCTCCGTTGCCGGGGGCGGGGCCCCGTGCTACCGTTCGCCGCGATCCCATGCCTGCGAAAAAGCTGACGAAGCAGGAGATGAAGGAGTTCCGCAAGCACCTGGAGGAGGAGCGTGACGAGCTCCAGCGCCAGGAGCGGGAGCTCGAGGAGACCTCGTTCGGCACGTCCCAGTCCGAGCTCTCCGGCGAGATGGCGTTCGACGAGGAGTTCGCGGACGCCGGTACCGCCACGTTCGAGCGCGAGAAGGACCTCAGCATCTCCAACAACATCAAGGACCTCCTCCTCAAGATCGAGCACGCCCTGAAGAGGATCGACGAAGGGACCTACGGGATCTGCGAGAAGTGCGGCAACCCGATCGAGAAGGCGAGGCTGCGGGCGCTCCCGTACGCCAACCTGTGCATCAAGGACGCGCAGGCCGAGGGCCGGCACTGACCGGCCGGGGCCGGCTCGCCGTCCTCCTCTACGCGACGGCGGCGGTCGCGTACGCCCTCGACCGGGTGACGAAGTGGCTGGCCGAGGCCCACCTCGCCGGGCGCCCCCCGATCGAGGTGATCCCGGGGGTCTTCCAGCTCCGCTACACCACCAACCCCGGCGGGGCCTTCGGGCTGTTCGGCGGGCAGGTCTGGCTGTTCGCGACGATGAGCCTCGTCGTCCTGGTCGTTGTGGTGCTGGCCTCGCGGGACCTCCCCGGGAGGGCGTCGGCGATCGGGCTGGGGCTCGTGCTCGCCGGCGCCCTCGGCAACCTCACCGACCGGGTCATCCGGGGGCCGGGGTTCTCGGGCGAGGTGGTCGACTTCCTCGACTTCCACGTGTGGCCGGTGTTCAACGTGGCGGACAGCGCCATCGTGGTGGGGGCGGCGACCCTGCTCCTCCTGGGGGTTCGCCGGACGGAGCCGTGACCAGAGTCACCGTCCGCGGGCGGCCCGGACGGCTCGACGCCGTGCTGGCCGAGGCGGCGGGGGTCTCTCGCGCGGACGCCCAACGGGCGATCGAGGCCGGGGGGGTGCTCGTGGACGGCGTGCCGCGGCTCAAGGCCCACCGGCTGTCCGGCGGCGAGCGCATCGAGGCCGACCTTCCCGAGACCGGGGAGCTCGAGCCGGAGCAGGGGGGCGTCCCGGTTCGGTTCGAGGACGAGCACGTGCTCGTGATCGCCAAGCCCGCCGGGATCGTCACCCACCCCACCGCGTCGCGTCGGAGCGGCACGCTTGTGAACCGACTCCTGGGCATGGGGGTCGCGCTCTCGCAGGGAAGCGACCCTGACCGGCCCGGGATCGTCCACCGACTCGACGCCGGCACCTCGGGCCTGTTGCTCGTGGCCAAGACCGACGAGGCGCACGAGGCGCTCGTGAGGCTGCTGGCGGCTCGCGAGGTCGAGCGCGAGTACCTGGCGCTCGTGCGGGGCGTCGTCCCTCACGACGACTTCGCCGTGGATGCGCCGCTGGAACGCCGGGGGACCCGGGTGCGCGTCCGCAGGGGGAGCGGCGCCGAAGCGGAGACCGCGTTCTCGGTGGCGGAGCGACTCGAGCGCGAGACGCTGCTGGCCGCCCGTCCTCGGACGGGCCGCACCCATCAGATCCGGGCCCACCTCTCCTCGATCGGCCATCCGATCCTCGGGGACCGGGCCTACGGCGGGGGAGGCGACGACGCGAGGCGGCTGGGGCTGACGAGGCCTTTCCTCCACGCCCGGCGGCTCAGCCTGGTCCATCCGATCACCGGGGAGCCGCTCGAGGTCGAGGAGCCGCTGCCGGAAGACCTCCGGGCCGCCCTGGAGCGAGCGCGGCGACCTTAATCGAGCGCTCAGGTCCGGTCGGTATCGTCGGCCTCGTCCCACCATGAAGGAGGACGTGATGAGGGAGGCGATACGACGCCGGGACCGAGCCCTGCTCCTCGTGATGCAGCTGACGGCCGTCTTCGCGCCGTTCTGACGGCCCTAGCGGCGCTGGGTCAGCCGCCGCCGGAGGAACTCCGCGTCTTCTCGCCACACGCGGGCGAAGTTGAGCGGCACGCGACGTCCGCTCGAGTCCCGAAGGACGAGGCGCACCCAGAGGCGCCCCACCGTGTGCTCGACCACCTCGGTGTCGTTCCGGTCGAGGGTCACGTCGAGCTTCGGGGTGCCTGCCCCTCGCGCCGGGGGGATCGCCACGATCACCCGGCGGTTGGTGAGCGCCACGTGCCGAGGACGCAGGAAGAGGAAGAAGCCGATCGGCCCGAGCAGGGCCGCCCAGATCGTGCGCGGCCCCTTCATCGCCTCGGCGGCTCGCAGCACCCGTTCCTTGTCCTCGAGGAAGGGCGCGGCCGTCTCGCGCACACGGGTGGCGAGGCTCTTCTTGGGCGGCACGGGGCAAGCCTAGCGCGGGGGCGCGCCGCCGGCGCGCCCCACGGCCTCGCGGATCCGCTCGGCCTCCCGACGCCAGGGGGCGGCCAGGCTCATCACGACCGACCGGTCCGGGAATCGCAGGCGCAGGGTGGTGTGGGCCCCGACCTCGAACCCGTCCAGCCCGACCGAGCCCAGGGCCGCCGCGGCGACCAGGTGGCGGGGGCGCGTCGACCACATCGGCGCGCCCAGCACCAGGAGCCGCCGGTCGGTCAGCACCAGGAACCGGGGGACGCGCAGGAGGGGGGTGGGGACCTTGATCCCCTCGGCGACACCCCGGACCTCCTCGCCGGGCTCGAGCATCGGGGCGGCGGCCTCGCGGATCCGGGCCGCCCTGCGCTCGATCATCTCCGGCTCCGGTCGAGCTCCCGGAGGTGGAGGGCGGTCGTCACGCGCACCGCCTCCCTCGAGGTGAGGAGCGCGTCCTCGACGTCGGGGGGAAGCTCCCGCCGCTCGATCATGTCGCCGAGGGCGCGAGGGTCCACGGTGAGGACCTCCTCGTACCGGCCGAGGGGCTCGAGGAGCTCGCGCACGCGCTCGGGATCGATCGCTTGCTCGACCCGGCGCACGAGCGAGACCGCGCCCTCCGTCCCGTAGAGCCGCTTCAGCCCGTGCTCCTCGGCATAGGCGCGGATCGTGGTCCCGAGCTCCTCGAGGCGCCGCCATCGCTCGCGGTCCTCGCGCTTCAGCCGCACCCACTCGTCGATGGTCTCGCGGATCCGCGGCGGGCCGTCCTCCTCGTAGCGATGGCGGAAGACCGGGCACCGGGCCTGGAAGTCGCACCAGTCGCACAGCCGGTTCTCCCGCGCCTCGAACCGCCCGGCCTCGATCCGCTCGGCGACGCTCGCCACCTTCCCGCGAAGCTCGTCGAGCCGGGCGGGGGAGCGCGTGGTGGTCATCCGCTGACCGGGCAGGAGGTAGTAGAGGGTGAGCCGCTCGGGCTCGATGCCCCACACCTCGCGGGCGGCCAGCGCGTAGATGGACAGCTGGAGGTCCTCCTCGATCACGCGCTTCGGGGGGAGTCGCCGGCTCGTCTTGTAGTCGATGATCTCGTAGCCGCCGCCGGGGAGGCGGTCCATGCGGTCGATCACGCCCGACACCGTGACGCCGTCGACGTCGATCGAGAAGTAGTGCTCCAGCGCGGCGGGGATCCGGTAGTCGGCCGCGTTGTCGAGGTGGTACTGGCGGAGCACCTGCCGCCCGTGCTCGCGGTAGGGGGTCTCCTCCTCCGGGGTCCGGAAGCCCTCGGAGACCCAGACGTCGTCGAGGATCTCGAGCAGCTCCTCGACCGGCGGGGCGACCGGCACCGGGCGGTCGTGGAACCGATGGAGGGCCTCGTGGAGCGAGCTGCCGAACGACAGCGCGGGACTCGGAGCGGTGGGCAGCCGGTCCTCGTACTGGAACCGGAACTGCGCGGGACACCGCTCGTACGTGGAGATGCTCGAATAGGACAGGCGCACGCCGTCTCCCCTTGACCGGCCTCGGGCCGGAGTATAGATTTGGCGCGGCAGGAATTACAAGGGTGTAATCAATCCACAGGTTTTCCACAGGGGGCCCGTGGCCGAGCCTTCCCCGGAGCGAGCGCGGTGAGCAGGAGCTTCGTCCATCTCCACACGCACACGGAGTTCTCGCTCCTCGACGGCTTCGCGCGCATCACGGCGGGCGGCGCTGCGGCGTCCCTGCTCGACCGGGCCGCAGAGATGGGCATGCCGGCGATCGGTCTCACCGACCACGGCGTCATGTTCGGGGCGCTCGACTTCTACCGGGAGGCGCGGGCGAGAGGCATCAAGCCGATCCTCGGCGTCGAGGCCTACGTCGCGCCGGGCTCCCGGTTCGACCGGAACCCCGGCGAGGACGAGGCCAAGTACCGCCACCTCACGATCCTGGCCCGCGACGAGCGGGGCTATCGCAACCTCCTGCGGCTCGTCTCCGACGGCCACCTCGAGGGCTTCTACCACCGGCCCCGGATCGACAAGGAGCTGCTGGCCCGGCACGCCGAAGGGCTGATCGGGCTCTCGGGCTGCCTGGCGGGGGAGGTCTGCCGCAACCTGCTCGCGGGCCAGGAGCGGAAGGCCGAGGAGGCGGCCGCGACCTACCTCGACATCTTCGGCCAGGGGTCCTTCTACATGGAGCTCCAGGACCACGGTCTCGCCGACCAGGCGCGGGTCACACCGACGCTCCTCGAGATCGCGAAGCGGCTGGCGATCCCGCTCGTGGCCACGAACGACCTCCACTACACCGACAAGGAGGACCATCAGGCCCACGACGTTCTCCTCTGCATCCAGCAGCACGGCAAGGTCCTCACCGACACGAACAGGCTCCGGTTCGAGACCGAGGAGTTCTATCTGAAGTCTTCCGAGGAGATGCGCGAGGTGTTCCGCGAGCTCCCGGAGGCCTGCGACGCCACGCTCGAGATCGCCGAGTCGGTGGAGCCGATCCACGACCTCGAGCGCGTGCTCGTCCAGGGCGAGGTGGCCCACCTCCTTCCCCGCCTGGAGCCGCCTGCGGGGAAGGACCAGGACTCCTACCTCCGCGAGCTCGTGGAGGAGGGCGCCCGGGAGCGGTACGGCGAGATCGGCCCCGACGTGCGAGCGAGGCTCGACCACGAGCTGGCGATCATCATCGAGATGGGGTTCGCCGGCTACTTCCTGATCGTCTGGGACCTGATCCGCTTCGCGCGCGAGCGTGGGATCAGGGTGGGGCCGGGGCGGGGCTCGGCGGCCGGCTCGGTGGTCTCGTACTGCCTGCGCATCACCGACCTCGACCCCCTCCGCTACGGCCTGATCTTCGAGCGCTTCCTCAACCCCGAGCGGAAGCAGATGCCCGACATCGACATGGACTTCGATGAGCGCCGGCGCGACGAGGTGATCCGCTACGTCGCCGACACGTACGGGCACGACCACGTCGCGCAGATCATCACGTTCCAGACGATCAAGGGGAAGCAGGGGATCCGCGACGCGGCGCGGGTGCTGGGGTTCCCCGCGGCGATGGGCGACAAGCTGTGCAAGATGTTTCCGCAGGCCGTCCTCGGTCGCGAGTACCCGATCCAGAAGGCGCTCGAGATCTCCAGCGAGCTGAAGGAGGCGTACGACCGCGAGGACGACGCGCGCACGATCATCGACACCGCGCGCGCGCTCGAGGGGCTCCGGCGCGAGGATTCGGTGCACGCCGCCGGCGTGGTGATCGGAGACCGCCCGCTCGTCAACTACCTCCCCCTGAAGCTCTCGAAGGACTCGCGGGACGACTCGAAGCGCGTCGTCACGCAATTCGACATGCACGGGGTCGAGAAGCTTGGTCTCCTCAAGATGGACTTCCTCGGGCTCCGGAACCTGTCGGTGATCGACGACACGGCGCGGATGCTCCGCGACCAGGGCGTGGACCTCGACATCGACCACGTGGCGCTCGACGACGAGGACACCTACGCGATGCTGGGGCGCGGCGAGACCACCGGTGTCTTCCAGCTCGAGGGCGAGGGGATGCGCTCCTTGATCCGCCAGCTCCTCCCGAACCGGTTCGAGGACCTGATGGCGCTCGTCTCGCTGTACCGACCGGGCCCGCTGAACGCGGGGATGCACGTCGAGTACGCGGAGCGGAAGCACGGGCGGAAGCCGGTCTCCTACCCCCACCCCGACCTCGAGCCGGTGCTCAAGGACACCTACGGGATCATCGTCTACCAGGAGCAGGTCATGGAGATCGCCGTGCGCATGGCCGGCTACTCCATGGGCGAGGCCGACCTCCTCCGGAAGGCGATGGGGAAGAAGATACGCGAGGAGCTGGTCCCCCAACGGGAGAAGTTCGTCGCGGGGGCGACGGCCCGGGGCTACGAGGGGCGGCTGGCCAACGAGATCTTCGACCTGATCATGCCGTTCGCCGACTACGGGTTCAACGCCTCGCACGCGTGCGGGTACGCGCTGGTGGCCTACCAGACCGCGTACCTGCGGGCCCACCATCCCGTCGAGTACATGGCGGCGCTGCTGACGAGCGTCAAGGACGACAAGGACAAGAAGCCCTTCTACCTGAACGCCTGCCGCATCGCCGACATCCGGGTGCTGCCGCCCGACGTGAACGCGTCGGCCGTCGACTTCACCCCGGTCGGGGGCGAGGTGCGGTACGGCCTCTCGGCGGTGCGCAACGTCGGGGCGGGGGCCGTCGAGCAGATCATCGCGGCGCGGCGGGAGAAGGGCGAGTTCACCTCGTTCGCGGACTTCTGCCGGAAGGTGGACCCCTCGGTGCTCCACAAGAAGGTCCTGGAGAGCCTGACCCTGGCCGGCGCCTTCGAGTCGCTCGGGCACACGCGCAGGGGCCTGCTGGAGGCCTACGATCGGGTGGCCGGACCGATCGTCTCGCAGCGCCGCGCCGAGGCGGCGGGGCAGTTCTCGCTCTTCGGCCAGGGCGAGCGGGCCTCCGAGGAGATCGACGAGGCGGTGCTCGAGGGCCCCGAGTTCGAGAAGCAGGAGCTGCTGGCGCTGGAGAAGCAGGTGCTCGGGCAGTACGTGACCGACCACCCCCTGCTCGCCGTGCGGGGACGCCTCGAGGCCCAGGCCGACGTCGACACGTCCGCCCTCGCCACGCTCGGTGACGGCGACGTCGTCACCGTCGGTGGGATCATCGGGGCGGTGAACCGCAGGTTCACGAAGAAGGGCGAGCCGTACGCCCTGCTGCGGCTCGAGGACCTCGTCGGAGGGGTGCAGGTGGTCGCGTTCCCGTCGGTGTTCGAGAAGGTGACCGACCTGCTCGTGCCCGATCGGATCGTCCTCGTGCGCGGGAGGGTGGACCTCCGGGGGAGGGAGCTCCAGCTCGTGGCGATGGAGATCGGGGCGCTCGACGACTCCGAGGAGGCGCCGCCGCCCGGCGAGCCGATCCTGCTGGACGTCCCGGCCGAGCAGTGCACCGACGGGCTCGCCACGGCGCTGAAGGAGGTCCTGTCGGGGCACCCCGGACGCCTCGCCGTCCACCTCCGGCTCCGATCGAACGGGAGCGCGAAGCTGCTACGGCTCGCCGACGGCTACCGGGTGGACGGCTCCGCGGGGCTCCTGTCGGAGCTCCGCGTCCTGCTGGGCGCGGGGGCCGTCGGGCGCGCGGGAGCCGGGGCGGTCGTTGACGGGCCCCGGCGGGGCCGTGAGAATGAGCCGACCTGACCTGAGGGAGGGACCGTGGGAGCGGACATGACCACTCCGGAGCGTTCCGGGGGTTCGAGCGGAACCGTTGCGGGGATCGTCACCGCGATCGGCGGGGCGCTGTTGGCGATCGGAACCTTCCTACCCTTCGCCACTGTCGACGCGTTCGGCTTCTCGGAGTCGGTGACCGGGATGGACACCGACAGCAGCTGGTTTTACCTGGGCTCGGGCGTGGTGCTGCTCGTCCTGGGGATCGTGATCCTGATGATGCGGCAGGCCGGGATCCGGCGGATCGTCGGCGTGATCGGCGTGATCGTCGCGGGGCTGATGACGATCGTGTCGATCATGGACATCATGGGCCTCGACGACGATATCCCCGCCGAGGCGGCCGGCCAGCTGACGGTCACGGCAGGCATCGGCCTGTACATGGCGGTCGCCGGCGCGGTCGTGGCGCTGGTCGGGAGCGGCATGGCCTTGTTCGCCAAGGGCGAGGCGCCCCACATGGCGGCGCCCCCGCCGCCGCCTCCCGCCACCACCCCGCCCCCGCCGCCGGCGGGCTAGGGCCGACGGGTGGGCGGCCGGCGCGCCGCGGGGCGCCGGCCGCCCACCACGGGATAGAGCTCCGCGGGCTCTCGGGCCCACTCGTGCACGACCCTCCGCTCGAGCCATCCCAGGATGGGATCGAGGCACACGCTCCGCAGGCGGGCGAAGGTGCCGCTCCCGCGGGGGAGCAGGCGGTTGGCGAGCGCCGGGCCCCTTCCCATCGGGGTCGCCAGCAGGCCGCGGGCGAGGAAGGGCATCAGATCGTGGGCCGAGCCCAGGCGGGCGCTCACGTCCCGGCGGCCCGTCCGCTCCGCGACGCCCTTGGCGGCCGTCCTGGCCGCGTGGGGGGCTTCGGCGAAGCGGATCGTGACGTTCGCGGGGAACGGGTGGGCGAGTGGTTCGGGGACCCCCCCCAGGGCGTCGCGTACGGTCTCGGCGATCTCATCGCGGGCGTCCTGGGGCGGGCGGAGGATCGCCGAGGTGCGCGAGGTCCCCGCCTTCACGGCCACGGCCGGGATCTCCGGGAGGAGCCCGGCGGCCTCCTCCACGGCACGAGAGTCGCCGGTGATGGCGGCCACGGGAACGCCTTCGGCGCCCAGCGCGATCGCCCAGAGCACGGCCTCGGAGACCGGAACCCCGTCGATCAGGACCGACATGCCCATCCAGAACGTGTGGCTGAGGAAGCCCTCGGGGTTTCCCGCGCCGGCGTGAACCCCGACCAGGATCGCCGCGTCGGGCCGGCCGAGGCTCTCGATCCTGATCGACGGGCGCCCAAGGCGCCACAGCCTGCGGATGGGGAGGTCGGGGAAGGCCGCGGCTGGAACGTTCCGTCCCAGGTAGTGCCAGTCGGCGATCCCCACCTCGGCGGCGCCGGCCTCCAGCGCAGCCTCGACCGCCGCCCCCACGTCCCCGACCAGCATCCGGACCCCGTGGCGGTACTCGGACGTCCAGCCGGGGAAGCACTGCTGGTAGCGATCGACCCCGGAGAGCCCTTCCATGTCGGCACACACGGCGACGCGCATGCGGGCATCGTCCCACGGGCCCGGCCGCCCGGCCACGCGGCTTCGAGTCCGTCCTCGCGGTACACTCGGAACCGCCGGCCGGGGTAGCCCAATCGGCAGAGGCCGCCGGCTCAAACCCGGCGCAGTGTGGGTTCGAGTCCCACCCCCGGCACCTCGCGGCCAGGCTTGCGGCAGGGGTCCGGGTTCCTTAGACTTTCGCGAACCTCGTCATGGATGAGACCACCGGACACCTCCCTGCGGACGCCCGCGAGATCCAGCGCGCGCGCACCCAGCGCTCGATCCTGCGGGATCGTCTCGCCGAGCGCCGCGACCGGGCCGCGGACCTGTGGGTCCGGGCCCTCGTCTCCGAGATCCCGCTGGCGGACCGCGCCTACCGCCTCGCCGAGGAGGAGTGCCGCCGCATCGAGGCGGAGGTCGCCCTGGTCGAGGAACGTCTCCGCGCCCTCGACCCCGAGCCTGTCGGGCCCGCGCTGCCCGGGGCGTCGCCGTGATCCCCAATCCCCAGGGGCTCGCCTCGCGTACACACCATCGAGGGGTCGCGCGCGCCGAAGCGGGTCTCGGCCGATCGGCCGATCATGAGGTCGGACGGCCCTCACCTGGCAATCGGCGCGGCGATGTGGTAATTGAAGCCCGGCTTGCTCGGGAGACGCGCAGGCCGGGATCCGGGTTGGAGAAAGGAGGGAGGCAGCCGATCATCTCCGTGCCGTGACATTCGTTCACGGAGACCGCATGCAAGGACGGTAACAAGGGAGGAAGAATGAAGCATCGCAAATGGTTGGTACTCTCGTCGCTCCTCGGTGTCCTGGTGCTCGTCGCCGCGGCCTGCAACGGAGACGATGGCGGGACGGTCAATGGCGACAACGGACCGGAGTGCCCGGAGGGCGACACGTGCGTCGAGATCGGCGCGGGTGAAGCCATCAGGGTCGGGACTCTCCTCGTCATCACGGGTGAGAACGCGAGCCTGGGCCTCGACAGCCAGCACGGTGTCGAGCTGGCCCTGGACTACTGGGGGGACGAAGCCTTCGACGGCACGGCTGGCCAGGTCGCCGGGCACGACATCGAGCTCGTGAACGAGGACGACGGCTGCTCCGCCGAAGGCGGGACAGCGGGCGCCACGGCGCTCGCCTCGGACCCGTCCATCGTGGCGGTCGTGGGGACGAGCTGCTCGAGCGCCGGCGAGCCGGCGGCGCAGATCCTGTCGGATGCGCAGGTCGCAGTGGTGTCGCCGTCGAACACGGCGCCGTCGCTGACGGACCCCGCGACCCACCAGGAGTTCTACCTGCGGACCGCGCACAACGACAAGGTCCAGGGCGCGGCCATGGCGCAGTTCGTGGCGGAGGAGCTCGGTGTGACCACCGCGGCGACGATCCACGACGGGAGCCCCTACGCCGACCAGCTCCAGCAGGTGTTCGCGGACACCCTCACGAGCGAGTACGGCGGCGAGGTGACCACGCAGGAGGGCATCCAGGTTGGCGACACGGACTTCGGTCCGCTGCTCAACAGCATCGCGGCGGACAGCCCGGAGTTCCTGTACTTCCCGATCTTCGTGGCCGAGGGTGGTCTCATCACCGCCCAGGCACGTGAGATCGGCGGTCTGGACGACACCGACCTGGGTGGTGCCGACGGCATGCTCACCCCGGACTGGATCGACGCGGCCGGCGCGGACAGCGCCGAGGGCGTCTTCCTTTCTGGGCCGGACCTCGGGTTCGCGGGTGGCTTCTACGAGGCTGACTTCATCCCCGCGTACAACGAGCAGTTCGGTGAGCCCACGTCGGTGTTCCACGCGCACTCCTTCGACGCCGCGAACCTGATCTTCCAGGCGATCGAGGAGGTGGCGATCGAGGATGGGGACGGCCTGCTGATCCCCCGCGTCGCGCTGAAGGACGCGCTGTTCTCGATCACCGGGTACGAAGGGATCGTGGGAAGCCTCGACTGCACGCCGACCGATGACGCGATCGGCGACTGCAACGCGGGCGCCACGATCACCGTCAGCGAGGTCCAGGGCGGCGACTTCGAGGTCGTGTGGCCGTAGGACAAGACAGAGGGCGAGATCGCGTACTGACGCGATAGCCCGCGTTCGGGCGGGTGGTTGGCCGCGGGTGAGCCGTCGAGGCTCACCCGCGGCCTCTACCCCAGACTTTTTCGAGAGCTGAATGGCGGACGACACCGACACGAAGACCCCGGAGCCGACGGAGGCGACCCCCGGCAGCTTCCAGCGCGGCATCATGCGGCTGCCGGTCCGCACGATCATCCTGTGGGTCCTCTCCATCGTCCTGTTGATCTTCATCGTGTGGGGCACGAGCCGGACCCTCTCCCTCGAGGTCAGCACCTTCAGCGGGGACGGGTGGAAGCGGCTCATCAGCGACGGCGTGGCCCGGGGGGCGATCTACGCGCTCATCGCCATGGGCTACACGCTCGTGTACGGCATCCTGTTCATGATCAACTTTGCCCACGGCGAGGTGTTCATGAGCGGGGCGTTCACCGCCTTCTTCATGGCCCGATGGCTCGATCAGACGGGCTTCCTGAACGAGAGCCCGGTCATCTCGCTGCTGATCCTGTTCGCCGTCTCGATGGCCGTCTCGACGACCATCGCCGTCGTCCTCGAGCGCGTGGCTTACCGGCCCCTGCGGGGCGCTCCGCGTCTCGTGCCGCTGATCACGGCCATCGGGGCCTCGCTGTTCCTCCAGAACACGTTCCGAGGGTTCTACGGCGCCAGCGCCGAGGCCTACCCCACGATCGACATCCTGGCCGGCTCCATCGAGATCCTGGGGTGGCCGATGCGGAAGATCCAGCTCGTCGTGGTTCTCGCCGCTGGGGCCCTCATGCTGGGGCTGTTCCTGTTCATCCGGAAGACGAAGACCGGCCGAGCGATGCGAGCGGTCGGCGAGGACAAGGAGATCGCTTCGCTCATGGGGATCGACGTCGACCGGACCATCGTGAGCACGTTCGCCATCGGCGGACTCCTCGCGGGGGCCGCCGGGATCCTCTTCGTCTACCTGTTCCGCGGGGGCTCGGTGAACTTCTTCATGGGCTTCTTCCCGGGGATCAAGGCGTTCACGGCCGCGGTCCTCGGCGGCATCGGGAACGTGGTGGGGGCCGGCGTCGGCGGGCTCTTGCTCGGGGTCCTCGAGGCAGTGGGCCCCTTCCTGCTCCTCGAGGGCTTCGACGTCCCATCTCCGAACCAGCTGCAGCTGCTCATCTCGTTCAGCATCCTGGTCCTGGTGCTGATCTTCCGACCCGGCGGCCTGCTCGGCTCGCCCGACGAGGAGCGCGCCTGATGGCGGTCCCCGCGACGGTGCAGCGGGAGGTCGCGGGGACCGAGACGACCTCCTGGCTCAACCGGAGCCTGTTCCTGACCGGCGCGATCGGCGGGCTGGTCGCCGTCTACCTCGTGGCCGTGGGCATGGTCGAGAAGTTCCAGGCCCTGAACGTCCTCACCGACGTCCTGGCCCTGGGGCGCACCATGCTCATGATCACGTTCCTGGTGGTGGGGTACCTGGTCTCGCGACGGCTGCCGCGGCAGGGTCACCAGGCGGAGCGGCAGCGGCTCGCGGGGGGGCTCGTGGCCGGGGCGGTCGCCGGGGGCGTCGCCGCGCTGGTGCTGCTGTTCGTCGACGTGATCGGGGTCGAGCACGTCCGGCGGATGTTCCAGTCGTTCACGGTGAACCTCGTCGAGAGCGTCGTGTCCTTCGGGCGGGGTCTGGGGTTCGGGGTGATGGCGCTGCTGGTGGGAGGGGCGCTGCTCGGGCTGGCCGGCGCGGGGCTCCAGCTCCTGCCAAATCGGCTGCGCCGGGCCACCTTGACCGGCCTGGGAACCGCGATCGTCGTGAGCCTCGCGAACACGTTCATCGTGGCGGTCTTCCGGAACCTGGAGTCGAACTTCGGCCTCGACATCCCGCTCGCCTGGCTGTATACGGGGACCGGCCTGGCCTACTCGGGACTCGTCGTGATGTTCGCGGCCGGGTTCGCGGTGTCGTGGTGGCGGACCCGCACACCGCCGGAGCCCGAGACCACGCGGGCCGCGGCGATGAGCGGGGAGCGATCGCTCTGGGCCGTCTTCCGCCGCGGCCGTCCGCTCAAGATCGTCGGATGGCTGGCCCTGATCGCCCTGCTGCTGCTGATGCCGCTCATCGTGGGGCAGTTCCTCAGCCAGGTGATCAACACGGTCGGGATCTACGTGCTCCTCGGTCTGGGGCTGAACATCGTCGTTGGCTTCGCCGGGCTCCTGGACCTCGGGTACGTCGCCTTCTTCGCGGTGGGCGCGTACGCCACCGCGATCCTGACCTCGTCGGCGTCCTTCCTCGGAGGGCCGTTCAACTTCTGGGTCGCCCTGCCGCTCGTCGTGCTGATCGCGGTCTTCAGCGGCATCCTGATCGGCGCCCCTGTGTTGAGGCTCCGCGGCGACTACCTGGCCATCGTCACGCTCGGGTTCGGAGAGATCGCCCGCGTGTTCATCGCGTCCATCTGGCTCCAGGAATACCTCGGTGGGGCGCAGGGGATCCTCCGGATCCCCGGGCCGCCGCTCTTCGGCGTCAACCTGCGGGACCCGACGAACCTCTACTACATCATCCTGGCGTTCTGCCTGATCGCGGCCTTCGTGGCCTGGCGTCTGAAGGATTCCCGCGTGGGACGGGCGTGGGCGGCGATGCGCGAGGACGAGACCGTGGCCGAGGCGATGGGGATCAGCGTCATCAACTACAAGCTCTTGGCGTTCGCGATCGGCGCCGGCGTGGGCTGCCTGGGCGGCGCCTTCTTCGCGATCCAAGTGGGGTCGGTGTTCCCGAATTCGATGGACCTCCTGGTGTCGATCAACGCGCTGTCGGTGATCGTCCTCGGCGGGATGGGAAGCATCCCGGGCGTGGTCCTGGGCGCCTTCGGGCTGGTTGGGCTCCCCGAGCTGCTCCGCGAGTTCGAGGAGTTCCGACTCCTGATCTACGGCGCCGTGCTCGTTGCGCTGATGATCCTCAAGCCGGAGGGCCTCCTGCCCGAGGTCCGAAGGCGCCTCGAGCTCCACGGGCGGGAGCTCGAGGAGGAGCAGTACGAGGATCGGGTTGGCGAGGGCGCCGAGCCCGCCCTTCGGGCCGAGGCCTCCGAGGACGAGGAGAAGAAGTGACCGAGCAGCTGCTGGTCGTCGAGGGCCTGGTGAAGCACTTCGGCGGCGTCCGTGCGGTGGACGGCGTGGACTTCCACGCGGACGAGCAGGAGATCGTGAGCGTGATCGGCCCGAACGGGGCCGGCAAGACGACGCTGTTCAACGTCGTTACCGGCTTCTACCAGGCCGACAGCGGCACGATCGAGTTCGACAAGTTCCCCCTGACGGGGCTGAAGCCGAACCGCATCGCGGCCCTGGGGATCGCCCGGACCTTCCAGCAGATCCGCCTCTTCCCCAACCTGACGGTGCTCGAGAACGCGATGGTGGGGCAGCACGCGAGGACCCGTTCGGGGCCGTTCGGGGCGATCTTCCGACCCCCCTGGACGGTTCGGGAGGAGAGGGAGATCACCGAGCGGGCGCGCGAGGTGCTTGCTTTCTTCGGGGACAGCCTCCTCCCGTACGAGGGCATGATGGCCTTCGAGCTCTCCTACGCGGACCGCCGGCGCCTCGAGATCGCCCGGGCGATGGCCACCCACCCGAAGCTGCTCCTGCTCGACGAGCCGACCGCGGGGATGAACCCGGTCGAGAAGCACGGCCTCGTCAGCCTGATCGGGCGGCTGCGGGAGGAGCGCGGTTACACGGTGGTCCTGATCGAGCACGACATGCCCGTGGTCAAGAACGTCTCGGACCGCGTGGTGGCGCTCGACCACGGTCAGGAGATCGCGCAGGGCACCTACGAAGAGGTCTCCAACAACGAGCAGGTGATCGAGGCGTACCTCGGGAAGAAGAAGGCGGTGGAGTCGGCGTGAGCGGCGACGGGCGGCGGGCGGCGAGCGACACGACCCTCATCGAGATGCGGGGCGTCTACACGAGCTACGGCCCCGTCGAGGTGCTCCGCGACATCAGCCTCGAGGTGCCCGAGGGCAAGATCACCTGCCTCCTGGGCGCGAACGCCGCGGGGAAGTCCACCACGCTCAAAACGATCCTCGGCATGGTCAAGCCCACCGCCGGCGAGATCTACCTGCGCGGGGAGCGGATCGACGGTGAGAACACCCAGAAGATCGTGGCCCAGGGAGTGACGATGGTCCCCGAGGGGCGGAGGCTGTTCGGGAAGATGTCAGTTCGCGAGAACCTGGAGATCGGGACCCAGCTTCGGGAGGACGACGAGGGGATGCGGCGCGACATGGAGCGGGTGCTCGAGCTGTTCCCGCGCCTCCGCGAGCGGCTGGACCAGAAGGCCGGGACCCTCTCCGGTGGCGAGCAGCAGATGTGCGCGATCGGGCGGGCCCTGATGGCCGGCCCGAAGGTTCTGCTCATGGACGAGCCCTCGATGGGTCTCGCCCCCATCCTCGTTGAGCAGGTGTTCGAGGTCGTCCAGGAGATCAACAAGCAGGGGACCACCATCTTCCTGGTCGAGCAGAACGCCAACATGGCTCTGTCGGTCGCCGATCGCGGGTACGTCCTCCAGACCGGCGAGGTCGTGATGTCCGACACGGCGAAGGCGCTGAGGGAGAACCCGAAGACCCGCGAGGCCTACCTCGGCGAGCTGACCGAGTAGTGCCGAAGGGCCCGCCTGGGCACCGACCGTGAACCTGCCGAGCATCGACGCCGCCCTCCTGTCGCAGCTGCTCCCGATGAGCGCGGCCGTGGACGCGCTGGAGGCCGCGTTCGCGGGCACCCTACCGGAGGCGCCGCTCCGCTCCCACGTGGGGGCCGGCGAGGGCGATCTGCTGCTGATGCCGGCCGTCTCGGATCAGGGGGTCGGCGTGAAGCTCGTCACCGTGAACCCGGGGAACCCGGCCCGGGGGCTCCCGCTGGTGCAGGGCGTCTACGTCCTGTTCGCCCCGGGCACCCTGGAGCCGGTGGCCATCGTCGACGGCGCGGCTCTCACGGGGATCCGGACGGCGGCGGTCTCGGGGCTCGCCACCCGCCACCTGGCGCGCCCCGACGCGCGCGGTCTCGTCGTCTTCGGTGCGGGGACGCAGGCGAGGGCGCATCTCGAGGCGATGACCGCGGTGCGCCCGATCGAGCGCTTCACGGTGGTCTCACGGGCGCCGGAGCCGGCCGAGGCTCTCGCCGAGCTGGGGCGCACGCTCGGACTCGCGGCGGGGACGGGGGAGCCCTCCGCCGTGGGGGAGGCCGACATCGTCTGCACCTGCACCACGAGCGCCTCGCCCGTGTTCGCGGGGGGCGACCTGCGCCCCGGTGCCCACGTCAACGCGGTGGGCGCCTACACGCCGGAGACGCGGGAGCTGGACGCGGAGACCCTCCGCCGGGGGCGCGTGGTGGTCGAGACGCGGGAGGCCGCGCTGGCCGAGGCGGGCGACCTGCTCCTCGCCATCGAGGAGGGGGCCTTCACGGCCGAGGACGTGGCCGCCGACCTCTCCGAGGTGGTCCGCGGCGCCCAGGTCCGGGCCTCGGACCAGGACGTCACCGTCTTCAAGTCGGTCGGGGTCGCGTTTGAGGACCTCGTGGTGGCGCGCGCGGCGGTGGACCGGCTGACGGCGACCGGGTCAGGCGCGTGAGGACGGCCGACGTTCTGATCGTAGGAGGCGGGTGTGTCGGCGCCAGCGCCGCGTACCACCTGGCCGCGGCCGGGGCGGGGTCGGTGCTGCTGCTGGACCGGGCCGAGGACCTGGGAACCGGCTCGACGGCGGCCGCCGCCGGAGGGTTCCGCCACCAGTTCGGGAGCGAGGTGAACGTCCGCCTCTCCCTCGCCAGCATCCCCATGCTGACTCGGTTCGAGGAGGAACACGGCCTCCCCCTCGACGTCGACCAGGACGGGTACCTTCTGCTGGTGCGAGACGAGACGGCCTGGGAGGGGTTCCGAGCGGCGGCGGAGATGCAGCGCGGGCTCGGCGCCCGGGTGGACCTCCTCACGGGGCCGGAGGCGGCCGAGCTGGTCCCCGGCCTGATGGTCGAGGACGTCGTGGGCGCCACGTTCGGCCCCGACGACGGGATCGCCGACACGTCCGGGCTGACCCACGGGTACGCGACGCTGGCTCGGAGGTCGGGGGCCGAGATCGAGACCGGGGCCGAGGTCGTCGAGCTTCTCATCGAGGGAGACCGGGTGGCCGGGGCCAGGACCGGTGCCGGGGAGGAGATCCGGGCGGGCGCCGTTGTGAACGCGGCCGGCCCCTGGGCCGGGCAGGTGGCGGCCACCGCGGGGGTGGAGCTGCCGCTGGACCCGATCCCCCGGAACGTCGTGGTCACCGGGCCGTTCGCCGGAGCCCCCGAGCGGCGGACGCTCGTCGTCGACACCCCGACGAGCTTCTATTTCCATCGGGAGGGGCCGGGCGTCCTGATGGGGATGGGGTCATCGGACGAGCGACCCTCGTTCGACACGACGGTCGATCAGGCCTTCGTCGCGGAGGAGATCCTGCCCACCGCGATGCGAACCTTCCCGCCCATCGAGGAGGCGGGGATCGAGAACACGTGGTGCGGCCTCTACGAGATGACCCCCGACCGACACCCGATCATCGGGGAGGCGATCCCAGGCCTCTACCTGGCGAACGGGTTCAGCGGACACGGGTTCCAGCACTCGCCGATCGTGGGCAAGCTGCTCGCCGAGATGATCGTGGACGGGGCCGCGTCAACCGTCGACGTCTCCTCGCTGTCGCTGGATCGTTTCGAGCGCGGGCGACCGGTCGTGGAGACCCACGTCATCTGATGGACGCTGACGTCGTCGTCGTCGGGGCCGGGGCGGTCGGGTCGGCGGCCGCGCGCGCACTCGCCCGGCGCGGGCTCGACGTGATCGTCTTGGAGCGCTTCCGGATCGGCCACGATCGGGGGTCGAGCCACGGCGACGCGCGGGTCTTCCGCCACTCCTACGACGCCCCGGAGTGGGTCCGGATGATGAGAGAGGCGATCGAGCTCTGGGGCGAGCTCGAGGACGAGGCGGGTGAGCCCCTGCTCACGCGGACGGGTGGGATCGATCTCGACCCCCCTCCCGAGAACGCCGCGTCGCTCGACGCGGAGGCGGTGCCTTTCGAGATGCTGTCGGCCGGTGAGACGATGGAGCGGTACCCGTCGCTCGCGATACCTCCCGCCGCGGAGGTGTTGTTCCAGGCCGATGCCGGGATCGTCCATGCCGACCGAGCCTGGCGGGCTCTGGTCGAGGGCGCCCGGAGCGCCGGGGTGGACGTGCGCGAGGAGATCCGGGTGGTCTCCGTCTCGGCGAGCGATGAGAGCTTCGAGGCGCGTACCGAGGGAGGGCTGGTGACCGGACGCGTGGGGATCATGGCGGCCGGGGCATGGAGCCGGGAGCTCCTCCGGCCGCTGGGGATCGACCTCCCGGTGCGGGTGACGCGCGAGTCGCCGGTGTACTTCGAGGCCGAGGAGCTCCCCGTCGTCGTGGTGGACTGGAGCCGGGAGCCGCTGGCGTACGCCCTGCCCAGTCCCGGGTTCGGCCTGAAGGCGGCGGAGCACCACGCCGGCCCGGAGACGGACCCGGAGGAGGGGGGCGGTCCCGACCAGGGCTCCGCCGACCGGGTGCGCGTATGGGTGGCGGAGCGGTTCGCCCCGATGGACCCGAAGCCGCTGCACGCGGAGGGCTGCCTCTACACGACGACCGCCGACGAGCGGTTCGTCCTGGAGCGTCACGGCGCCCTGGTCGTCGCCTCGGCGTGCAGCGGCCATGGCTTCAAGTTCGTCCCGTGGTCGGGCGCGCGCGCGGCGGCGCTGGCGGCGGAGACGTCGTGACGGGGAGGACGCAGCTGGTCGCGGGGATGACGGCGGTGGTGGTCGCCACCACCACCGCCGTCATCCTCGCCCATGGCGGGTCCGAGCTCACGCCCGACGTCGCCGGGGACCCGCGGCCTGGGCCGACCGCCTCGCCCTCGCCGGAGGCCGCCCCCGCGCTCTCCCTCCGGGTGGGCGGGGTCTCGGCGGTCGCGGTCCGGGGCAGGGTCCCGCCCAGCCGGCTTCGCGCGACGAGGCGAGAGGTCGAACGCACCATCGCCGATCTCTACACGAGGGGGTTCGTGGACCCCGAGTCCTGGGCCGGGGGGGACTTCCCCGACCTGGCGGAGCTCTTCGTCCCCGAGTCGAGGGCCGGGGCGCGCCGCGATCGCAGGGCGCTGACGCTGGGCGAGGCCGCGCGCCGGATCACGGCCGTCCGCGCGCCGCGGGCACGGGTCCGTATGCGGGTGCTCACCGACGAGGCGCGGAGACCCACCGCCACGCTCGCGGAGGTTCGCTTCGCGGCCACGGCCCTCCAGGGAGAGGGGGAGGCGAGGATCCGGCACAGCGGCTCGTACCTGCTTCGCCCGATGGGGGGTCGCTGGCGCATCGTCTCCTACGACATCAGGGCGCGGGTGCCTCCCGCCCGCACGGTACGCCGCACGATCGACGCCCCCGCGCCTCGACCCGGGCTCGTCTTCCTGCTGGCGATCGGCAGCGACGCGCGGGCGGGGGAGCGCGTGGCCGGCGCCCGCGCCGACTCGCTGCACATCATCGGCGTCAACCTACGGAAGGGGAGCGCGGCGATCGTGGGTATCCCCCGCGACTCGTACGTCCCGATCCCGGGCGTGGGCACCCGGAAGATCAACGAAGGGCTCGTGTACGGGGGCCCGGAGCTGATGGTGCGGACCGTCGAGCAGCTCAGCGGCATCCCGATCGACGGCTACCTCCTCACCGGCTTCCGCGACTTCCGCAGCGCGGTAACCCACGTCGGCGGGGTGATGACGACGATCCCGTATGCGATGAACGATGCGGCCTCAGAAGCGTACTTCCGCCCGGGGAGGAAGCGGCTCAAGGGCCCCGATGCTTTGGCGTTCTCGCGCAACCGATATGGCGTGCCGGGCGGGGACTTCGGACGGTCGCTGAACCAGGGACGACTGATCCTCGACTCCCTGCGCGAGTTCCGAGCCGACGTGCGACGCGACCCGGCCGGTTTGTTCCGGTGGGTCGCGGTCGGTGCCCGCTACATCGAAACCGACCTGAGCCTGGCCGAGATGCTCGGGATGCTGCTCGCGACCACGACCGTCGACCCCGGCACGGTTCGCAACGTCGTCGTGTCCGGGACGGGCGGCATGGTGGGCGGGCAGAGCGTCGTCCACCTCGGGTCCGGCGCGCAGGCGATCTTCCGGGACCTCCGGCGCGACGGCGTGCTGAACGGCCGCTGAGTCAGGACGACTCGACCCTCGCGCCATCGTCGTCGGCGACGACCCTGAGCCGATCCCCGGTTTGCAGGCGCCGGTGATCTGGCGCGTCGAGGACGACCACCGGGCACGCGGCCCCGTAGAGCTCCGCCGCCACCACGCTCCCCAGCGCGATGATCGGATCCGGCTCGAGCAGGAGGACGGCGGCGGGCGCCGTGGCGGCGCGGATCGCCTCGGCCAGGACGCTCGAGGCGCTGCTCGAGCCGCGGCCCGAGGGCATGACCACGACGCGCCCGGCCAGGAGCGCGCCGCGCTGAGGATGGTGCGCGTCGATCAGCATCCCCGAGGCGGGGTCCATACCTCCCCAGAAGGAGAGCGGCTCGGCGAGGACGAGCGCTTCCCCCTCGGCGGCCCCGGGCGCGAGCGTGCGACCTTCAGCCATCCCAGAGCTCCTCGTCGACGGTCACCCGGCCCGCCTGCGCCGAGCGCACGCACTCCTCGAGGCTCCCGAAGACGGCCTCGACGCCGAGGTTGCCGGGTGCGTAGTACGCCCACTTCCCCGAGTTGGTCATGACGACTCCGTCGGGACGCATGATCGGCGTCACGTAGGTGCAGGTGTCGGTGACGATGCGGACACCGGCGGCCTCCAGGGCCCCCACCCAGCCGCGGGACTCGATCTCGGGCAGGACGTCGCGGGCGGTCGAGACGTAGCACTCGACGTCGGCGTGGACGCGGGCCCCATCGAGGAGGTCGACCAGCCTCCCGAACTCGGAGACGGAGAAGTGGGGGGTGCCCAGGCTGACCCCGGTGAGGCGATCGCCGGCCGTGGTGGTCAGCTCCTCTCGCGCCGCGCGGAGCCGCTCGGGGCCGATCGCCTCCTCGCGGAGCGGCGCCCGGCCGCCGAGCGCCTCCTCGAGGGTGGGCGCCTCCGGGGTGAGACCCACCGCGTGGAACAGCGCCACGGAGCCCGACGAGGCCGCCGCGGCGCCGAGCCCCTTCAGATCGTCCTCGGAGGCTCGCTCGGGTAGGCCGATGAGCACCGGCACGCGGGAGCCGGCGGCCGCGCCCACCACGTGCCCGACGAGCGGATACAGCACGGGGTCCTGGCGAAGCCTGGCGCCGATGCCCTCGAGGCGGAAGACCACCTCGCCCCGGCGGCGCTCGTCGAGGTGGAGCCCCGCGTTCGGCACGCGGCCGGTGATCGCCGCGCAGATGTCGAGGAAGTCGCCGTAGCGGTCGGTGCGCGCCCCGAGGACCGAGTTCGCGAAGACGATGGCGTTCGACTCGGCCCACGCCACGTGCTCGCCGAGGGCCGGCCGCGAGCCGGGGAGCTGGTACGGGGCGCAGGTCCACGTCGGACGGCACCCCAGGGCGACATAGGCGTCCATCAGCGCGCGAGCTTGGCGGCCGGTCTCGGGGTCGCCCCGGAAGCGGTCCGGGTGGAGGAGGTCCAGGGAGCCCACGTTCAGCGTCGTGGGGATCGTGACCCGCCCGCCCCCGTCCACGAGGCGACGGGCGAAGTCGAGCCCCGCCCTCCCGTGGTAGAGGCAGCCGTCGATGTGGGCCCTCGTCACGTCCCGGAGGCGCTCGGCGCCCTGGGCCCGCGCCATCCGCACCAGGACCCGCATCGCGAGGCGGCCGGCCTCGCCTGCGGCTCCGTCGAGGAGCGCGCGGTCGCGGTCGTCGAGGGCGACGAGGTCCACCTCAGGAGAGCTCGCGGCCGAGGCCGGCCGCCGTCGCCCCCTGCAGCGCCAGCGACGCCACGGCCGCGTCCTGGACGCCCACGCCCGTGAGGTCGGCCACGGTGATCTGCTCGTCGTCGGTGCGGCCGGGGTGGGCACCCGTCACGAGGTCTCCGAGCTGCGCGTCGACGTCGTCGCGTGTCACGACCCCCGCCTCGAGCGCGTGATGCAGCTCGCCCTTCTCCGCGGCCTGCTCCAGGTCGTCCACGACCAGAACGTCGGCCCGGCGGAGCACCTCGACGTCCAGCTCCTGCTTGGCGGGACCGTCCGAGCCGAGCGCGGTCACGTGCGCCCCCGGGGCCAGCCACGCCGCGCGGACGAGCGGCTCGCGCGCCGGGGTCGCTGTGACGACCAGGTCGGCCTCGCGCACCGCCGACTCGACGTCGTCGGCGACCGCCACGTCGGCGCCGAGCTCCTCGCGCATCTCGGCGGCGAACCGCTCCGCGTTCGCCCGATCGCGGCTCCAGGCCTCGACCCGGGGGAGCGTTCGCACGTCGGCGAGAGCCCGCAGCTGGAAGCGGGCCTCGAGGCCGGCACCGATCATCGCGACCTTCGAGAGCCGCTCGCGCGCCAGGTGACGCGCCGCAAGCGCCCCGGCGGCGCCCGTGCGCAGGTCGGTCAGGTAGCCGTTGTCGAGCAGGAGGGCCGCCGGCGCGCCCGTCTCGGCGCTGAAGACCAGGACGAGCCCCGTCCCCACCGGAAGGCCCTTCGCGGGGTTGTCGTACCAGCCGCCGGCCACCTTGATCGCGAAGTGCGGCGCCTCGCGCATGTGCGCGCCCTTCACGTGCACGTCTCCGTTGAACTCCGTGATGTCGAGGTAGATCACCCCCGGGAGGCGAGCCTCGCCCCGAGAGAGGGCCGCGAACGCCTCGGCCACGGCCTCCAGGGCGTCCTTGGTCGAGACCGACCCTCGGATCTCCTCCTCGGACAGCAGCAGCACCCCGCCCCCCCCTCAGGTCAGGACGTCGTCGAGCGCCTCGAGGGCCCGCATCACGTCGTCCTCGTCGTTGTAGAGATGGGGCGAGAAGCGCAGCGCGCCCAGGCGCGGGGCGACGTGGACGCCCCGGTCGGCGAGGGCGCCGGCCACCTCGAACACGTCGCGTCCGGGGAACCGGCCCGCGACGATCGTGCCGCGTGCCTCCGGATCCTCGGGCGTGAGCGGCTCGGCCCCCCGGGTCCGAAGGCCCTCGGCCAGCAGGTCGCAGAGGCGCCGGTCGTGCTCGTGGATCTTGTCGACCCCTACCTCCAGGAGGTAGCGGGTCGCGGCGCCGAGGGAGATCCCCGCCTCGTAGGCCACCGTGGCGTACTCCATCCGGCGTCCGCCGGCGGCCAGGGCGATGCTCGTCGCGTCGAACGCCATCGCTCCCTCCCCGGTAGTCCGCCAGCCGACGAACGGCGGCCGGAAGCGCTCGGCGACCTCGGGCCGGAGGTAGGCGAACGCGGCACCCGGGACGCCGGTCAGCCACTTGTAGGCGCTGGCGATGACGATGTCCTGGTCGGTCGCGCGCACGTCCAGCGGCACCGCGCCCGAGGACTGGGTGGTGTCGAGGATCAGCAGCGCGTCGTGGGCATGGGCCAGGTCGGCGAGCGCCTCGGGATCGAGGAGGTGGCCGGTCGCGTACTGGACGTGGCTGATGCAGATCGCGGCGGTGCCCGCGTCCACGTGCTCGGCGACGCGGTCGAGCGTGAGGCTCAGCGGGTCGGCCAGCGCCGGGACCAGCCGAACGTCGAGGCCGCCGTCCTCGGCGAGACGCAGCCAGGGGTAGGTGACGCTGGGAAACTCGAGGTCGATGGAGACGACGTTCTGCTCTTCCCCGGGGCGCAGCCACCACGCGACCTGGCAGAGTGCCTCGGTCGCGCTCGTCATCACCGCGATGTCTCCGGCCTCACACCCCAACAGCGCGGCCGCGGATCCGCGCACGCCCTCGTACACGCGGTTCTCGGCCTCGTCGTCGAGGTTGATCGTCCCCAGGTGGACGACCTCGTCTTCGAACTCCCGCATCTCCTCGCGGATGGGGACGGCGGTCAGCGAGATCGAAGCGGAGTTGAGATAGGTTGCGCCCGAAGGGATGGGGAAGTCGTCCTTGGGCACCAGGGGTCCGCTCATCGTCTCCTCTCGGAAGGGTCAGTCCTCGTCGGGCGTCTCCAGGATGCGCTGGAGCTCCTGGAGGGCGCGTTCCGCGTCGGACTCGTCGTTGTACAGGTGCGGGGAGAAGCGCACGCCGCCCAGCCGCGGGCCGGCGATCACGCCGGCGGCGATCAGCCGCTCGACCAGGCGCTCGGGACGGCGGCCGCCGAACCGGGCGTTGACGATGCTCCCGCGCGCGGCCTCCCGGGGAGCGGAGATCAGCGAGCCCCCCAGCTCCTCCAGCCCCGCGGCGAGCTTGTCGGCCAGCCCGAGGTCGTGCTCGAGGATCCGGTCGATCCCCACGCCGAGGAGGTACTCGATGGCCTCGCCCAGCCCCACGCCCGAGGGGTAGGCGACCGTCGAGTACTCGAGCCTGCGAGCGCCCTGGGTGAGCGGCATCCGGGTCGCGTCGAAGTCCGGCGGGTCGACGGTGCTCCTCCACCCGATCAGGGGAGGGAGGAACCGCTCCGCGATGCGGGGGTGCAGATAGCAGAGCGCGGCACCGAACGTGGCGCAGAGCCACTTGTAGGCGCCGCTGACGAGCACGTCAACGTCGGCGGCCCGCACGTCGATCGGGATCATGCCGGCCGACTGGGTGGCGTCGACGACGGCCAGGGCTCCGTGCGCGTGGGCGAGGTCGGCCACCGCGCGCATGTCGAGCAGATGGCCGGTCGCGTACTGGACGTGGCTGACGCAGATCGCCGCCGTTCGCTCGTCGACGAGCTCCGCGACGTCCTCGATCGAGAGGGCGACGGGGGCGTCCTGGGCGCGCACCAGCCTCACCTCGAGCCCCGTCTCCTCGGCGATCCGCATCCACGGGTACGTGACGCTCGGGAACTCGATGTCGATGGAGACGACGTTCTGCCCCTCGCCGGGGCGCAGCCACCACGCGACCTGGCCCAGGGCCTCGGTGGCGCTGGTGGTCACGGCGATATCGGCCGGCTCGGCTCCCAACAGGCGGGCGGCGCGCGCGCGCACGCCATCGTAGACGCGCGCCTCGGCCGCGTCGTCGAAGCCGATCGTGCCCCGGCCGTAGATCTCCTCCTCGAATCGCTGGACGGCCTCCCGAACGGGGAGGGGCATGAGCGCGATGGAGGCTGCGTTCAGGTAGCGCGCCTCCTCCAGGACTGGGAAGTCGCCACGCGGTGCCAACGAGGCCGACATGGCCCACATCCTGGCACAGGGCCGCCGCATCACGCCACGCGGCTTGTGGTCCGTGGCGGGCGTCCCTAGGATTCCCTGGGAAGAGGGAATCCACGAAGGGAGGCATCCGTGCGCAAGCATCGGTACCTGTGGCTGGTCGGAGCGCTCACCGCGCTCGTGCTCGTGGCCGGCGCCTGCAACGGCGAGGCCGATCCAGACCCCGATCCAGACCCCGATCCGACCGAGACCGAGGAGACGGGTCCGGCGATCGAGACCCTGGAAGCTGGGGTGCTCACGGTCGGGTCCGACATCCCGTATCCGCCATTCGAGTATCGGGAGGGCGGCGAGGTCGTCGGGTTCGACATCGACCTGATCACCGAGGCCGCGACCCGGCTCGGGCTCGAGGTCTCGGTCATCGACACCGACTTCGACACGATCTTCACTCAGCTCGCGGGCGGGCGGTTCGACGTGGTGGCCTCGGCCACCACGATCACCCCGGAGCGCGAGGAGGAAATCAACTTCACGGAGGGCTACTACAACTCCCAGCAGTCGCTGACGGTGCTCGCGGACAGCGGCATCACCAGCGTGGACGAGCTGGGTGAGGAGCACTCCGTGTCGGTGCAGCGCGGCACGACCGGGGAGGCGTGGGCCGAGGAAAACCTGGCCCCGCAGGGCGTCACGCTCCGGACCTTCCAGCAGACACCGGACCTATACGCGGCGGTCGAGGGTGGGGCGGTCGACGGCACGATCAACGACGAGCCGTCGGCGATCGTCGAGGTGGCGGCACGCGAGGGGCTGGAGATCGTGCAGACGATCGACACGGGCGAGGTGTACGGCTTCGCCGTCAACCCGGCGAACGAGCCGCTCCTCGACGAGCTGAATCGGGTGCTGGCCGAGATGATCGAGGACGGCGCGTACGAACAGATCTACGCGCAGTACCCGGATCTGCCGCCCGGCGGGAACGTGGCGGCAGGCTAGGAGCGGAGGAAACGAGGGAGCGAGCGAGGGTGGGCCCGCCGGGATCGGCGGGCCCACCCTCGTCGTTCCAGGGGGGTCCCGGATGAAGTCGCGGGGCGAGCGGTTCCGAGAGTGGCTGGCGGGGCAGACGACGCTCTCGCTCGTCGGGCTCCTGGTGGGGTCGGCGGCGCTGGTTCTGGTCTTCGCGGGCACGCTCATCGTCATCACGATCCGGGGATGGAGACCCGACGAGTCCATCCTCATGGCGATCGGCAGCGGTGAGGAGACGGCGGTCCTCTTCGGATCCATCGCCCTCGGGGCCGCGGCGGCCGTGGTCGGGTACTCGATCTATCGCCGGATGCCCACGAAGCCCTCCCGGAAGGCGGCCATCTCAGGCGCCGCCCTCGGCGTCCAGGCGGTCGTGGCGGCGGGCCTCCTGCTCCTCGTTCGGTCGGGGGAGAACTTCGCCTTCCTCGTCCGCCAGAACCTCCGCTTCGAGGTCCTGGACGGGTTCTTCGGACAGTTCGTCACGGCGATCAAGAACACCGTGCTCCTGGCGTTCTTCGGCGAGCTGGGGGGGATCGTGATCGGGCTGATCCTGGCCATGATGGCGCTCTCCGCCCACGCGGTGGTCCGGGCCCCCGCCCGGGCGTACATCAACTTCTTCCGCGGTACCCCTCTCCTGTGGCAGCTCTCCTTCTTCTACCTGACGCTGCTGGGACTGGGGCTCGGCCAGGTGGTCAGCGTCTACCAGGTGGCCGTGTTCATCTTCGCGCTCAACGCCGGGGCGTACGTCGCGGAGGTCTTCCGGGCGGGCATCCAGTCGATCGAGCGGGGGCAGATGGAGGCGGCGAGGTCGCTGGGGATGACCTACTTCCAGGCCATGCGCTACGCGATCCTCCCGCAGGCCATCCGGCGGGTGATCCCGCCCCTGACCAACGAGTTCATCATCCTGATCAAGGACACCTCCCTCGTCTCCGTGCTGGGGCTGACGCTCAACCAGCGCGAGCTGCTGAGCTGGGCCAGGGACCTCTACCAGGAGGCGTTCAACGCGACGCCGTGGCTCGCCGCGGCGGCCGGGTACCTCGTGGTGACCCTGCCGATGATCCGGGTCGTGAACTGGCTGGAGCGGAAGCTCCGCAGCGGCCTCGTGGGGGTGGGTGCGTGAACCCCGACGGCACGCTGGTGAGGCTGGAGGGCGTCAACAAGTGGTTCGGCGAGAACCACGTCCTGCGGGACGTCGACCTGGCGGTGAACCCCCAGGACGTCCTGGTCCTGATCGGCCCGTCGGGATCGGGGAAGTCCACCCTCCTGCGGACGATCAACCTGCTCGAGGAGCCGCAGGAGGGAAGCGTGACGTTCGAGGGGCAGGACATCACCGACGTGCGTGTCGACCTCGACGACGTCCGCGCCGACATCGGGATCGTTTTCCAGGCGTTCAACCTGTTCCCGCACATGACGGCCCTCCGCAACGTGACGATCGCCTTGAGGAAGGTCCTCAGGCTGGGCGACTCGGAGGCGGAGGAGCGCGCTCGAGAGCAGCTCGACCACGTGGGGCTGGACGAGAAGGCCGACTCCTACCCCTCGCAGCTGTCGGGAGGCCAGCAGCAGCGGGTGGCGATCGCGCGAGCCCTGGCGATGAGGCCGAAGCTGATGCTGTTCGATGAGGTGACCTCGGCGCTCGACCCCGAGCTGGTCCAGGAGGTCCTCGATGTGATGCAGGGGCTCGCCTCCGAGGGCATGACGATGGTGGTCGTGACCCACGAGATGGGGTTCGCTCGCGAGGTGGGCAACCGGATGATCTTCATGGACGAGGGGCGGATCCTCGAGGAGGGGAAGCCGCGGGAGATGTTCGCGGAGCCCCAGCACGAGCGGACCCAGCTGTTCCTTTCCCGGATCCTCTGACCCGACCCCGAAAGATCGACGGGCTCGAGGTGCCTTTGGAACCGCTCACGCCTTCCCCATACGCGAGCGTTGTCTACTCGGCACCTCGAGCCCGCCAAAATGAAGGTCCCGAGCAACCCTTGGCACTTCCCGGCCGGGGCCGGGCGACTCGGTGCGCGTCCGGGGGATCGGTCTGGGTGGCCGTCCGGGCCGGGGCCCGTCCGACTGCCTGTTCCGCTTCTCCGATGCTCTCCGAGGCGGTCGTCCCTCCGGCCGCTCGGGACCGACGCGAAAGGTAACAGGGGCGCCACGGCCGAGTCAAGGATTCGATATGGCCTGTCCGGGAACCCATCTCGCGCATCCCCCCAGGTAGCGGCCGGGTCGCCTCCCGGAAAGAAATTCGCACCGCGGAGCGATCCGAGTGACAAAAGCCTTGGAGCTCGGACCCTCAGCCGACGCGCTCCACGATGGCGAACGCGACCGGGGCGAGGAGCAGCGCCGGCAGGAGGTTGCCGACACGGATCTCTCGCAGCTCCAGCAGCCGCAGGCCGATCCCGGCGATGACGACGCCTCCGGCGGCCGTCATCGACTCGATCACCACGTCGGTGAAGACGTCGGCGGCGATCGAGGCGGTGAGCGAGAGCGCCCCCTGGTACACGAGGACCGTGATCGCCGAGAACCCGACGCCCCAGCCCAACGCCGACGCGAACGCGACGGCGGCGAACCCGTCCAGCGTGGCCTTGATGGCCAGCAGCTGGAAGTCGCCGGTCGCGCCGTCCTGGATCGCCCCCAGGATCGTCAGCGGCCCGACGCAGAAGACGAGGGAGGCGATCACGAAGCCCTCGGTGAACCTGGCCTGGCCCCCGCCGAAGCGTGCCTTCAGGCGGTCCCCCAAGCGGTTCAAGCCTCCCTCGATGTGCAGCAACTCCCCCAGGATCCCCCCGACGAGGACGGAGCCCATGACCAGGATCACGCTGGCCCGGGTCACCTCGGTCAGCGGTGGGCGGAACGCGTGCAGCCCGGCGTCCACCCCCACGAGCAGTGTGACGAGCCCCAGCGAGTGGAGCACCGTCTCGCGGATCCGGTCGGGGAGTCGATCTCCGAACAGGGTCCCGGCCAGGGTCCCCGCGAGGACCGTGGCCACGTTGATCAGGGTCCCGATCATCTGGGGGCGGCGTCCCGGATCGCCAGCGTGAGGCGTCCGGTGGCGACCAGCCGCCCCTCGTCGTCCTCGACCCGGACGTCCCACAGCGCGGTCGAGCGGCCCACGTGGAGCGGGACTCCGGTGGCGGTGACGTGACCCTCTCGCACCGCCCGGAGGTGGTTCACCGAGAGCTGGATACCCACGGGCCGCCGGTCGAGGCCCACGTGGATCGAGGTGCCGAACGACCCGACCGTCTCACAGAGCGCGGCCGTGGCGCCCCCGTGGAGGAGGCTGTAGGGCTGGGTGTTGCCGGCGACCGGGATCCTGGCCACGATCCGGTCGAGGCCCACCTCGAGCCACTCGAGCTCGATGCGCTCCATGAAGGTCCCGCGGCTGATGTCCCTGGCGATGTCCAGGGCCTGCTCGGCGGTGACGCCGGGCGGCATGCGGTTCTCGCTCATCGGCGGAAGCAGTCTAGCCGAGGGAGCCCCGCCCTCAGGAGGCGCGGACCCAGAGGTTGTCGGCGATCTCGGGGCCAAGGGCGACCCTCGCCCCGTTCACCTCGAGCGTGCGCGTGCCGTCGGGGCCCACGGAGTCCACGGTCAGCCGCGCGCCGGGCATCAGCCCGCTGTCCTGCAGGAAGCGCATCACGTCGAGGTCGAGCTCGAGGTCCTCGGTGAGCCGCTCGAGCCTGCCGGACGTGCCTGGCTCCAGCTCGTGGAGCGGCCGAAGCCCCTCCTGGTCCACCTTCCTGGCGGAGCCGGGGATCGGGTTGCCGTGGACGCAGGTGGCCGGGTCGTCCAGGACCGCGGTGAACCGCTCCTCCACGCTGTCGGAGATCGCCCGGCCCCACACGGTGGCCTCCTCGTGCGAGAGGTACCAGGGCAGGCCGACCACCTCCACCAGGAAGCGCTCGGCGAGTCGGTGGCGGCGTACGAGGGTCTCGGCCAGCCCGCGCCCCTCGTCGGTGAAGGTGAGGTGGCGGTCCCCGCCCACCTCGACCAGCCGCCGCTGGACGAGGCGCTTCACCGCCTCGGAGACCGAGGCCGGCGTCACCCCCAGCCACTCGGCGATCCGCGCCTGCTGGGTGGGGATGCCCTCCTCGGCCATCTCGAAGATGGCCTCGAGGTAGTCCTCCTGATGGGAGCCGCCGGCCGCCATGGAGGAGAGTCTACAATCGGCACGGTGGGGACCGAGCGACTCTTCCTGCTGGACGGCCACAGCCTCTCCTACCGGGCGTTCTTCGCCCTCCCCCCCGACCTGGCCACCTCGACGGGCCAGGTGACCAACGCCGTCTACGGGTTCACCTCGATGCTGATCAAGCTCCTCGCGGAGGAGCGGCCCGAGTACGTCGCGGTCGCCTTCGACAAGGGACGCCCGACGGTGCGCCTCGAGCAGTACGCCGAGTACAAGGCCGGCCGGGCCGAGACGCCGGACGAGTTCCGCCAGCAGCTGCCGCTGATCCGCGAGGTGCTCGAGGCGCTGCGGATCCCGATCGTCGAGGTCGAGGGCCACGAGGCCGACGACGCCATCGCCACGATCGCCGAGCGCGCGAGCGAGAAGGGCCTCGAGGTGGTGATCGTCACGGCCGACCGCGACTTCTTCCAGCTCGTGCGCCCCGGCATCAGCGTGAAGTTCAACCGGAAGGGGATCTCCGACATCGTCGACTACGACGTAGCGGCGGTCACGGAACGATTCGGGGTGCCGCCCGAGAAGTACATCGAGCTCGTGGCGCTGAAGGGCGACACCTCCGACAACATCCCGGGGGTGCCCGGCGTCGGCGACAAGACCGCCGCGCGCCTGATCACCGAGCACGGGAGCGTCGAGGGGGTGCTCGAGCACGCCGAGGAGCTCACCCCCAAGCTGCGGGCGGGCATCGAGGAGGCGGGGGACACGCTGATCCGCAACCGCGAGCTCGTGCGGCTCGTGACCGACCTCGACGTCTCCATCGAGCCTCAGGACTGCCGGATCGGGGAGTGGGACCAGAACGAGATCCGCGCCCTGTTCAACACCCTGGAGTTCCGGACGCTGCTGGAGCGCCTGCAGGAGGTGGGCGAGGCGCGCCCGGCCGCCGCGGACGTCGAGCTGCGCCTCGAGGAGGGCGACCTGGAGGCGGTCGCCTCGGTGCTCGACACGGGCGGGCCCGTCGCCGTGGCCCTGGGCGCGAAGGACGGGGCTCCGTCCGCGATCGCGGTCTCGGCGGGGGAGGGCCGCGGCGTCCATGCCTCCCTGGACGGCGCCCTCCCGGAGCCGGTCCGCGGGTGGCTCGAGGATTTGGACCGACCGATCTGGGTCCACGACGCGAAAGAGCTCCAGGCGGCGCTACTCCCGCTGGGCGTGGAGGCCGCCGGCGTGGAGCTCGACACGATGCTGGCCGGCTACCTTCTCGATCCCGCGGAGGCCTCCTATCCGATCGGCGCCCTCTCGGAGCGGTACCTCGGAGCCGACCTCGTCGGGGAGGCCGCCGAGGCGAGCGACGACGGCCAGCTGGCGCTGGGCGAGGAGGACCGAGGTCCTCTCGCGGCCGAGGCGGCGACCGTGGCGGTGCTCGCCCCGCTCCTGGCCGAGCGACTCGAACGGGTCGGCGCCGCCGACCTCCTCCGCGACGTGGAGCTCCCGCTGGCCACGGTCCTGGCCCGCATGCAGGCCGCGGGCGTGCGGATCGACGTGCCCTATCTCCAGGAGATGTCCGAGGCGCTCGGCGACCGGATGCGCGCGCTCGAGGTCGAGATCTACGAGCACGCCGGCGAGGAGTTCAACCTCCACTCACCGCCGCAGCTCCGGGTGATCCTCTACGAGAAGCTCGGCCTCACGCCCGGCAAGCGCACCAAGACCGGGTACTCGACCGACGCCGCCACCCTGGAGAAGCTGCGGCACCGGCACCCGATCGTGGACGCGCTGCTCTCGTACCGGGAGCTCGCGAAGCTGAAGTCGACGTACCTCGACGCCCTGCCCCCGCTCGTCCACGCGTCGACGGGGCGGGTCCACACCACCTTCAGCCAGGTCGCCGCCGCGACGGGCCGTCTCTCCTCGCTCACCCCCAATCTCCAGAACATCCCGGTCCGCGGCGAGCAGGGCCGGGAGATCCGCAAGGCCTTCATCGCCGCGGAGGGGAGGGTGCTGCTCGTCGCCGACTACTCGCAGATAGAGCTGCGGGTCCTGGCCCACCTCTCCGGGGACGAGGCGCTGGCGGCGGCCTTCGCCGAGGACGCCGACATCCACGCGGCCACGGCCGCGAAGGTGTTCGGCCTGCCGCTCGAGCAGGTGGACCCGGAGCTGCGGCGACGGGCCAAGGTCGTGAACTACGGCCTGGCCTACGGGATGAACGCCTACGGCCTCGCGACTCGGCTGGGGATCGCTCCCGACGAGGCCAAGGAGTTCATCGACGCCTACTTCGAGGGCTTCCCTCGGGTCCGGGAGTTCCTCGACCAGCAGGTCACCAGGGCCGCGGCCGAGGGGTTCACGCAGACGATCCTGGGGAGGCGGCGCTACCTGCCCGAGCTCCAGTCGCCGAACCCCAGGATCCGCGACCTGGGTCGCCGGATGGCGCTCAACGCCCCGATCCAGGGCTCGGCCGCCGACATCATCAAGCTGGCGATGATCCGCGTGGACCGTGCGCTCCCCGGGCTCCCGGCCACGATGGTCCTCACCGTGCACGACGAGCTCGTGCTGGAGGTGGAGGAGGCCGCCGCCGGCGAGGTCGGGGACGCCGTCCGCGAGGAGATGTCCGGGGCCTACGAGCTCTCGGTGCCCCTGCGCGTGGACCTCGGGACCGGCCCCACGTGGGCCGACGCCACGCCCGAGGGCCACTGAGCGTGTTGACGGCATCTTCGCAGGTCGCCTAAGATGTTCGGGCCCCCGGGGGCGTAGTCTGCCTGCTCGGATCCCTCACCTCGATCCGGTTCGGCGTGAGCGTCACCGTCGGGCAGAGAGGAGCTGATCGACGATCGAAGAGACGAACGGGCCGGAGGGCGTTGCCGCCGACGTCCAGGACGACCTGACGCCCGAGGAGCTGATCAAGGCGATCGAGGAGTCCGTCAAGGACCTCAACGATGGCGACCTGGTCACCGGGCAGGTGGTCCGCATCGATCCCGACGAGGTGCTCCTCGACATCGGCTACAAGTCCGAAGGGGTCATCCCCACCAAGGAGCTCTCGATCCGCCACGACGTCGATCCCTCCGAGGAAGTCTCGATCGGCGACGAGCTCGAGGCGCTCGTCCTCCAGAAGGAGGACAAGGAGGGGCGCCTGATCCTCTCCAAGAAGCGCGCGCAGTACGAGCGCGCCTGGGGCCGCATCGAGGAGGTCATGGAGTCGGGCGGCACGATCGAGGGCCCCGTGATCGAGGTCGTCAAGGGCGGCCTGATCCTCGACATCGGTCTGCGGGGGTTCCTGCCCGCCTCCCTCGTCGACCTGCGCCGAGTGCGCGACCTCCACCCCTTCGTGGGCCAGGCGCTCGAGTGCAAGATCATCGAGCTCGACCGCAACCGCAACAACGTGGTGCTCTCGCGACGGGCGTTCCTCGAGGAGTCGCAGAGCGAGAGCCGCAAGAAGGTGCTCGAGTCGCTCCAGCCCGGCGAGCGGCGGACCGGCAAGGTCTCCTCGATCGTGAACTTCGGCGCGTTCGTGGACCTCGGCGGCGTGGACGGGCTGGTGCATGTTTCCGAGCTCTCCTGGCGGCACGTCGAGCATCCCGGCGAGGTCGTGACCGTCGGCGAGGACGTGGAGGTCGAGGTTCTGGACATCGACCTTGACCGCGAGCGCGTCTCGCTCTCGCTCAAGGCCACCCAGGAGGACCCCTGGAAGGAGTTCGAGCGGAAGTACAACGCCGGCGAGGTGATCGAGGGCGAGGTGACGAAGCTCGTGCCGTTCGGGGCCTTCGTGCGAGTGTCCGAGGACATCGAGGGTCTCGTCCACATCAGCGAGCTCTCCGAGGCGCACGTGGAGTCGGCCGAGGAGGTCGTCAGCGTAAGCGATCGCGTCCGCGTGAAGGTCGTCGACGTGGACGTCTCGCGCAGGCGCATCTCGCTGTCCATGCGCCGGGTCGAGGGCGACGCCATCATCACGCCGGAGTTCGAGCCGGAGCCTGACGAGGTCGTGCCCGAGTCCGCCCCCGAGGCGGAGGTCGAGGCGGCCGAGCCCGAACCCGACGCCGAGGAGGCCGAGCCCGAACCCGAGGCGCAGCCGGAGGCCGACGCGCAGCCGGAACCGGAGGCGCAGCCGGAGGCCGACGCCGAGGAGGCCGAGCCCGAGCCCGAGCCCGAGCCCGAGGAGCAGGCGGCCGAGCCCGAGCCCGAGGCCGAGATAGCCCCCGAGGAGCCGGCCGCGCAGGACGATGGCGCGGAAGAGGGCGGGGACGAGGACGTCTCCCTCGAGGACATCGTCGCCGACCTCCGGCGCCGCGAAGGCCGCGAGTAGGCACACCCCCATGCTCCTGGTCGGCCTCACGGGCGGCCTCGGGGCCGGCAAGTCCACCGTCGCCCGGATGCTCGCGAATCGTGGCGCCGTGGTCGTGGACGCCGACGAGCTGGCGCGACGCGCGGTCGCCCCCGGCACCCCCGGTCACCGGAAGGTCCTCGAGGTGTTCGGCGAGGGCGTGTTGGACGAGGACGGCTCGATCGACCGGCGGGCGCTGGCCGGGGTCGTCTTCGAGGACCCGGCGGCCCGCCGCGACCTCGAGTCGATCACCCATCCGGAGGTCTTCCGCCTGCTCGCCGAGGAGGTCGAGCGGCGACGGGAGACGAACGACGTGGTGGTCTTCGACGCGGCCCTCATCGTGGAGACCGGGTTCGATGAATCGACGGATGTGCTCGTCGTCGTGGCCCTGGACCCCGCGCTCCAGCTGGAGCGGGTCGTCTCCCGGGGCATGGACCGCGCCGAGGCCGAGGCTCGGATCGCGGCGCAGGCGTCGTCGGGGGAGCGCGAGGCTCGCGCCGATGAGGTGGTTCACAACGACGGCGACCTCGCGGACCTCGAGCGGCAGGTGGACGCGCTGTGGGAGCGGCTGCTGCGGCGCGAGGCCGCGACGCGCGGCTGAGGGCGGCTATCATCGCGCCCGTGGAGCCGAAGGCGGTCTTCTTCGACGCGGGCGAGACCCTCGTTCATCCGCACCCCTCCTTCCCGGAGCTGTTCGCCGAGGTGCTCCGGGACGAGGGGTACGAGGTCGACCCGGAGACGGTGCGCGAGATGGCGTGGGGGGCGTCGCAGCGTTTCACGGAGAATCTCCGAAGCGACGAGCACGCCCTGTGGTCCACCTCGCCCGACCGCTCCCGCCGCTTCTGGTTCTCGATGTACCTCGGGCTCCTGGAGGACACGGGGATCGAGGACTCGGAGGGCAGGGTCACCGCCGCCCTGTACGCGCGGTTCAGCGACCTCGAGAGCTACCGCCTGCACGCCGACGCCCTCCCCCTCCTGGAGCGGCTGGCGGCGGCCGGCTACCCGATGGGGCTCATCTCGAACTTCGAGGCGTGGCTCGAGGGTCTCCTGGAGAAGCTCGACGTGACCCGCTTCTTCCCGGTCCGGGTGGTGTCGGGGCTGGAGGGGGTGGAGAAGCCCGACCCGGCGATCTTCCGGATCGCGCTCGACCGGATGGGGGTGGCCGCCGAGGAGTCGGTGTACGTGGGAGACCACCCGTACTTCGACGTGGAGGCGGCGCGGGAGGTGGGGATGCGGCCGGTCCTGATCGACCGGCGCGACCTCTACCCCGACGCCGACGCGGTGCGCATCTCCTCGCTCGAGGATCTGCCCGAGGCGCTCGGGCTGCCCGTCTGATGGACGAGGCCCCCGAGCGCCGCTTCACGCTCGAGGAGGCCGAGGCCGAGCTGCCGCGCCTGCGCGAGCTCCTCCCCGAGCTGCGAGAGGCGCGACGTCGCGTGCTGGCCTCCGGAGAGCGGGTCCGGGGGGTGGCCCGCCGCAACGGCGGGGGGCGGGAGGGGACCGACTACTGGCGGGCGATCGAGACGCTGCGCCGGGGGGTCGAGGACGTCGCGGGGAGGGGCATCGTGCTTCGCGACGCCGACTCGGGGCTCGTGGACTTCCCGGCCGAGCGGGAGGGCCGGCTGGTGTTCCTCTGCTGGCGGCTCGGTGAGGACCGGGTCGCCCACTGGCACGACGTCGACGCCGGCTTCGGCGGGCGGCGCCCACTCTGACCGCCGGGCCGTAGAATCTCCTCCATGTCATCGTTCCGCGTCGAGACCGACCTGCGCCCCGCCGGCGACCAGCCGCGGGCGATCGATCGGATCACCGAGGGGCTGGCGGCCGGCGAGGACCGCCTCACCCTCCTCGGGATCACCGGGTCGGGAAAGACCTTCACCGCCGCGAACGTGATCGAGCGCCTGGGGAGGCCGACCCTCGTCATCTCGCCGAACAAGTCGCTCGCCGCGCAGCTCGCGAACGAGTTCCGCGAGTTCTTCCCGAACAGCGCCGTGGAGTACTTCGTCTCCTACTACGACTACTACCAGCCCGAGGCGTACGTGCCACAGACCGATCTCTACATCGAGAAGGACGCCACGGTGAACGACGAGATCGACCGCCTGCGGCACGCGACCACCGCGGCGCTGCTCACGCGGAAGGACGTCATCATCGTGGCCAGCGTCTCGTGCATCTACGGGCTGGGGTCGCCCGAGGAGTACGAGCAGCAGATCCTCCACGTCGTGCGGGGCCGTCCCCTGGGCCACACCGCGGCCCTCCAGCGACTCGTCGACATGCAGTACCAGCGGAACCAGGCCAACCTCGCCCGCGGGACCTTCCGCGTGCAGGGCGACACGGTGGAGATCCATCCCTCGTACCAGGAGACTGCGCTCCGCATCGAGCTGTGGGGCGACGAGGTCGAGCGGGTCCTCGAGATGGACCTGATCACCGGCGAGGTGGTCCGCGAGCTCGACCACGTGACGGTGTTCCCCGCGACGCACTACGTGGCCTCTCGCGAGCGGCTCGATCGCGCGATCGTCGGGATCGAGCAGGAGCTCGGGGTCCGGCTCGAGGAGCTGGAGCGGGGGGGCAGGCTCCTCGAGGCCCAGCGGCTCCGGATGCGGACGAACCACGACCTGGAGATGCTGCGCGAGGTCGGGTTCTGCTCGGGGATCGAGAACTACGCGCGCCACATCGACGGCCGCTCGCCGGGGACCTCGCCGTACACGCTGATCGACTACTTCCCCGACGAGTGGCTGTGCATCATCGACGAGTCGCACGTCACCGTGCCCCAGCTCCACGCGATGTACGAGGGCGACATGAGCCGCAAGCGCACGCTCGTGGAGCACGGGTTCCGGCTGCCGTCGGCCGTCGACAACCGCCCCCTGAAGTTCGACGAGTTCGTCGAGCGCGTGAACCAGGTGCTGTTCATGTCGGCGACCCCCAGCCCCTACGAGCTGGAGGTCTCCAGGCGGGTCGTGGAGCAGATCGTCCGGCCCACCGGGCTCGTTGATCCCGAGGTCGAGGTGCGGCCCACCCGCGGGCAGGTCGACGACCTGATGGAGGAGGTGCGGCGGCGGGCCGACGCCGACCAGCGGGTCCTGGTCACCACCCTGACGAAGAAGATGTCCGAGGACCTCACCGACTACCTGATCGAGATGGGCCTGCGGGTCCGGTACCTCCACTCCGAGATCGACACGATGGAGCGGATCCAGATCATCCGCGACCTCCGGCTGGGGGAGTACGACGTCCTCGTGGGGGTCAACCTCCTCCGGGAGGGTCTCGACCTGCCGGAGGTCTCGCTCGTGGCGATCCTCGACGCCGACAAGGAGGGGTTTCTCCGCAGCGAGACCTCGCTGATCCAGACGATCGGCCGCGCCGCGCGGAACGTCGAGGGGAAGGTGCTGATGTACGCCGACGAGGTGACCGACTCGATGCGCACGGCCATCAGCGAGACGCAGCGCCGGCGCCGGATCCAGCTCGAGCACAACCGGGAGCACGGGATCGACCCCCAGACGATCCGCAAGAAGGTCTCCGACATCCTCCTGACGATGGTGGACGAGCGCCCCGAGACCGCTCCCAAGCGGCGGCGGCGCGCGACCGAGCGGCCCGAGCTCCCCCGCGAGGAGCTGGGGCGCCTGATCGAGAGCCTCCAGGAGGAGATGCACGCGGCGGCGAAGGAGCTGAAGTTCGAGTACGCGGCGCGGCTCCGGGATGAGGTCCACGAGCTGCGGAGAGAGCTGCGGGCGATGGAAGAGGCGGGCGTC
>DATKBL010000136.1:0-3614 GCA_035513995.1 Actinomycetota bacterium
CATGTGGAAGAGCTGGTCGGCCGAGAGCTCGCCGTGGAAGATGTTCCCCCCGATCAGCCCGAGCTCCCGCTCCATGTCGTGCGGCCCGAGCACCTGTCGGTGCAGGATCGAGCCCTTCAGGTTGGGGGCGAGCTCGGCGTAGCCGTCGATCACGCGGTCGGCGTAGGCCTCGAGCTCGTCGCGGTGCGCCTCCCCCGCCCACTCGTGCGGCACCCACTGGGTGAAGAGCGACATGATGTGGGTCCCCTCGGGAGCGAGCGAGCGATCGTAGACCGTGGGGATCACGCCGTCGGAGAAGGGCCTGCGCGCGGGGCGACCGGCCCTCGCGTCCTGGAAGGCTTCCTCCAGATAGTCGATCGAGTGGGCCAGCTCGATCGCCCCGCCCAGATGCTCCCCCGGCTCCGGCTCCGCCGTGAACCTGGGGAGCTCGGCCAGCGCCAAGTTGATCTTCACGGTCCCGCTGCGGCTGTTCCAATGCTCGATGTCGCGGACGAACTCCTCCGGGAGCTCCGCGCGGTCGAGCTGCTCGAGGAAGGTGATCCGCGGGTGCGTCGCGGCGATCACGAGGTCGGAGCCCAGCTCCTCTCCGCTCTCGAGCGCCACGCCTCGGGCCCGGCCGTCCTTGGTCAGGATCCGGGCGACCCGCGCCCGGGTGCGGACCTCGGCCCCGGACGACTCGGCCGAGGCGCGGATCGCGTCGGCCACCGCGCCCATGCCTCCCTCGGGGAAGCCCCAGGTCCCGAGTCCGCCTCCCGCATCCCCGATCTCGTGGTGCGCGAGGACGTAGGCCGTGCCCGGCGAGGCCGGACCCGCCCAGGTGCCGATGATGCCGTCGATCGCCAGGGCCCCCTTCACCTGCGGCGACTCGAACCAGTCATCGAGGAGGTCCCAGATGCTCATCGTCATCAGCCGGGTGACGTCGGCGACCCCCCGGACACCCAGGCCCCGGAAGCGCCAGGCGGTCCCGAGGAGACGGCGGAGCTGGCCCGGTCGAATCGAGCCCAGCTTGGGCGGCGTGGTGAGGAGCAGCGGCGACAGCACGTCGGCCAGCCCGGCCAGCCACGCGCGCCACTCCGGATAGGCGTCGGCGTCCCGCTTGGAGAACCGCGCCAGCGACTCGCGGTCGAGCGACTCGTCGGGACCCGCGAACTGGAGCGACCCCCCGTCGGGGAAGGCCAGGAAGTACGGCCCCATGGGGTGGATCCGGTAGCCGTGCCGGCGGAGGCACAGGTCCCGGACGATCCTCTCGGGCATCAGGCTCATCACGTAGGAGTAGGTGGTGACCTTGAGATCGGGGGCCTCCGGCCAGGGGGCGTCGGTCGCGGCGGCGCCGCCCGTCTTGTCCCTGCCTTCAAGGACGACGGTGCGGGCACCGAGGCGGGCGAGATAGGCGGCCGCGACCAAGCCGTTGTGGCCCCCGCCGATCACGATCGCGTCGTAGCGCTCCACCGAAGGCTCCTGACTCGCCGTTCAGCCAACGGCAGTCTACCCCGGCGGGGTAAGAGGGCGAAACCCGCGGAGTCGTGCGCGGACGCGTCATGTCGCCTTGACAATGGGCGCCCCCCATGCCTTGAATGAACGTTCACAAAGGACCTCTGGTTATGGGCTCACGCCCCAAGCTGACGAGACAGCGCCGCATGGAGATCCTCGAGGCGGCGGTCGAGATGATCGTCGAGCGAGGCCTCCCCGAGACCCGGGTCGCGGACGTGGCCGAGCGGGCCGGGACGAGCGCCGCGCTGGTCCTCTACTATTTCGACTCCAAGGATCGACTCCTCACCGAGGCCCTCAGCTACGTCGAGGACCGCTTCTACCTCCAGGCCTTCCACGATCTGACGGGGATCGACTCCGCGAGCGAGCGACTCGCGGTGCTGATCGCCCGCTCCTGCCCGCCGAGCGGCGGCGACGCCAACGGCGACTGGCGCCTGTGGTTCGAGCTCTGGACCCGGGCCCTGCGCGACCCGGAGACCGCGCGCAAGCGCGCGGCGCTGGACCGCCGATGGCGCGCCACGATCGCGGACGTGGTGCGAGACGGCCAGCGGTCGGGCGAGTTCGCCTCCGTCGACGCCGACGACCTCGCGCTCGAGCTGGCCTCCCTGATCGACGGGCTGGCGATCCAGGTCGTCCTGGAGGACCCCGAGGTGGGCCCCGACCGCATGCGGCGCATCTGCCTGGAGGCCGCGGGCCGTGCGCTCGAGATCGACCTGTCCGCGTTCGTCCCCGCGCCCTCGACGATGACCGCCCCGCGCACGGCCCGCGCACACGTGTCGGCAGCCGAGGAGTAGAGGAGGGATCAGCATGGTGTTCCATCCGCGACAGCACTGGCCCGGGAGACGTGCCCGGATGGACGAGCTCTGGGGTCGAGCCCTGAGGCGGCGCGACTTCCTCCGCCTGACGGGAGGCTCCGCGCTGGCAGCGGTCCTCGCGGCCTGCGGCGGGAACGGAGGCGGCCCGTCCGGGAACGGCGGCACCGAGACCACCGAGGTGCAGGTGGGCACCCCCGACAACCCCATCACCCACCCGATCACCGACGACAACCCTCCGATCGAGTCGGGCCTCGAGCCCGAGGACGGCCCGCTCCGGATCTACAACTGGGCCGACTACATCTGGCCGAGGGTCCTGAAGGACTTCGCCGAGGAGTACGGGGTCGAGTACGAGCTCACGACCTTCTACAACCTCGAGGAGGCCATCCGGAAGCTCCGCACCGACGACGTGTCGTTCGACGTCTTCTTCCCCACGGCCGAGAACATCCCCAAGGTGGTGGCCGGCGGGATCCTCCAGCCGCTGAACCACGACTACCTGCCCAACCTCCAGGCGAACATCTGGCCGCGGCTCGCCGATCCGTTCTACGACAGCGGCTCCGGGTACACGGTGCCCTACGCCGTGTACCAGACGGGGATCGGGTGGCGGACCGACATGATCGACACGGACATCGAGTCCATGGAGAACCCCTGGCAGGCGTTCCAGGACCCCGCCCACCGGGACATCACCGGGCTCTACGACGACTACCGGGAGACGATGGGCGTCGGCGTCTACATGGCCGGGAGCACCGACATCAACACCGACGACCCGTCGCTGATCGAGGAGTCGAAGCAGGAGCTGCTCCGGTCGGTGCGGGACGTGAACGTCGCGTTCACGATCGACGGGGCCTACATCAAGCTCCCCGAGGCGTCGCTCGGCCTGCACCACGCGTGGTCCGGCGACCTGGCGGCCGCCCCCTACTACGCGCCGAGGGGCGTGGACCCCACCGCCCTCCGGTACCTGTGGCCGCCGAACGCCCCCAACGCGAACACGGGCGGCTACGTCTCCAACGACGCGATCAGTATCCCCAGCAACGCGGAGCACCCGGTGCTCGCGCACCACTTCCTGAACTACATGCTCGACCGGGACGCGGCGCTGAAGAACTTCAGCTGGGTGCTGTACCAGCCGCCGCTCGTCGACCTGGACCCCGAGCAGCTGGTGACCGACGAGTACATCCCCGACTACCTCACGTCGACCCTCGTGTTCGAGGAGGACTTCGGGAGGGGCCAGCTCCCCCTCCAGCTCCCGCCTCCCGTGGACGCGCAGTGGATCCGAGCCTGGGCCGAGGTGCAGTCGGGCTGAGGCCCGGAGAGCCG
>DATKBL010000137.1:0-5368 GCA_035513995.1 Actinomycetota bacterium
CTCGCGGTGATCCCCGCGGGGGTGGAGGTCCTGCGCGCGGGCGAGACCTGCTCGGTGATGGTCTTCCGCGATCCGGAGGAGGCGTGATGGAGGACGAGGTGCGCGGGACCGACGCATCCCGGCTCGTCGAGGTCGGGGACAAGGAGGTGACGGTCCGCGTGGCGGTGGCCGAGGGCACGGTCGTCATGACGCCCGATGCCTGCCGGCGCCTTCTGGCCGGGAGCCCCAAGGGAGACGCGCTCGAGGCCGGTCGAGTGGCGGGGCTGTTGGCGATGAAGCGGACGGCGGACCTCCTCCCGTTCTGCCATCCCGTTGCCCTGACGGGAGGCGAGGTGTCGCTCGCTCCCGACCCGGACGCCGGCGTGATCCGCGTGCGCGCGACCGCTCGCGCCGCCGACCGCACCGGGGTGGAGATGGAGGCGCTCACAGCCGTGGCCGTCGCCGCGCTGTCGCTCTACGACACCGCGAAGGCTCACGACCGGGGCGTCGCGATCACCGACGTCCGTCTCCTGGAGAAGCGGGGCGGCAGGAGCGGGGAGTACCGGCGATGAGGACCGAGATCGAGGAGGTCCTGGCCGCGATCGAGCGCCTCAGGGAGCAGGGCCTGCGATCGGCCCTGGCGACCGTGGTGGCGGTCCGCGGGTCGACCTACCGGGGCCCGGGCGCGCGCCTCCTCGTCGCGGAGAGTGGGGACTGGACCGGGAACCTGAGCGGGGGGTGTCTCGAGGGCGACGTGGCCGACCTGGCGCGGCTGGTGATGGACGGCGACGAGCCGCGGCTGGTCGACTTCGACCTCACAGCCGACGAGGAGGCGGTGTGGGGCTGGGGGCTCGGGTGCAACGGCGCGATCGAGGTGTTCGTCGAGCCCGTCGACACGACCCTCGAGCTGATCGGGCCGCTCCGGCGCGCGCTCGAGGAGGACCGCCCGATCGCGCTGGCGACCCTGCTCGAGTCGGAGGCCGAGGGCGCGGAGCCCGGGGGCCGGCTCCTCGTGCATCCTGATGCGCGCACCGAGGGTGGCACCGGTCGCGCCGAGGTCGATCGGGCGCTGGGCGACGCGGCGGGCGAGGCCCTCGACGAGGGTCGGTCCGCGACCCGTCGCCTCCCCACGCCCGCGGGCGAGGTCCGCGCGTTCCTCGAAGTGCTCGAGCCTCCGCTGAGACTCCTCGTGTGCGGCGCAGGGCACGACGCCGTCCCGCTCGTCAGGCTCGCCGCGTCGCTCGGGTGGCGACCGGTCGTGGTCGACGATCGGAGGGAGATGCTGAGCCGGGAGAGGTTCCCGGAGGCGGCCGCGTTCGTGCACGTCGATCGGCCCGAGGACGCGGCCGGGGCGGCCGGGGCCGACCCCCGTACGTTCGCCGTGATCATGAGCCACAACTACCTCCGGGACCTGGCCTACCTCCGCTCGTTCCTCGGCACGGGCCTGCCATACATCGGGTGCCTGGGGCCGCGGGCGCGTCTGGAGCGCCTGCTGGGCGACCTCGAGCGAGACGGGATCCGTCCATCGGGCGACGACCGGGCCGCGCTCCACGGGCCCGCCGGCCTGGACGTCGGAGCGGACGGGCCGGAGGAGATCGCCCTGGCGATCGTGGCCGAGATTCTGGCCGCTCGATCCGGTCGCGCAGGAGGGCTCCTCCGGGACCGCGGAGGGCCCATCCACGAGCGGAGCGGATCCGCGGAGGCCTCGTGAGCGACGCCGCCCGACCCGCGCCCGGACCGCCCGCGGAGGGCCCCCTCGTGGATCGCCTCGGCCGGACGGTCGCCGACCTCCGCGTGTCCGTGACCGATCGGTGCAACTTCCGGTGCACGTACTGCATGCCGGCGGAGGGGTTGCCCTGGCTCCCGAACGAGGACCGCCTCGACGTCGCCGAGATCGAGCGCCTGATCCGCCTGTTCGTCCGGCTCGGGGTGGCCGAGGTGAAGATCACCGGTGGCGAGCCCACGGTGCGTCCGGACCTCGCCGACGTCGTCGCCGCCGCGCGGGGTGCCGGGCCGTCGCTCGACCTCTCGATGACTACGAACGGCTTCCTGCTCGACCGGTTGGCGGAGCCTCTCCGGCGGGCGGGCCTCGACCGGGTCACGATCTCGTGCGACTCGCTGCTGCGGCACCGGTTCTCGACCATGACCCGTCGGGACGCCCTCGACCGTGTGCTCGCCGGCCTGCGGGCCGCCGCGGGTGCGGGCCTCGGGCCGATCAAGGTGAACTGCGTCGTGCTCCGGGGCGAGAACGACGACGAGGCGCTCGACTTCGCGCGCATGGCGAGGAGCACGGGGCACCAGGTTCGCTTCATCGAGTACATGCCGCTCGACGCGGAGCAGGCGTGGGAGCGGGGGCGCGTGGTCCCGTCGCGGGAGCTCTTCGAGCGGATCCACGCTGCCTTCCCGCTCGTGCGAGAGGGGGACGAGGGGAGCCCGGCGACGGTCTTCCGCTTCGCCGACGGGGCTCCAGGGGGCCTGGGCTTCATCTCGTCGGTGACGGAGCCCTTCTGCGACACGTGCAACCGGGTCCGGGTGACCGCCGACGGCCAGCTCCGGGCCTGCCTGTTCGCCCTCGACGAGACCGACCTGCGCGCGGTGCTGCGCGAGGGCGGGAGCGACGACGAGCTCGAGTGGGTGGTCCGCGAGGCCGTCTGGGGGAAGTGGGCCGGCCACCGCATCAACCATCCCGACTTCGTCCGGCCCGGCCGGAGCATGTCGATGATCGGGGGCTGAGATGGAAGGCGTGGGGGGAGTGGTGCTGGCGGCGGGAAGCTCCTCGCGGATGGGCCGGCCGAAGCAGCTCCTCCGCCTCGGGGACGTCCCCCTGCTCCAGCACGTCGTCGACGTCGTCGCCGCGGTGGGTCTCCAGGAGGTCGTGGTCGTGCTCGGGCACGAGGCCTCCGCGGTGAGCGGAGCGCTGCGGCTCCCGGAGGGTCTGCGGGCCGTCCGGAACGCCGAGCACGCGGCCGGCCTCTCCACGTCGCTGCGGACGGGGCTCGAGGCTTTCCTACCGGAGATCCGCGCCGCGGTGGTCGCGCTCGGCGATCAGCCCGAGCTCGACGTGGCATCGATCCTGGCCGTCGTCGACGCGTACCGCAGGACCGGCGCGCGCGCGGTGCAGGCCTCTTACCGGGGGGTCCTCGACCATCCGGTCCTCCTCGATCGTCGGGTCTGGCCCGAGGTCCTCGCCGTCACGGGCGACCGGGGAGCCCGGGACGTCCTGGCCGCGCATCCCGGGTGGCTCCACGCGGTGGAGCTGGACCAGGATCCGCCCAAGGACGTCGACACCTGGGGTGACTACGAGGAGCTGGTCGGGCGGCGGGAGGCCTAGCGCCGGGTCCAGATCCCCTCGGGGTCGAGCTCCTGGATCACCGCGAGATCCTCGTCGCTCGGGGGTTCCGTGGGTCCCGCGCCCGGCGCCAGCCGGACGTCCCAGCCGGTCTCTCGACGCACGTCGTCGGCGTCGAACCCCGGATGCCAGCTCTCGAGGAGCGCCTCGCCGTCCGGGAAGCGGAAGACCGCCATCGTCGTGATGAGCGCCGAGGGCCCTCCCGGCGGGAGGCCCACGCGGGACCGCCAGCCCGGCCCGTCGCCGAAGCCCGGCGACGTGACGTAGCCCACGCGCTCGGTCAGCCGGCGGCGGTCGTGGGGCATGATGAGCAGGATCCGGCGAGCGAGCGACGCAATGTCGGCCCCGCCGCCGCTGCCGGGCAGCTTCACGTTCGGGCGTCGTGGGTCTCCGATGTACGAGCTGTTGACGTTGCCGAAGCGGTCGACCTCCGCGCCTCCGATGAACCCGACGTCCACCTCTCGGCGCTGGAGGAGGCTCATCGGCTCCAGCATCCCGCCGCACCAGAGAGCCCCGACCACGTTGGGTGTGTCGGACATCGTGGCGAGGGGGGCCGGGCTCGGTCGATCGCGGACGACGCCGTTCTCGAAGATGCCCACGGTCCCGGGGGCGTGGGTGCGCCGGGCGAGGAAGAAGGCGAGCATGGGGAGCCGCATGCCCACGAAGACGCGCTCCTCGTCGCGGATCTCACGCGCCGCCGCGGCGACCATCAGCTCCCCGATCTCGAAGCCCATCGTCACCAGCCGTAGTCCACGGGCGCGGCGAGCGCCTCGTGGAGGTCGCGGAGCTCCTCCCACCGGGGACCCAGCAGCTCGAGGTAGGCGTCGCGGTCGGGGACGTCGAGGACCCACTCGCGCAGCCAGTCGGCGAACCCGTCCTCGTCGCGGGTGGCCTCGTGGTAGGCGCCGTAGGAGTCGTGGTCGCGCCGGTAGCGCCCCTGCACCGGCGACGGGTGGCACGCCCCCGGCGAGTGGACGACGGCCGACACCCGGAAGCCGGGCACCAGCACGCGGTTCGGGTCGCTGCGGATCTCGTCGGCCCCCACGATCTCCTCGGCGAGGAGGATCACCCGTTCGGCGGCCATCACGGCGTCGTGCGTGACGCCGAGGTTGCCCCAGACGTGGGCGTCGCCCTCCTCGTCGGACCGCTGGACGGCGACGATCGCGATGTCGGGGCGGATCGCGCGGACGGCCAGCAGCCGGTCGTCGCTCCACGGGTCGCGCTGCTCCTCGAACGCGGCGCTGCCGGCGGCGATGTCGCTCCCGAGGAGCGAGCGCGTGGGAAGGAACGGCACGCCGAGCGCGCCCGCGTGGAGCCCGAGCGCGATCGAGAGGTTCGAGTGGTCCACGATCTCGATCCGCCGCGGCCGCCCCTGCTCGGCCGCCCTCCGGTAGCCGTGCCCGAGGCCGGCGCTGACGTTCCCCACCCAGGCGGCCTCGACCCGCGCCACGCACCCGGCCCCGATCAGCTGATCGAACAGGATGTCCGAGATCGGGCCGATGAGGGTGAGGTCCCGCCGCCCCCTCCGGATCAGCTCGTGGCCTGCCGCGAACGGGATCATGCTCTCGAGGCAGGTCCCCATGACCACGCTCGAGCCGTCGGGGACCAGCTCGGCGACCGCCTCGCCCATCGTGACGAGCTTGCTCACGCGTCCATCACGCACAGGTCGGCCCGCCCTCCCGCGACGAGCGTGTTGACCTGGCCGGTCGTGGTGATCCCCCCGGAGGTCATCGTGGGCACACGGGCCTCGTTCCGGACGCGATCCGCGTACGGGGCGAGGAACATCCTCCCGTAGGTCGGGCGCGAGTCGGGGGTCGTCTGCCCCGCGACCACCTCGAGAACGTCGCAGCCGTGGTCCCGCAGGAGAGCGCAGATCTCGATCGCCTCGTGCGGAGAGAGCCCGCCCTTCCTCCAGTCGTCCACCGTGACGGTCGCCCAGAGGGGCCGGTCCTCGGGCCACGCGTCGCGGACGGCGTCCACGACCTCGAGCGGGAAGCGCGCGCGGTTCTCGAGCGACCCTCCGAGGTCGTCCTCGCGGAC
>DATKBL010000138.1:0-3140 GCA_035513995.1 Actinomycetota bacterium
GCGCTCGGAGGACGTGGTCCTCCTCGATGCGCCCGGGGCGAGCATCGGGCGCGGCCGCAACCTGGCGATCGAGGCCGCGACCCACGACACGATCGCCGTCTCGGAGGCCGACTGCGTCCTCGCCCCCGACTGGCTCGAGCATCTCGCCCGGGCGCTGGAGGCCGGCGCCGACGTGGCCATGGGCTACTACCGGCCGATCGCCACGACGCTCTTCGAGACCGCGGCGGGGGCGATCGCGGCCCCCGAGCCCCACGAGATCGACGAGGCCCGCTTCATGCCCTCCTCGCGCTCGATCGGGTTCCGCCGGGATATGTTCGAGCGGACCGGCGGCTACCCTGAGTGGCTCGAGACCGGCGAGGACCTCTACCTCGACCACCGGCTCCGCGACCTCTACGCCGACATGCGGTTCGTCCCCCAGGCCGTCGCGCACTGGCACATCCGGCCCTCGCTCGGCGAGACGTTCAGGCAGTACTTCGGCTACGCCGAGGGCGATGGGCGGGCGGGGATGTACCCCGAGCGGCACCTCGTGCGGTTCACGGCCTACGGCGCGCTCGCCTACGCGGTCGCCAGGCGGAGACGGCCACTCCTGGCCGCGATCGCCATCGGAGGCTCCGTCTACGCGGGGAGGCGCGTCCGCCGGGCCTTCCGCATGCTGCCGGCGAGGCCGGGGGGGCGCGCGGCCACGGCGGCCCTGATCCCCGGGCTGATGGTCATGGTCGACGTGGCGAAGATGGCCGGCTACGTCTCGGGCCTCCTCCAGAAGTCCAGGAGCTGAGGCATGGACCTGTCCGAGTTCCGGGGACAGTTCCCGGCGCTCACGGACTCTACCTGGCTCAACACGGCCACCGCGCCGCCGGCCGCGCGCCCGGTGGCCGAGGCGCTCCGCCGCGTCCAGCAGGAGTGGGAGACCGGCGAGTTCGCGTGGACCGACTGGGAGGCGGAGGCCTACGCGACGCGCCCGCTGTTCGCCGACCTGATCGGCGCCGACCCCGACGAGGTGGCCCTCGCCTCCTCGGTCTCGTACGCGGCCGCGACCGTCGCCGCGTCGCTCTCCACCGGCCGGATCGTGGTGGGCGCGAGGGAGTTCCGGAGCAACTACTTCCCGTGGGTGGCCCTGGCCGACCGGGACTTCGAGATCGTCGAGGTGCCCGCCGACGACCGGGCCGTGGTGACCACCGACGCGCTCCTCGAGCACGTGACCGAGGGCGCGCTCGTCGCCGTCAGCGAGGTGCAGTCCTCGAACGGCTATCGCGTGGACCTCCCGCGGCTCGTCCGCGAGACCCACGCGCGAGGTGGCCGGGTCTTCGTGGACCTCTGTCAGTCGGTGGGCTGTCTGCGCTTCGACGCAGGCGACCTGCGCGTCGACTACGCGGCCGCGCACGGCTACAAGTGGCTGCTCGGCCCGCGCGGTGCGGCGTGGCTCTACGTCCGCCGCGACCACGTGGACGAGTGCCGGCCGATCACGCCGAGCTGGAAGTCGCCCGAGGACCCCTACGCCGAGTACTACGGCGGGCCGCTCGAGTACGCCAAGACCGCGAGGAAGCTCGACGTCTCGCTCGCCTGGTTCTCGTGGCCGGGGGCCCGCGCCGCCCTGGAGCTCCTGGGCGAGCTCGACCCCTTGGCCGTCGAGGAGCGCGCGCTCGGGCTCGCCCGCGCGTTCCGGAAGGGCGCCGAGGAGCGAGGCCTCCCCCTGCCCCCCGAGGAGGCGCCCTCGCACATCGTCGCGGTGGAGATCCTCGACGCGGCCGACCTCCAGCAGCGGCTGCGCGAGCAGCGGGTGGTGGCGGCCGTCCGAGGCGGGTCCCTCCGGATCGGCTTCCACGGCTTCAACGACGAGGGCGACGTCGAGCGGGGCCTCGCCGCCCTCGACCGAGCCTGATGCCCTGGATCGAGCAGATCCCGATCGAGGACGCGGACGGCCTGCTGAAGCGGCAGCTCGAGGCCGCGATGGAGCGGGCGGGGCGCGTCTGGCACATCGTCCACGTCATGAGCCTCAACCCCGAGGCGATGCGCGACAGCATCCGCTTCTACGCGACGATCATGATGGGCGATTCTCCGCTCACCCGGGTCCAGCGGGAGCTGCTGGCCACGGTGGTCTCGGCCGAGCTGGACTGCTTCTACTGAACCCAGGCCCACGCGCACGATCTCCGTGACGAGATCGCGAAGGAGGGGTGGGACGACGAGAAGGGCGACGCCTTCGTGCACGCGATCGCCAGGGACTGGCGGACGGCGCCGCTCACCGAAACCGACCGGGCCCTCTGCGGGCTCGCCGAGAAGCTGACCCACCGCCAGCACGAGATGTCCGAAACGGACCTCGAAGCCCTCCGCACCCGAGGCTTCGAGGACCGGGCGATCCACGACGCGGTCCAGGTGATCTCGTACTTCAACTACATCACCAGGGTCGCCGACGCCCTAGGCGTGGAGCCCGAGGCCTTTATCGAGCCTTGGGGGTAGACTCCTTCCGCCTAGCAAGGGGAGGAGAACTGATGCGGAGAGCCCTCGGACCCGTGGTCGCCCTCATGCTGCTCCTCCCGGCGGCCCCCGCGGCCGCCGACGTCCACCTCATGAAGATCACCGAGGTCTTCGCCGGGGTGGCGTCGGAGCCCGACGCCCACTACGTCGAGCTCCAGATGTACTCGTCGGGTCAGAACGTAACGAACGGGGCCTCGGTCGAGGTCTTCGACGCCGCCAACATCTCCGTGGCGACCTTCACCTTCGCGGCGAACGTGGCCAACAGCGCCAACCAGAGCAGGATCCTCGTGGCCACGGCCGAGGCCGAGACGTTCTTCGAGGTCGCGGCGGACCTCGAGATGAGCTCGGCCTCGATCCCCGCGAGCGGCGGGAAAGCCTGCTTCGAGGCGCCCGGCCACGGCGTGATCGACTGCGTGGCCTGGGGCGACTACACGGGGCCGGCCGGAGGCGTGGGGACCCCCTTCCGCGCCGCCGAGGGCATCCCCGCCGGCGCGGCGATGGAGCGGAGCACGAAGGGGAACGCGACCCTCGAGGCGAGCGACGACACGAACGACAGCGCGACCGACTTCCGATTCGGTCTCCCGGCGCCGCGCAACAACGCCGGCGCGATCGGAGCCGCCCCCGGCGGGGCGCTGACCTTCGCGGGGAACGACTCCGTCCCCGAGCTC
>DATKBL010000139.1:0-2781 GCA_035513995.1 Actinomycetota bacterium
CTGCAGACCGACTTCACCACGTCGGTCACGCAGATGTTCACCGAGCCGCCCGAGGCCGCGATCACCTTCGAGGGAAGCTTCGTGGGTGGCGTGATCACGGGTGAGACCGGGGCCGCGCTCGGGACCGACGCCGACTTCTTCGACTTCCCCTCGATCGAGGGGAACGAGGCGGGGGTCGTGGGCGGCGGGGACCTGGCGGTCCTGATGAGGGACTCCGAGGGCGGCAAGGCGCTCATCGAGTACCTCGCGACCCCGGAGGCGGGCGAGGTCTGGGGAGCCGAGGGCGGGTTCATCTCGCCGAGCGGCGAGGTCGATCCCTCGATCTACCCGGACGACACCGACCGACGGGCGGCCGAGGCGCTGGTCGCCGCGGGCGACGCCGTGCGGTACGACCTCTCCGACCTGCAGCCCTCGGAGTTCGGCGCCACCTCGGGCCAGGGCATCTGGGGCCTGCTCCAGGAGTTCATGCGGACGGGGGACGTCGACGCGACCGCGGAGGCGCTGGAGGACGCGGCAGCGAACGCATACGGATAGGAGCGGACTCCGGACGTGACGGAGAAGATCGAGGAACGCGGGCCGGAGCGGGTAGCGGCCACGGCTGGCGGGGCGGCCCAGATCGAGGGGCCGCCCCCCTCGGCCGCGTCGAGGAGGGGGCGACGCAAAGCCCTCATCGGGGCCGTCGTGTTCCTGCTCCCCGCCCTGGTCATCCTGGGCGCCCTGGTCATGTACCCGATCTTCTTCTCGGTCGTCCGGAGCCTGTTCGACAAGTCCGGCGACACCTTCATCGGCCTCCAGAACTACCAGGAGATCTTCACCTCGGATCGGACCTTCACGGCCCTGCGGAACACGCTGATCTGGGTCGTGGTCGCGCCCTCGATCGTGACCGCGCTGGGGCTCGTCTTCGCGGTGCTGACCGAGCGCGTGCGATGGGGGACGGCGTTCAAGGTCGCGATCTTCATGCCCATGGCGATCTCGTTCCTGTCGGTCGGCGTCATCTGGCGCCTCGTGTACGAGGAGAACCCCAACGTCGGGCTGGCGAACGCGGCCGCCCAGGGCGTCGTCGATACGTTCCGGTCGCCGGGCGACTACCCGGGCGCCCGGCCGTCCACCGACACCCTCGCGCCGCAGGGGGAAGCGCTGGCGACGACGAGCACGATCTCGCCCGGCGAGACCGTCAACCTGGGGCTGGTGGCGATCTCGCCCGACCTCGTCCCCGAGAACGCGGAGGCGGCCTCGCCGGGAGAGGCGCCGAGCGATGGGATCGCGGGGGCGGTGTGGCTCGACTTCACGCTGGGCGGAGGCGGGGAGCCGGGGGTGATCGACTCGACCGAGACCGGGCTGCCCGGAGCGACCGTGGAGGCCGTGCGGGACGGCGAGGTGGTGGCCACGGCCGAGAGCGAGGCCAACGGCTCGTACGTCCTGTCGGGGTTGGAACAGGGCGACTACACGGTTCGTCTCGCCGCCTCGAACTTCCGCGCGCCCTTCGGCGGGTTCTCCTGGCTGGGCCCGACGCTGGTCACACCCGCGATCATCGTCTCGTTCATCTGGATGTGGGCCGGCTTCGCCATGGTGGTGATCGGCGCGGGGCTCGCCGCGATCCCTCGAGACGTCCTGGAGGCGGCGCGCGTGGACGGCGCGAACGAGCGGCAGGTGTTCCGGCGGGTCACCGTGCCCCTGCTCGCTCCCGTCCTGGGGGTGGTGCTCGTCACCCTCGTCATCAACGTCCTGAAGATCTTCGATCTCGTGCTCGTGATCGCCCCAGGCTCGGTCCAGCGGGACGCCAACGTGATCGCCCTCGAGATGTGGAAGGCCTCCTTCGGCGGCGCCAATGACTTCGGCCTCGGCAGCGCGCTGGCGATCTTCCTATTCGTGTTGGTCGTCCCGGCCATGCTGTTCAACATCCGACGGTTCCGGCAGGAGCAGTGATGCCATGAGCGACACGACCGTCTCGCAGGGGCGACCCACCGGCTTCGCCGGGCGCATGGTCAGGTTCGTCACGCGCGGCCCCGTCCAGATCTTCCTCGTCGTGGTGGGGTTCCTGTGGCTCCTGCCGGCGCTCGGCCTGCTGTTCTCGTCGCTGCGGCCGGTCGCCGACGCGACCTCGACGGGCTGGTGGACCACGATCACCAACCCGTCCGAGCTCACGATCCAGAACTACGAGAGCCTGATCTCCAACGAGGGCATGGTGAGCTCCTTCTGGAACACCTTGTTCATCACCGCGCCCTCGGCGATCCTCCTCGTGCTGTTCGCCGCGCTGGCCGCCTACGCGTTCGCTTGGGTGAGGTTCCCCGGGCGCGACGCGCTGTTCCTGATCGTGGTCGGTCTGCTCGTCGTGCCCCTGCAGGTGGGCCTGATCCCGGTGGCCCGGCTGTACAGCAGGCTGGGGCTGTTCGGCACCCTCCCCGGGGTGTGGCTGTTCCACATCGCGTTCGGGCTGCCCTTCGCCGTCTTCCTGCTCCGCAACTTCTTCATCGGGATCCCCAAGGAGCTGCTCGAGGCCGCCCGTATGGACGGCGCGAGCGAGTGGCGGGTCTTCTCGCGAGTGGTCCTGCCGTTGGGCATCCCGGCGATCGCCTCGCTCCTGATCTTCCAGTTCCTGTGGGTGTGGAACGACCTGCTGGTGGCCCTGGTATTCGCGGGAGACTCCAAGCCGCTGACCGTGGCGATCCGCGAGCAGACGCGCGCCTTCGGCGGCAACATCGACATCATCTCGTCGGGAGCCTTCCTCCAGATGCTCGTCCCGCTCGTGGTCTTCTTCGCGTTCCAGCGGTACTTCGTGCA
>DATKBL010000140.1:0-21007 GCA_035513995.1 Actinomycetota bacterium
CGAAGGGGGTGAAGTCGGCCATCCCCTTGTCGGCCAGCACCTTGGTGATGGCCGCGGTCAGGGTGGTCTTGCCGTGGTCGATGTGGCCGATCGTCCCGATGTTGACGTGCGGCTTCGTCCGCTCGAACTTCTGCTTGCTCACTGGGGACCCCTCTCCTCAGTCACCCCGAACCCTCGCCACGATCTCCTCGGCGATGGACTTCGGGACCTCCTGGTAGGAATGGAACTGCATCGTGTGCGTGGCCCGCCCCTGGGTCTTGGACCGCAGGTCGGTGGCGTAGCCGAACATCTCGGCGAGGGGGACCAGGGCGCGGATCGCGTGGCTGGACCCGCGCTGCTCCATCCGCTCGACCTTCCCGCGCCGAGCGGTCAGGTCCCCGATCACGTCGCCCATGTAGTCCTCGGGCGTGACGACCTCGATCTGCATCATCGGCTCGAGCAGGACGGGCTTGGCCCGCTTCACCGCTTCGCGCAGCACCATCTGCCCGGCCACCTTGAAGGCCATCTCCGAGGAGTCCACCTCGTGATAGGACCCGTCCACGAGCGTCGCGCGCACGTCGACGACCGGGTATCCCGCGAGGACACCCGTCTCCAGCGCCTCCTGGATGCCCTGGTCCACCGACGGGATGTACTCGCGCGGAATGCTGCCTCCGGTGATCTTGTCCACGAACTCGTAGCCGCCGCCGGGGCCGGTCGGCTCGAGGGCGATGACGACATGCCCGTACTGCCCGCGGCCGCCGGTCTGCTTCACGTAGCGCGCCTGAACCTTCTCGACGGGCTGGCGGATCGTCTCTCGGTAGGCCACCTGGGGCTTCCCGACGTTCGCGTCCACGTTGAACTCGCGCATCAGCCGGTCGACCAGCACCTCGAGGTGAAGCTCCCCCATCCCCGAGATGACCGTCTGCCCGGTCTCGTCGTCGTAGCGGACCACGAAGGTCGGGTCCTCGTCGGAGAGGCGCTGCAGGGCGATCGAGAGCTTCTCCTGGTCGGCCTTGGTCTTCGGCTCGATCGCCACGGAGATGACCGGCGCGGGGAACGACATCGACTCGAGCAGGATGGGGTGGCTCGGGTCGCTGATCGTGTCGCCGGTGGTCGTGTGCTTCAGCCCCACGGCAGCCACGATGTCGCCGGCGAAGATCGCCTCCTTGTCCTCACGGTGGTTAGCGTGCATCTGCAGGATCCGGCCGACGCGCTCCTTGCGATCCTTCGTCGAGTTCAGCACGTGCGAGCCGGCACGCAGGGTGCCGGAGTACACGCGGAGGTACGTCAGCCGCCCCACGTAGGGGTCGGACATGATCTTGAAGGCCAGGGCGGAGAACGGCGCCTCGTCGTCCGCGGAGCGCACCTCCTTCTCCCCCGCGTCCGGGACGATGCCCTCCATCGGGGGGACGTCCATCGGTGAGGGGAGGTAGTCGATCACCGCGTCGAGCAGGGGCTGGACGCCCTTGTTCTTGAAGGCGCTCCCGGCGAGGACCGGCGTGCCCTCGACGGCGAGCGTGGCGTCGCGCAGCGCCTGGAGCAGATCCTCTGGGGGAGGCTCCTCGCCGGCGACGTACTTCTCCATGAGGCCCTCGTGGTGGTCGGCGAGCTGCTCGTAGAGGCGGTGACGCCACTCGAGGGCCGTCTCGCGCAGCTCCTCGGGGATCTCGACGGTCTCCCAGTCCTCGCCCTTCTCGCTGATCCAGCGGAGCCCCTTCATCCGGACGAGGTCCAGGACGCCGACGAAGGAGTCCTCCAGGCCCCAGGGGAGCTGGACGACGAGGGGCACGGCGTGGAGCCGATCCTCGATCATCGAGACGGTTCGCTCGAAGTCCGCCCCCACACGGTCCATCTTGTTCACGAAGCAGATGCGCGGGACGCGGTAGCGGTCGGCCTGCCGCCACACCGTCTCGGACTGCGGCTCCACCCCGGCGACCGCGTCGAAGACGGCGACGGCGCCGTCGAGGACACGCAGGGAGCGCTCGACCTCGACCGTGAAGTCCACGTGGCCCGGCGTGTCGATGATGTTGATCCAGTGGTCCTTCCACTTGGTGGTCGTGGCGGCGGAGGTGATGGTGATGCCGCGCTCCTGCTCCTGGACCATCCAGTCCATGACGGCCGTGCCCTCGTGGACCTCGCCGACCTTGTAGGTCCTGCCGGTGTAGTAGAGGATTCGCTCGGTGGTCGTGGTCTTGCCGGCGTCGATGTGGGCCATGATCCCGATGTTCCGGGTCCTGGACAGGGGGTACTCGCGGATGACCAGACCCTTCTGGCCTCCCGCCTTCTGCTGCCCCTTTACCTGTTCCGCCGGCTGTGCCATGTCCATCTTCCTCGCGGGGACGGCCACTACGGCCTCCCCTCGCCTGCGGCCCGGTCGCCCGGGCCTCGCGGATGTCCTTCCACGATCACCACCTGTAGTGCGCGAACGCCTTGTTCGCGTCCGCCATCTTGTGGATGTCCTCCCGCCGCTTCACCGCGGAGCCCTGGCCCTGGGAGGCCTCCATGATCTCGCCCACGAGGCGTGCTGACATCGTGGGCTCTCGGCGCTGCCGCGCGAACCCCACGAGCCACCGGAGCGCGAGGGTCGTCCCCCGCTGCGGCTTCACCTCGACGGGAACCTGGTAGGTCGCGCCACCGACACGTCGGGAGCGGACCTCCAGCAGCGGCCGCGTGTTCTCGACCGCCTTCTTCAGCGTCAGCACCGGGTCGTTCGCGGTCTGCTCGCTGATCCGCTCGAGCGCGTCGTAGACCAAGCGCTCGGCGAGGCTCTTCTTCCCATCCTTCATCACCTTGTTGATCAGCTGGGTCACCAGCGGGTTCTGATAGATGGGATCGGGCTGCGTCGCTCGCCTCGAGGCGGCTCCTCGCCTGGGCACGCTCCTCAGCCCCCCTTCTTCGCGCCGTACTTCGAGCGCGCCTTCTTCCGGTCGGACACGCCCGCGGTGTCGAGGGCCGCCCGGATGACCTTGTAGCGGACGCCGGGGAGGTCCTTCACCCGGCCGCCACGGACGAGCACGATCGAGTGCTCCTGGAGGTTGTGCCCGATCCCGGGGATGTACGCCGTGACCTCGACGCCGCTGGTCAGGCGGATGCGCGCGACCTTCCGAAGGGCCGAGTTCGGCTTCTTCGGCGTCGTCGTGTACACGCGCGTGCACACGCCTCGGCGCTGGGGTGAGCCCCTGAGCGCCGGGCTCTTAGTCTTCGCCTTCGGGTCCTTCCGGCCCCGGCGGACCAGCTGCTGGGTCGTCGGCATACCTCTCCCGTCCTCGTCTTCCTCGAAGTGGCCACGAGAACCGTCCAGAAGCCGACCGCCAGCGGCCGGGTTCCAGGGCCGAGAACTCGTGCCGATGGCCCTTTGGTTCTCCTGGGGTTGCGAGACGCACCATGGCCTGGGGGTGCCCAGACCACAATCGCCAACCTTATAGCCGTGCCACAACAGTGTCAATCGAAGGCCCCCGAGGTGGCCTTCGAGACGTGTTCAGTATACGCATCATCGGGCCCGGCCGTCCGGCGGCAAGGCGCCCGCGAGGTGGCAACGGTTTCCTGCTCCCCCCGACGGCGAGCGACCCGCGTGAGGCGGGCGGGTCGAGCCGACCGTCAGGCGTCAGGCGCGCTCGTAGACCGAGACGTGCCGTGCGCTCGATGCGGTGAAGGACTCCTCCAGCCACCCGTCGTGACGGGAGCGGAGCTCCAGGCCGGCCAGTCGGGCCATCAGGTCGAGCTCGGAGGGCCACGCGTACCGCACCTCCACAGGGACCTGCCGGATCGTCCCGTCCCGGATGATCACGTGCTGCGAGACGACCCGCTGGCCCACGGGATCGTGCACCGAGACGTTGAGCACCGCGCTGTCGGTCTCCACCCGGGCGACCTCCACGCGCTGGCCGCGATCGAAACGCCCGGGGTCGGGCACGAAAGCCTCGACCACGAAGATCCCCTCGGGAGCGAGGCGGTCTGCAACCTTCGCGAAGCACCGCGCCTGCTCCTCCTGGGACTCCAGGGCGAACAGCGTGTTGAAGACGACGAAGATCATGGAGTAGGAGTCGGCGGGCGCGTCCACGTCGGCGAAGTCCCCGATCGCCACCCGGACCCGGTCGCCGCCGGGCTTCTCCGGCAGCTTCGCCACCATGACCTCGGAGGCGTCGATCCCGTGGACCTCGATGCCCCGCTCGGCGAGGGGCGCGGCGATCCGCCCCGTCCCCACCCCGAGCTCCAGCACCGGTCCGTCACCGGCGAGCCGCCCGAGCGTCTCGACCGCGGTCCCCGTGTCGAGGTGCCAGCCATGGAGCTCGTCGTAGATGTCGGCGATCTCGTCGCCGTAGGTGGATGGCTCGTAGTCGGTCATCGCGGGGATAGGCTACCGATGAGGACCCGAGCCCGCGCGGCCCTCGATCACGCCTCCTCGCCGACCTCGGACGGGACCCCCTCGCCCCCGCCCTGGCCGTCGCCGCCGCGGTCGCCGAAGAGCACCCGGCGGGCCTCCTCTTCGGTCATCTCGCCCTCGTCGAGCCCACCCTCGGGAGCCTGTTGGCGCGCCAGCCAGTACTCGGGGATGGCGTCGGGGTTGATCCGGACCATGAGGTTCCGGTACCGGGTCATGCCGGTCCCGGCCGGGATCAGCTTCCCGATGATGACGTTCTCCTTGAGGCCGAGCAGCGGGTCGGACTTGGCGCTGATCGCCGCGTCGGTGAGGACCCTGGTCGTCTCCTGGAACGACGCCGCCGAGAGCCACGACTCCGTCGCCAGCGAGGCCTTCGTGATGCCCATGAGCATCGGCCGAGCCGACGCCGGCTCGCCGCCGCCCTCGACGACCTCGGCGTTCTTCTCCTCGAACCTCCGGCGGTCGACCAGCTCGCCGGGGAGGAACTCGGAGTCGCCGGGCTCCAGGATGTGCACCTTCCGAAGCATCTGCCGGATGATCAGCTCGATGTGCTTGTTGTGGATCGTCACGCCCTGGCTCCGGTAGACGCCCTGGACCTCCTCGACGAGGTGCCGCTGGACCGCACCCACGCCCTCGACCCGCAGCTTCTCGTGCGGGTTGACCGATCCCTCGGTCAGCTGCTGGCCGACCTCGACCGTGTCGCCGTCGGTCACCGTCAGCCGCGCGCGGAGTGACACCGCGTACTGGACCTGCTCGCCATCGTCGGAGGTCACGGTGACCTTGCGGACGCCCTTCTCTTCGTCCTCCTCGATCTCGACCGTCCCCGAGAGCTCGGTGATCTGCGCCTCGCCCTTGGGACGCCGCGCCTCGAACAGCTCGACTACGCGCGGCAGGCCGTGCGTGATGTCCTCGCCGGCCACCCCGCCGGTGTGGAAGGTCCGCATCGTCAGCTGCGTGCCGGGCTCGCCGATCGACTGCGCCGCGATGATGCCGACGGACTCACCGATCTCGACGAGCCGGCCGGTGGCCAGGCTTCGCCCGTAGCAGAGCCTGCAGACTCCGTAGACCGCGTCGCACGTCAGGACCGAGCGCGCCGAGATCTCCTCGACACCGGCGTCGCCCAGCGCCTGGATGAGCTCGTCGGTCAGCTCGTCTCCGGCCGAGGCGATCTTGGAGCGGTTGACCCGGACGTCCTCCGCGAGGATCCGTCCGAGGAGCCTCGTCTCGAGGTTGGGAAGCGGGACGCGGTCGCCCTCGGGCCCCTCGCGCGTGACCTCCAGCATCATCCCCTTGTCGGTCCCGCAGTCGTCCTCGCGGATGATGACCTCCTGCGCCACGTCCACGAGGCGCCGCGTCAGGTAGCCGGAGTCGGCGGTCCGCAGGGCGGTGTCGGCCAGCCCCTTCCGGGCGCCGTGCGTCGAGATGAAGTACTCGAGCACCGTCAGGCCCTCGCGGAAGTTCGACTTGATCGGCCGCGGGATGATCTCGCCCCGGGGGTTGGCCACCAGCCCACGCATCCCGGCGATCTGCCGGATCTGCATGATGTTCCCGCGGGCGCCCGAGTGGGCCATCATGAAGATCGGGTTGAACTTGTCGAAGCCCGCCTCCATCTCGTCGCGGACCTCGTCGGTGGCGCGCGTCCAGATCTCGATCAGCTCCTGGCGCCGCTCGTCGTCGGTGATGATCCCCTTCCGGTACTGGCCCTCGACCTTCTGGGCCTCACGCTCGTAGCCGTCGAGGATCTTCTGCTTCGCCTTCGGCGTGGTCACGTCGTCCACGCCGATCGTGAGCCCGGCGCGCGTCGCGTACTGGAACCCGAGCTCCTTGAGCCTGTCGAGGACCCGAGCCATGTCGCTGCGCGCGTAGGTGCGGACGCACTGGTCGACGATCTTGCTGACCTCGGCCTTCATCACGTGGTCGTTCACGTACGGATAGTCAAGCGGCAGCGCCTCGTTGAAGAGGACGCGACCGGCCGTGGTCTCGATCCGCGGGACCCCGCCGTCGTCCTCGACCTCGGGGACGTTCTTGCCGGGGAGCCGGACGCGCACCCAGTCGTGGACACCCAAGGTCCCCCGGTCGAGCGCCATCAGCACCTCGGCCACCCCCGTGAAGCTGGGGATCTCCTCCGGCTTCTCGGGCTTATCGTCGGACGCGGTCAGGTAGTAGATCCCGAGCACCATGTCCTGGGTCGGCGAGGCGATCGTCCGCCCGTGCGCCGGCGACAGGATGTTGTTCGTGGACAGCATCAGGATCCGGGCCTCCGCCTGAGCCTCGGACGAGAGCGGGAGGTGGACGGCCATCTGGTCGCCGTCGAAGTCCGCGTTGAAGGCCGGGCAGACCAGCGGGTGGATCTGGATCGCCTTGCCCTCGACCAGCACCGGCTCGAACGCCTGGATCCCGAGGCGGTGCAGGGTGGGGGCGCGGTTCAGCATCACCGGGTGGTCCTTGATGACGTCCTCGAGGACGTCCCAGACCTGCGGCCGCGCCCGCTCCACCATGCGCTTCGCGCTCTTGATGTTCTGGGCGAGACCCCGGTCGACGAGCTGCTTCATCACGAACGGCTTGAAGAGCTCGAGCGCCATCTGCTTCGGCAGGCCGCACTGGTGGAGCTTGAGGTTGGGGCCCACCACGATGACCGAGCGGCCCGAGTAGTCCACCCGCTTCCCCAGGAGGTTCTGCCGGAACCGACCCTGCTTGCCCTTCAGCATGTCGCTCAGGGACTTCAGCGGACGGTTGCCCGGGCCGGTGACCGGCCGGCCGCGCCGCCCGTTGTCGAACAGCGCGTCCACGGCCTCCTGGAGCATCCGCTTCTCGTTGTTGACGATGATCTCGGGCGCCTGGAGGTCGAGGAGCCGCTTCAGCCGGTTGTTCCGGTTGATCACGCGCCGGTAGAGGTCGTTGAGGTCGCTCGTGGCGAACCGGCCTCCGTCGAGCTGCACCATGGGGCGCAGGTCGGGAGGGATCACCGGGATCGCGTCGAGCACCATCCCCATGGGGGAGTTCTTGGTGCCGATGAAGCTGGAGACCACCTTCAGGCGCTTGATGGCCTTCTGGCGCCGGGTGCCCTTCGCGGTCTTGATCGTCTCGCGGAGGTCCTCGGCCTCGGCCTCGAGGTCGAGGCCCGCGAGGAGCTCGCGGATCGCCTCAGCCCCCATGCCGCCCTCGAAGTAGTCGCCGAACCGGTCCCGGAGCGTCCGGTACACGGAGTCGTCGGCCACGAGCTGCTTGACGTGGAAGCCCTTGAACGCCGACAGCACGTCGTCGAGGTGCTCGGTCTCGCCGCGGGCGGCCTCGGTGATCTTGTCGATCTCCCGCTGCGCCTCCTTGTTGGCCGCGGTGAGCTGCGCCTTCTTCGCTCCCTCGCTCTCGAGCTCTTTGATCCGAGCCTCGAGCTCCTTCAGACGAGCCTGGATCTGCTCGTCTCGGCGGCCGTCGACGGCGGACTTCTCCTCGGCGATCGTCTTCTCGATCCCCGGGAGGTCCTTGTGACGGCGATCCTCGTCCACCCGCGTGATGACGTAGGCGGCGAAGTAGATGATCTTCTCGAGGTCCTTCGGGGCGAGATCGAGCAGATATCCCAGTCGCGATGGGACGCCCTTGAAGTACCAGATGTGCGTGACGGGAGCGGCCAGCTGGATGTGGCCCATCCGCTCGCGTCGGACCTTGGCCCGCGTGATCTCCACGCCGCAGCGCTCACAGATGATCCCCTTGAAGCGGACGCGCTTGTACTTCCCGCAGTGGCACTCCCAGTCGCGGGTCGGGCCGAAAATGCGCTCGCAGAACAGCCCGTCCTTCTCGGGCTTCAGCGTGCGGTAGTTGATCGTCTCCGGCTTCTTGACCTCGCCGTTGGACCAGGCTCGGATCTGGTCGCCCGTAGCCAGGCCGATCCTCAGCTCGTCGAAGTAGTTCACGTCGAGCACGCGCTCAGCTCCTCTCGAGACTCGTCACTCGAAATCCGCTCCAGCCGGCTCGCGCCGGGAAAGGTCGATGCCCAGCTCCTCGGCCGCGCGGAAGACGTCCTCGTCGGTCTCCCGCATCTCGATCTCCTGGCCCTCAGCCGAGAGCACCTCGACGTTCAGCGCGAGGGACTGCATCTCCTTGATGAGGACCTTGAAGGACTCGGGGATCCCCGGCTCGGGGATGTTCTCGCCCTTCACGATGGCCTCGTAGACCTTCACCCGGCCCAGGACGTCGTCGGACTTGATCGTCAGCAGCTCCTGGAGAGCGTAGGCCGCGCCGTAGGCCTCGAGCGCCCACACCTCCATCTCGCCGAACCGCTGCCCGCCGAACTGCGCCTTCCCGCCGAGCGGCTGCTGCGTGATCATCGAGTACGGCCCTGTGGACCGTGCGTGGATCTTGTCGTCCACCAGGTGCAGCAGCTTCAGGATGTAGATGTAGCCCACCGTCACCGGCTGCTCGAACGGCCTCCCGGTGCGCCCGTCGAAGAGCGTGGCCTTGCCGTGCTCGTCGACGAGCCGGTCGCCGTCCTCGTTCGGCCTCGCCGTGGTCAGCGCCTCCTTGATCTCGTGCTCGCGCGCCCCGTCGAAGACCGGCGAGGAGACGAACACCGGCCCCTCGTGATCCTTGCCGTTCGACTTGAACCCCTGGTGGGCAGCCCATCCGAGGTGGGTCTCGAGCACCTGCCCCAGGTTCATCCGGGAGGGCACGCCCAGCGGATTCAGGATGATGTCCACGGGCGTCCCGTCGGGAAGGAACGGCATGTCGAACTCGGGGAGCACCTTGGCGATCACGCCCTTGTTCCCGTGGCGCCCGGCGAGCTTGTCGCCGTCGGAGATCTTTCGCTTCTGCGCCACGTAGACACGGACGAGCTGGTTCACGCCGGGCGACAGCTCGTCACCGTCCTCCCGGGTGAACACCCGGACGCCGATCACCTTGCCCGACTCGCCGTGCGGGACCTTTAGCGAGGTGTCCCGGACCTCGCGCGCCTTCTCGCCGAAGATCGCGCGAAGCAGGCGCTCCTCGGGGGTGAGCTCGGTCTCGCCCTTGGGCGTGACCTTCCCCACGAGGTAGTCGCCGGTGGTGACCTCGGCGCCCACGCGCACGATGCCGCGCTCGTCGAGGTCCTTCAGGATCTCCTCTGAGACGTTGGGGATGTCCCGAGTGATCTCCTCGGGGCCGAGCTTCGTGTCGCGGGCATCCACCTCGTGCTCCTCGATGTGGATCGAGGTCAGGACGTCCTCCTTGGCGAGCCGCTCGGAGATGACGATTGCGTCCTCGTAGTTGTGGCCCTCCCACGACATGAAGGCCACCAGCAGGTTCTTGCCCAGCGCCATCTCGCCCTCGTCGGTGGATGGACCGTCGGCGATGATCTGGCCGGCCGAGACCCGATCGCCCTCGTCCACGACCGGACGCTGGTTGATGCAGGTCCCCTGATTCGACCGGCGGTACTTCTGCAGCTTGTAGGGACGGACGTTGCCGTCGCGCTCCTTGATCGTCACCAGGTCGGCCGAGACCTCCTCGACCGTCCCGGCCTTCTCGGCCATCACCACGTCGCCGGCGTCCACCGCCGCCCGCAGCTCCACGCCGGTCCCGATCAGCGGAGCCTCGGCCCGGATCAGCGGCACGGCCTGGCGCTGCATGTTCGCGCCCATCAGCGCGCGGTTCGCGTCGTCGTGCTCCAGGAACGGGATCATGGCGGCGGCCACCGAGACGATCTGCTTCGGCGAGACGTCCATGTAGTCGACCTCCGACGAGGGCACGTAGTCGACCTCGCCGCCCTTCTTCCGGACCAGCACTCGGTCGCCCACGAACCGACCGTTCTTGTCGAGCTCGGCGTTGGCCTGGGCGATGACGTGGAGGTCCTCCTCGTCGGCCGTGAGGTAGTCGATCTGGTCGGTGACCTTCCCGCGCTGCACCTTCCGGTAGGGGGTCTCGACGAACCCGAAGTCGTTCATGCGCCCGAAGGACGAGAGCGAGCCGATCAGGCCGATGTTCGGGCCCTCCGGGGTCTCGATCGGGCACATCCGCCCGTAGTGGGAGGGGTGCACGTCCCGCACCTCGAACCCAGCGCGCTCACGAGATAGACCGCCCGGGCCGAGGGCCGAGAGGCGCCGCTTGTGGGTCAGCCCCGCCAGCGGGTTGGTCTGGTCCATGAACTGCGACAGCTGGGAGGTGCCGAAGAACTCCTTGATCGAGCCGACCACGGGGCGGATGTTGACCAGCGTCGTCGGGGTGATGGCCTCGACGTCCTGGGTGGTCATCCGCTCGCGCACGACGCGCTCCATGCGGGAGAGGCCGATCCGGATCTGGTTCTGGATCAGCTCGCCCACCGAGCGGAGGCGCCGGTTCCCGAAGTGATCGATGTCGTCGGTGTCGAAGCCCTCCACGCCGGCGTGCAGCCGCACGAGGTAGCGGATCGTCTTCACCATGTCCTCGTAGGTAAGCACCGACTTGAAAGGCGCCGCGCCGCGCTCGTTGCCGTAGAGCTGGGAGAAGACGCGCCACCTCGGCTGCTCGTACTCCTTCCGCTCGGGCTTGTCCTGCTCACGGAGGGTCTCGTAGCGCCGCTTGAGCTGGGTCTTGAGGAGGTCGTCCACCTCGCCCAACTTCTTGTCCACCTTGTACCGCCCGACCTTGGCCAGGTCGTAGCGCTTCGGGTTGAAAAAGAGGTTCTCCAGGAGGTTCCGGGCCGACTCGGCGGTGGGGGGCTCGCCGGGCCTGAGCTTCCGGTAGATGTCCTCGAGCGCCTCCTCGGGAGTCTCCAGGCCGTCCTTCTCGAGCGTCGCGGCGATCGTGGGGGCGTTGTCGAACAGCTCCAGGATCTCGTCGCTGGACCACCCGAGCGCCTTCAGGAGGACCGTCACGTTCTGGCGGCGCTTCCGATCGATGCGGACGCCGACCAGCTCCTTCTTGTCCACCTCGAACTCGAGCCACGCCCCCCGCGCGGGGATGATCTTCGCGATGTAGATGTCCTTGTCGGCCGTCTTATCGAGCTGCTGGTCGAAGTACACGCCCGGCGAGCGCACCAGCTGGGAGACGACCACGCGCTCGGTGCCGTTGATGACGAAGGTCCCGCGCTCGGTCATCATCGGAAACTCGCCCATGAAGACCGGCGCCGACTTGATCTCGCCGGTCTGCTTGTTGATGAACTCCGCCTGCACGTGGAGGCCGGCCGAGTACGTCATGTCCTTGTCCTTGCACTCGTCCACCGAATGCTTGACGTCCTCGAACCAGAAGTCACCGAAGCGGAGCTCGTAGGTCTCCGTGTAGTCCTCGATCGGGCTGATCTCCTCGAAGACCTCGCGCAGCCCCTCGGTGATGAGCCAATCGAAGGAATCCCGCTGTATCGCGATCAGGTCAGGAAGCTCCTGGGGCTCCTGGAGCTTGGCGAAGGACACGCGCTCACGACCGGTCACGGCGTTCGGCAAAGAGATCCCCCCCTAGGGAAACGACATGCGTGTAACTCGGGTACGCGGGAGACGGCACGGCAAACCGCTAGTTTAGGCCTCACCAAGCGGGGTGTCAACGGGGACGCCGAGAGATAGGCCGCCCCCCGTCCGGGAACGGCCCGCTCGCCTGGCCGGCGGGCGACAGCCACCTACTGGAGCTCGGCGGTTCCGCCGGCGGCCTCGATCTTCTCCTTGGCCTGCTCGGCGGTCTCCTTATTGACCTTCTCCAGGACCGGCTTCGGGGCGCCGTCCACAAGCTCCTTGGCCTCCTTCAGGCCCAGGTTCGTGAGGGCGCGCACCTCCTTGATGACCTGGATCTTCTTGTCGCCTGCCGAGTTGAGGACCACGTCGAACTCGTCCTTCTCCTCGGCGGCGCCGCCGTCACCGCCGGCGCCGGGCGCCCCGGGCATCACCATGGGCGCGGCCATCGCCGCGGCCTCCACGTCGAAGGTCTCCTCGAACTGCTTGATGAACTCCGAGAGCTCCAAGAGGGTCATCTCCTTGAAGGCCTCGAGAAGGTCATCGCTCGAGAGCTTGGCCATCTATCCTTCCTCCTGCTCTTCGTCGGACTCTTCCTCCGCCTGGTCGGCGGAAGTCTCTTCTTGCTCGGCGGGCTCCTCCGCGGGAGTCTCCTCCTCCAACTTTTCGCGGTAAGCGGCCAGCAGCGCCGCGAACTTCGACTGCAGGGCCTCGAGGAGGAACGCCGCCTGGCGCATGTGCATCGAGAGGAGGCCCGCGATCTTGGCCAGCATCTCCTCCCTGGTCTCGAGGGCGGCCAGCGCCTTGATCTCGTCGGCTCCCAAGACGCGCCCCTCGGCCAGGCCGCCCTTCACCTCGAGCACCGGGAAGCGCTTCGACGCGTCGACGAGGGCCTTCGCCCCCGCCACGATGTCCCCTTGGACGAAGGCCACCGCGGTCGGGCCCTCCAGGAACTCCTCGAGCTCGGAAAGCTCGAGATCCCGGACCGCCAGGCGGGTCAGAGTGTTCTTCAGGACCGCGAACTGGGCCTCGACCTCGACGAGCGCGGTGCGCACCTCGCCGATGTCTGGGACCGAGAGGCCGCGGTAGTCGGCGAAGTAGGCGGCCTGGGCGGCCTGGAGCCGCTCCTTGATCTCCGCGACCTTCTCGACCTTCTGCTGGTTCGGCATCCTCGTCCTCACATGAGAAAAGCGCCTCCGCAGCACAGCGCGGAAGGCGCCTCGCTGCCTCGGCAGGTGCTCCGAATTCCCGGAGATTACGCGGCTGCCCGCCCCTGCTTTCTGCGGCGCGCCCAAGGATACACGCGCGACACCACGCCCACAACAGTCGTGGTCAGGCGGGGATCGACTCGGCCAGGTCCTTGACCCTGGCCGGGTCGATGCGGATCCCCGGGCCCATCGTTGAGGACAGCGTCGCGGAGCGGATGTATCTCCCCTTAACCCCCGCGGGCTTCGCCCGCAACACCTCGTCCACGACGGTGACGTAGTTCTCGGTCAGCGCCTTCAGCTCGAAGGACCGCTTCCCGATGATGACGTGCAGGTTGCCAGCCTTGTCCACGCGGTACTCGAGCTTCCCGCCCTTGATGTCCTCGACCGCCTTGCCGATGTCCTCGGTCACCGTGCCGGCTTTGGGGTTCGGCATCAGGCCCCGCGGCCCCAGCACCCGGCCGGCCTTCCCCACGATCGGCATCATGTCGGGCGTGGCGACGGCGGCCTCGAACTCGATCGTACCGCCGAGCACCTCCTCGAGCAGGTCCTCGCCGCCGACGACGTCGGCGCCGGCCTCCCGCGCCTCGCGCGCCTTGTCGCCCACCGCGAAGGCGGCGACGCGTACGGTCTGACCGGTCCCGTGCGGAAGCGAGACGGTCCCTCGGACCATCTCCTCGGCCTTCCGCGGGTCCACCCCAAGACGGAAGGCGAGCTCGATGGTCTCGTCGAACTTCGCCTTCGGGAGCTCGTGGAGGATCCGAAGGGCGTCGCCCGGCGTGTACAGCTGTTCGCGGTTGACGGACTTCATGGCGTCGGCGTAGCGCTTGCCGCCCATCAGCCCACCACCTCGATGCCCATCGAGCGCGCGGTTCCCTCGACGATCCGCATCGCGTTCTCGAGGTCGCGCGCGTTCAGGTCCTTCATCTTCGTCTCCGCGATCTGGCGAACCTGGCTGCGGGAAACCTGCCCGACCTTCTCGCGGTTCGGCTCGCCGGAACCCTTCTCCACCCGGGCGGCCTGCTTCAGGAGCTCGGCGGCCGGGGGCTGCTTCGTGATGAACGTGAACGAGCGGTCCTCATAGATCGTCAACTCGACGGGGATCACCTGGCCCATCTGAGACTGCGTGGCCTCGTTGTACGCCTTACAGAACTCCATGATGTTGACCCCGTGCTGTCCGAGCGCGGTGCCCACCGGGGGGGCAGGCGTCGCCTGCCCCGCGCGGATCTGCAGCTTCACCACCGCCAGGACCTTCTTGCGCGGTCGCTGTGCCATCGTGTTCCTCCTCGTGGTCCGTGCGGCGCCCGGGGGCGCCTCCCACAGTGTCAGACGCGAGCCACCTGGTCGAAGCTGAGCTCGACCGGGGTCTCGCGATCGAAGATGTTCACCATCACCTTGACCTTGGACTGGTCCACGTTGATCTCGCTGATGGTGCCGTTGAAGTCCGCGAAGGGCCCGGTGATGATCCGCACCACGTCGCCCTCCTCGAACTCGAGTCGGAACTGGGGCTTCGCCTCCTCCTTCTGGGGAGCGAGGAACTTCTCGACCTCGTGTCGCGGCAAGGGCGTGGGCTTCTGCCCCGTCCCCGCGGCCACGAACCCCGTCACCCCGGGCGTGTTCCGGACGACGTACCAGGAGTCGTCGTCGTACTCCATCTTGACGAGCAGGTAGCCCGGGAAAACCTTCTTCTGGACGACTTGCTTGCGCCCGCCCTTGATCTCCATCACATCCTCCATGGGGATGTAGACGGAGAAGATCTTGTCCTGCATCTGCATCGTCTGGATGCGCGACTCGAGGTTGGTCTTCACCTTGTTCTCGTAGCCGGCGTAGGTGTGGATCACGTACCAGTCCCCCGGCCCCGCGAACGCGTCGCTCGCGGCGGGCTCCTCGGGCTCCTCGGCGGGCTCGGGCCCTGCGGGGGGTTCCTCGGGCCCCTCGGGGGGCTCAGCCTCCGAGGAGGGCTCCTCCACGGAGGGCTCCTCGGCGACTGGCTGGTCCGGCTCATCCGCCGTCTCGATCGCCGCCTCTTCCGCGGGGGAGGCGGCCTCCTCGCCGCCGGCCTCCGCGCCCTCCTCGGCCTGCTCGGCCATGACGGCCTCGCGCTGCTGTTCCGTGGCGTCCTCGTCGCTCGCCTCCTGCTCCAGCTCCGAAGGGACGACGTCGTGATCCTCGGCCATGCCTGCCTCGCCGGGAGCGGGAACCTTCCCGTCCTCCTCGGTCACCGTCGCGTCCTCGGCCTCGTCGCCGGAGACCGCGGGCTCGACCTCGTCCCCCGTCTCGGTGGGCTGCTCCGAGACGACGGCCTCGGGCTGCTCGTCGTCCTGGGGGGTCTCATCCATGGGCGCGGCCTACTCGACGCCGAAGACGGTGAAGATGCCCTTGCCGATCACGAAGTCGAGGGCGAACACGAAGCTCGTCAGCACGACCACGGTCACCAGCACCACGGTCGTGTATGTGAGCATCTGCTTGCGGTCGGGCCAGTTGACCTTCTTCAGCTCCTGCCGCACCTCGCGCAGGAACTGCCGGAAGCCCGTCCGCTCGCGCTTCTTCGCCTCGACCGCCTGTTTCCGGCGAGCCGGGGTGGGGGCGCGCTCGGCGCCCGCGCGCTGCTGACGCTGCATCGCTCGCTTCGCTTGTCTGTTCATCCCTGCTTCCTTACTCGGCAGGGCCGGAGGGACTCGAACCCCCAACCGCCGGTTTTGGAGACCGGTGCTCTGCCAAATTGAGCTACGGCCCTCGGCACCGGGAGTATATCGGTAACGCGGGAGTCCCAGTATACGAACTCCCCCCACGACCGGCAAAGGTCGCCGATCTCCGGGGTGCGTGACCGCCCCGCGGCCCTGCCCTACACTTGCGGGAGCCTCGCGCGGCCCAGAACGCGAGGATACATGCAGCGGATCCGCGATCCGCGGGCGGGAAAGCCCGGCGGGCGCCAGCCGTCAGATCGCACCGTGCGGCTCGAGGGCGACGAGCCCTCCGAGCTCGAGCGCCACCTCGCCGAGTACACCGAGATCATCGACGAGCGCCTCGAGGAGGGCCTCGCGACGCTCCAACGGTCCGCCGGAAAGCTGATGCGCCACCTCGCCGCCGAGGTCTGGAGGGCGAGCGGCCCCGACGCGGGCAAGAACCTCAAGGAAGGGGTCCTGGCTGCGCTCGCCCAGGACGACGCGATCCGAGGTCTCCTCTCCCACACCGACGAGCGCTTCCAGTCGCTCCAGATCCGGGTGGCGCGGATGGAGGGGGCGATCCGCCAGCTCGCCGAGGCCACCCGCGACGCCGTCAAGCACGTCTCGGAGCGCGCCCGCGAGATGGAGGGTTCCGGCGCCACCGAGGAGATCGCCCGCCAGCGCGAGGACCTCGCCCGGTTCTCCCAGCGGATGGGCGTAGGCCTCAACGAGATGCACCGCCGGATCCAAGCGGGGGTCCGCGCCGAGCTCGAACGGGTCCGCGAGGAGGTCGGGGGAGAGCTCCAGCGCCTGGAGGCAGCGGTGAGCTCCGAGTCGGCGTTCGCCGCCGAGGCCGCCCGGGAGCTGCGGGAGGAGCTCCGCTCGATCGTGGACGGAACCGCCGAGCGCACCGGGGTCGTCCTCGAGGGCATCCACGCCGACCTGGCGCGGAGGCTGACCGAGTCGATGGAGACGCTGGAGGAGCGGGCGCGCGACGCGGAGTCGCTTGTGGGTCGGACCGAGGCCCTCCGTCGAGACCTCGTCGAGCGGCTCGAGCGGCTCGAGGCGGGCCTGGAACGCCAGCGAGAGCGGATGAACGACTACGCCGGACAGGCGGCCGAGGGGCTCGCCGAGGTCGCCCGCAGGATGCAGGGCGAGATCGCGACGATCGCCGAGCGCGCGGAGGAGGCCGAGCGACGCGCCGGGGGGCGTCTCGAGGCCGTCGACGCGGCCATCCAGGAGTCCGGGCGGCGCGGCGCCGAGTTCGCCGACCGGGTCGGGCAGGGCCTCACCGAGGTCACGGGCCGCATCCGCGACGGGTTCCAGCTCATACTGGACCGCTCCGCCGAGGAGACCCGCCGGTCGGTCGGTCAGGCCGAGGAGGCGCTGCGGGAAGAAGTGGCCAGCCTCCAGGCCCAGGTCGAGGACGTCGCGACCCGGACCGGCACAGTCCTCGAGGGGATCCAGGCCGACCTCGCCCGCCGCATCGACAGCACCGCGGGCTCGATGCGCGAGGAGGCGATCCACCTCGTGACCCAGCTCGTCGGCCGCCATGCGGGACAGCAGGGACGCAGCCTCCAGGCGATCACCGAGTCGCTCCGAGCGCTGCTCGACGCCGTCAGGAGATCCGGGGAGGACCAGTCGGCCTCGATGGAGCGGGTGCTGCGCGCCTCCGCCGGCCGTCAGGAGGCCGTCCTCGACGAGTCCTTGACGGCGCTCCGCGCCTCGGTTGAGGAGCTGACGAGCCTCTACGCGAGCGACCCCCGGCCCGAGGACGCCGCGGTGTTCACCCGGCGACTGCGCGGGGTGGAGCGGCGCCTCCAGCGCCTCTCGCAAGAGCTGGCGGGCGACGTCGCCTAGGGGACGTCGGACCGCCTGGACGAGCGGCGCACGAGGAACGCGATCGCGGCCGCGCCGACCACGGCGCCGCCGATCCCCACCGCCGCGTAGCGCGTGCGCGGGTCGCGCCTCAGCCGACGGGCGTGGCCGCGCCATGCCACGTCCGGTCTCGCGGTCCGCTCCGCGACCCTGAGCGCCAGCCCGTTAGGCGCCTTCTGACCCGAGTCCCAAAGGGCCCGGACGCCGCTCAGGACCTCCCGGTAACGGGCGTCCTCGGTGGCACAGGACCTGAGGTCGCAAGATGGACCTCGAGCCCGTGCGGGTACGGCTCCTCCTCCCCCGCGTATCCGGGGAGCAGGGCCACGACCTCCTCACACCGCATGTTCGCTCGCGCCATGGATCGCTTCCTTCAGCCGCTTCCTCGCCCGGTGGAGCCGCACCTTCGCGGCTCCCTCCGAGACCCCCAACTCCTCACCGATCTCCCGGCAGCTCACCCCGTACAACTCGTGGAGCACCAGCGTCGTGCGCAGCCCCGCGGGCAGCTCCTCGAGCGCCCGCCGGATCAGGTCCTGGTCGGCGGTCCGATCCTGCGCCGGTGCTGCGTCCGCTCGACGAGCTCCTGGAAGGCCCCCGGATCACCGTTCCGGCACGCCTCCAGCAGCTCGGCGTCGACCAGCGCGTTGGACCCCACCATGTCACGGCAGGTTACCGCGGTATGGGACACCTTCAGGGGAGCTCGACGATCGCCTCGCCGTGCTTGATCGGCTGAAGCGTCTTGCCGTCGCGCTCGACCTCGGCCCAAAGCTCGAGGCGGACGGTCCGAGCGGTCTCGTCCTTCTCGAGGACCCTCCCCTTGGCCACGACCTTCTCCTCGGGGAGGACCTCCTTGCGGAACTGCACGCGGACGCGCCTGACCGCGCCCGGGTCGCCGGCCCACTCGGCGAGGGCTCTGGTGACGAGCGCCATCGTGAACATGCCGTGGCCGATCACACCCGGCAGCCCCACCATCTGCGCGAAGTCCGGGTTCCAGTGGATCGGGTTGAAGTCGCCGGAGGCGCCCGCGTATTGGACGAGCTGCGCGCGATCCAGGACGTTCGAGCGCTCGGGGATCTCCTCGCCCACGTTGACGTCGTCGAAGCTTCGTCGCGCCATGGTCACCTCTCCGCCGTCCCGCGGGAGATCAGGGTGGCCCGCGCGACGCACACCGTCTCGCCCTCGGCGTCGTTCATCGTCGTCTCGATCGTGAGGAACTCGTGGGGTCCCTTCGCGGTGATCTCGGCGATACGAGGGGTGGCGGTGAGGATGTCGCCCGCGACGATCGGGCGCCGGTACTCGAACTCCTGGGTCCCGTGGACCACGAGCGAGTAGTCGAGCCCGAGTCCGGGATCCATCACCACCTGAGGTCCAGACCTCAGGTGCAGCACCGTGGGGAACGTCAGTGGGGCCACCTGCTCCGGATGCCCCGCGGCCTTCGCGGCCTCCGGCTCGTGATAGATCGGGTTCGTCTCCCCCACCGCCTGTGCGAACTCGCGGATCTTCTCCCGGCCTACCTCGTAGGTGACCCCCGGGTACTCCTTCCCCTCGAGCTCACGGTTGAGGGCCACGACTCAGGCTCCCAGCTGCCCGCCCGCCACCGGGAGGACGACGCCCGAGACGTAGTCCGCCTCGGAGCTCGCCAGGAAGAGGTGGGCGTTCGCCACGTCGTCAGGCCGACCGTACCGACCGAGGGCGATCAGCATCAGGGCCATCTGCCGGATCTGCTCGGGGACGCCGAGATCGCCCTCCTCCTGCTTCGCCTGGGTGAGGCGGGTCTCGATGAACCCGGGGGCGACCGCGTTCACGTTGATCTGGAAGGGGCCGAGCTCGCGCGCGAGGGTCCTGGTCAGCGCCACGAGCCCACCCTTCGCGGCCGTGTAGTTGGCCTGCCCCGGGTTGCCGACGAGGGCCGCCACCGAGGTGGTGAAGGCGACCTTGCGATGGTACCCGGGCTTCCCCTGCTCCCCCATCTCCTTCTTCGCCGCTCCTCTCAGGTAGGGCATCGCGGCCAGTGTGGTGTGGAAGGCGGTCTTGAGGTTGACGTCGAGCACCAGGTCCCACGTCTCGTCGTCGAGGTTGTGGAAGGTGCGGTCCCGGGTGATCCCGGCGTTGTTCACCACGATGTCGAGCTTGCCGAACCGGTCGGTCGCCGCTTCCACCATCGCCCTGGCCTGCTCGAGCTCGACCGTGTCGTGCGTGGAGACGAGGGCCTCGCCTCCCGCCTCCTTCACGGCCCGGGCGGTCTCCTCGACGGGATCGGCGTCGACGTCGTTCACGACCACGGCCGCGCCCTCCTGGGCGAAGCGAACCGCGGTCGCTCGGCCGATCCCTCGGCCGGCGCCGGTGATCACCGCCACCCTGTCGTCCAGACGTCCCATCTCGCTCCTCGCGGAAGCCCGGAGAAGGCTACCGAACGGTAGGAACTGGGGTCAAGCACGGGTTCCGGAGCCCGGCCACTTGTGGGACCATGCTGGCAACAGCAGTGTGGGGATGCGAGGATTCCGGAAATGGCCTCAGGGCGACGGCAGCGTGAGCAGCGCATCCGCGTCCTCATCGCCGACGATCACCGGAGCTTCGCCGAGGCGCTGAAGACCGTCATCGACCTCGAGCGGGGCTTGGTGGTGACCGAGGTGGTGACCGACGGTCGCTCAGCCGTGGACAAGGTCGCGGTGGAGCGTCCCGACGTCGTCCTGATCGACGTGGAGATGCCTGAGATGGACGGCATCGCCGCGACCCGAGAGATCAAGCGATTGTTCCCGGACGCGCGCATCGTCGTGCTCACGGCCGACGAGGACGAGGTGACGCTGGCCCGGGCAATGGAGGCGGGCGCCTCCGGATTCGTCTCGAAGGTCCGGCCGGTGAGCGAGGTGGCCGACGCGGTCCGTGCGGCCTTCGCCGGCCGACCCGGGTTCGATCCCCAGGAGGTCCACCGGATGCTCGCCGAGCTCGGAGACCTGCGCCAGGAGGACGCCGCCGCGAGGACCCGCGTGGAACGCCTCACGCCGCGTCAGATCGAGATCCTCCAGCGCATGGCCGACGGGCTCTCGCCGGAGGAGATGGCCGGCGAGCTGGGGATCAGCCGGCACACGCTCCGGACGCACGTCCAGAACATCCTCACCAAGCTGGGCGTTCACTCGAAGCTCCAGGCCCTCGCCGTCGCGATCCGCTTCGGCAAGGTGAGGGCCCGGGGCCCAGTCGCCTGACCACCTAGCGAGTCTCCTTGTGGAGGGTGTGCCGTCGGCACCACCGGCAGTACTTCTTGAGCTCGATACGCTCCCGGTCGTTGACCTTGTTCTTCCGCGTCGCGTAGTTGCGCCGCTTGCACTCCTGGCACGCGAGCGTGATCGTCGGACGTTTGTCGGACTTGGGCACAGGCTACTCCAGGATCTTGGTCACCCGGCCGGCGCCGACGGTGCGGCCGCCCTCGCGGATCGCGAAGCGCAGCCCCTCCTCCATGGCGATGGGGGCGATCAGCTCGACGGTCATCTCGGTGTTGTCACCGGGCATCACCATCTC
>DATKBL010000141.1:0-2613 GCA_035513995.1 Actinomycetota bacterium
CCGTGGTTCGAGGGGGGCACGCCCGACGGGTCCTCCTGGGAGATCAACGACCCCTCCACCGGTGAGGGCTTCGAGAGCGCGGTGGCCTACGCGGTCGCCGGCGAGCTCGGCTTCACCGAGGACCAGGTCGCCTGGACCGAGGTGCCGTTCAACCAGTCGTTCCGTCCGGGGCCGAAGGACTTCGACTTCGACATCAACCAGATCTCGTACCGACCCCAGCGCGACCAGGCGGTGGACTTCAGCGACTCGTACTACGACGTGAACCAGGCGCTCGTGGCGGTCTCGGGGAGCCCGATCGCCGAGGCGACCACGCTCGAGGAGCTGAAGCAGTACACGCTCGGCGCGCCGGTGGGGACGACGAGCTTCGAGTACATCGAGCAGAACATCCAGCCCGACGGCGACCCCCGCGTCTACGACACGCTGAACGACTCGATCAGCGGTCTGGAGAACGGCCAGGTGGACGGCATCGTGGTGGACCTGCCCACCGCCTTCTTCATCGTGGCTGTCCAGCTCGACGACGGGACGATCGTGGGGCAGTTCCCGACGGTCGGCGAGCAGGAGTACTTCGGGATGGTCTTCGAGGACGGCAACCCCCTGGTGGACTGCGTGAACCAGGCGCTCGACCGCCTGCGGGAGGACGGGACGCTGGCGTCGATCCAGCAGGAGTGGCTGGCCGACAGGACCGACGCGCCGGTCCTCGAGTAGGCCCCGGGCGGGGAGATGAGCATCGCGACCCCGCCCGGCAGCCCGTCGCCGCCGCTGCCCCCGGGCGATCGTCGCTCGCGGATCCTCGGAGGCAGGCACTGGGAGGGGCGCTACAGCGTCCCCATCGCGGTGGCCAGCACCGTGATCTTCTTCACCGTGCTCATCCTGCTGGTGATCAACTCGCCCGGTTGGCCGGAGGTCAAGCGCTCGTTTTTCAACGCGCAGGTCTTCCGCGAGTCGTTCCCGGACATCTCCCGGAAGTTCCTGAAGAACGTCGGGGCGTTCATGATCGCGGAGGTCTTCATCCTCGTGCTGGCGCTGTTCATCGCGGTACTGCGGAGCCTCCCGGGGCCGGTCTTCTTCCCCATCCGCGCGCTTGCGCTCGGCTACACCGATCTGTTCCGAGGCATCCCCACGATCCTCGTGATCTACATCCTGGGGTTCGGCGCCCCCGCGCTGCAGCTCCAGGGCGTGCCGAGATCGCCGTTCTTCTGGGGCGTCGTGGCGCTGGTCCTCGTGTACTCGGCGTACGTCGCCGAGGTCTACCGGGCCGGGATCGACTCGGTCCATCCCAGCCAGGTCGCGGCCGCCCGCTCGCTCGGGCTGACCAGGTGGCAAGGCCTGCGGTTCGTCGTGCTGCCGCAGGCCGTTCGCCGCGTCGTGCCTCCGCTGCTGAACGACTTCATCGGGCTCCAGAAGGACACCGCGCTGCTCGCGCTGGTCGGCGTGCTTGAGACGTTCCGGCAGTCGCAGGTGGACGTCGCCGGGTCGTTCAACTACACGCCCTACCTGGCGACGGCGCTGCTGTTCGTGCTGATCACGATCCCGCTCGCCAGGTTCACGGACTGGCTGGTCGCCCGGGAGCGGCGTCGCCACCAGGCGGGGAGCGCGTTGTGACCCGGGCGGTCGCGATCGAGGGGGTCCACAAGGCGTTCGGACGCGTCGAGGTGCTGCGCGGCGTCGACCTCGAGGTGGCGCGCCACGAGGTGATCGCGCTCATCGGCGCGTCGGGGTCGGGCAAGTCCACGCTGCTCCGATGCGTGAACCTCCTCGAACCGATCGACGCGGGGCGGATCGTCCTCGGCGACGAGGACATCACCGCTCGTCGGGTCGACGAGAACGAGGTGCGGAAACGCATCGGGATCGTCTTCCAGGCGTTCAACCTCTTCCCTCACATGACGGTCCTCCGGAACATCGTGCTGGGGCCGGTCGAGGCGCTCGGGCTGTCGCGTGACGAGGCCGCGGAGCGGGCCGACGAGCTCCTCCGTCGGTTCGGCCTCCTCGACAAGCGCGACGAGTACCCCGACCGGCTCAGCGGCGGACAGCAGCAGCGGGCGGCGATCGTCCGGGCGATGGCGATGCAGCCCGACCTCCTGCTCCTCGACGAGGTGACCAGCGCGCTCGACCCCGAGCTGATCGCCGAGGTCCTCGACGTGATCCGCGAGCTCGCGGAGGCCGGGATGACGATGGTGCTGGCGACCCACGAGATGGGGTTCGCCAAGGACATCGCGGATCGCGTGAGCTTCCTGGACGAGGGCGTGATCCTCGAGGAGGGGCCGCCCGACAAGATGTTCTCGGAGCCCGAGCACCCGCGCACGCGCACGTTCCTCCAGCGCATCATCGCCGCCGGCCGCCTCTGACTATCCTGTGCCCCGATGAGCGAGGATCGGCGCAAGAAGGAGGAGCGACGACGCTCGGAGGTCCGGCAGCGGATCGAGGAGCTGCGGGAGGGGATCCGCCACCACCAGTACCGCTATTACGTCGAGGACGACCCCGAGGTCTCCGACGCCGAGTACGACGAGATGGTCCGCGAGCTGGAGGCGCTGGAGGCGGAGTTCCCCGAGTTCGTCACCCCCGACAGCCCGACCCAGCGGGTGGGCGGCCAGGTCTCGGAGCTCTTCGCGCCCG
>DATKBL010000142.1:0-12999 GCA_035513995.1 Actinomycetota bacterium
GCGTGAGCCCGACGGACTCTTGGGCGAAGAGCGGGAGGTAGGTGGAGACCGCGGCCATCCCGGCGCCCATCAGGAAGGCGTAGGAGGTGAGCCACTGGGCGGAGGGCGATCGTCGGTAGGCGTGCTCGGGAGGCGTCTGGCCGGAGGGCGCCCGCGCCTCCGGGGGGAGGAAGAGGAGCGTGGCCACGAGCCCGATCCCGCAGGCGGCCGCCGCCAAAGCCGCCGTCGGGCGCCACCCGATCGTGAGCGCTCCGAGGGGGAGGAGGGCCCCTCCGAGGAAGAAGCCGAGCTGCACGCCCGACTGCTTCACGCCCATGATCACGCCCTGCCGCCCCCGGGGGATCTGGGAGGCGACGAGCTTGTTCGTGCTGGGGTTGGCGCTGGCCCAGGCGATCCCGGAGACGACCGCCATCCCCAGGAGCCATCCGTAGGAGCGCGCCAGGGCGATGCCCAGGATCCCCGCCCCCGCCGCGGCGAACGCTCCCGCCAGGACCAGTCGACCGCCCAGGGTGTCGCTGAGGCGGCCGGCGAGCGGCGAGCCGACCGCGCCGACCCCCGCGTAGATCGACAGGATCCAGCCCAGCTGGGTCCTGTCGATCCCCATGTCCTCGATCAGGAAGGAGGCCAGCACGCTCACGATGGGGGCCGAGAAGATGGCCAGCACCATCCCGGCCGTCATCAGGGTGGTGAATGCGATGCGCCACCCGAGGCGCTGATCGCTGCGCGGCCTCGGCCTCACTGTCAGGAGCGTCCTCCGGCGGCTCGGCTGCGTGGTCCGGCCGGCTCGTCCCCGGGCCGTCCGACATCGGTTGAACGTCCGGTCATCGCCCCGACAGCCGGCTCGCGGCGCGAAGGAGGGCCCGACGGGTCAGGACGGCGGCCAGATGCCTTCGATAGTCGGCCGAGGCGTCGGCGTCGGAGATGGGAGCAGTTCCGTCGGACGACGCCTCGGCCGCCTCGGGGATGACCGTGAGGCCGCCCTCCAGGATCATCCGCTCCGCGCTCTGTGCGCGGAGAGGCGCCGGTCCCATGTTGGCCACCGAGATGGCCACGTCGCCCGATCTGCCGTTCACCCCGCGGAGCACCACGGCGACCGCAACGAGCGTCCTCTGGGGCCGTACGGCGGCTCTCTCGTAGCTCCACGCATCCGACGATCCCATGGCCGGAACACCGATCGCCGCGATGACCTCGTCCGGACCCAAGGTCGTCCGAAAGCGGTCGGCGAAAAGCCCCGATATCGGCACCGCGCGCTCCGATCCTGCCCCTCGCACGCGGATCTCCGCCCCGAGGGCGACGAGAACGGTCGCCAGGTCGGAGGCGGGATCGGCGTGTCCGAGGGCGCCCCCGATCGTCCCGCGGTGCCGTACCTGCGGGTCGCCGATGAGGCTCGCGGCGTACGGGAGGATGGGGCATCGCGCTCGAAGAACGGGGGACCGCGCGAGATCCGAATGCCTCGTGAGCGGTCCGATGTTGATCCGATCGGCCTCCTCTCGGATGAACGAGAGGTCTTCGACGCGCCCGATGTCGATGAGGATCGCGGGTCGAGCGATGCGAAGCCTCATGAGTGGGAGCAGGGACTGCCCTCCGGCCAGAAGTTTCGCGTCGTGACCATGGCGCCGAAGACGCTCGATAGCGTCGTCCAGCGAGGAGGCGGCCTGGTACTCGAAGGGCGCGGGGATCACGGAAGGGCCTCGGCCGGGCCCGCTGCGGCCTCCAGCACCGCCCGAACGATGCCTTCGTACCCGGTGCATCGGCAGAGGTTCCCGGTGAGCCCTCTCCGAACGTCCTCCTCGGTCGGATCCGGGTCCTCGGCGAGGAGACTTACTGCGGCCATCACCATGCCCGGAGTACAAAAACCGCACTGGAGTGCCTGGTGTCTGCGGAACGCCTCCTGGACGGGGTGAAGCTCCCCGGCCGGGCTAAGACCTTCGATCGTCAGAACCTCCCGCCCATCCACTTGAACCGCGAGGACCGTGCAGGACTTGACCGACTCACCGTCCAGCAGGACCGTGCACGAGCCGCATGAAGAGGTGTCGCAGCCCACCTTGGTCCCCGGGAGGTCGAGCTGATCTCGGAGAAGGGAGGAGAGGAAGGTCCGAGGTTCAACGGTTGCCTCCCGCCGCACTCCGTTCACGGCGACGGCCACCCGAACGTTCTCGGTCATCGTCGGTCCCCTCGACCGTGCTCGCTCAGCGGGCGACGGGCTCGAACGGCCTGCTCAACGCTGTTGCTTGATGTCTGATGAGCGACAGTATAATCCGCGGGTGACCCCACCGGAAACGGTCAGCTTCGGTGACGCCGTCCCTCGGGTTGAGGACGAGCGCTTCCTGCGGGGGTCGGGCCGCTATGTGGGCGATATCGATCGGCGCCGGCTGCTCTGGATGGTCTTGGTCCGCTCGCCTCACGCACACGCTCGCATCCGCCGAGTGAACCTCGACGCCGCCAGGCGACATCCGGGCGTCGCGGGGGCATGGAGCGGGGCCGATCTGCTCCACGATTGGGCCGCCTCGCTCCCCATGGTGTGGCCGGTCACCGACGACATCAGGATCCCGGACCACTGGCCCCTCACGGCCGACGCCGTTCGTCACGTCGGGGACGCGGTGGCCGTGGTGGCGGGAGAGTCGCTCGCGGCCGCGAAGGACGCCGCGGAACAGGTCCGCGTCGACTACGAGGTGCTGCCCGCCGTGCCCGGGATCGAGCAGGCCCTCGCGGAGGGAGCTCCCCTCGTCCACGAGTCGTTTGGGACGAACGTGTGCTTCGAGTCGATGTACGCCCGCGGAGACGTGGACCTGGCCTTCCGTGACGCCGATGTGATCGTTCGTCGCCGGTACCGGCAGCAGCGAGTGATCCCGAGTCCGATGGAGGGCCGAGCCGTCCTCGCGGAGCCCTCCCCGGGCCCCGAGAGCTTCATCGTGTGGACGTCGACCCAGCTGCCGCACGTCGTGCGGACGACGCTGGCCGAGTGCGTCGGCATGGCGGAGGGGTCTCTTCGGGTCATCGCCCCCGATGTGGGTGGCGCGTTCGGGGCCAAGCTCAACGTCTACGCGGAGGAGGCTCTCGCCCTGGCCCTCGCGCGTCGTCTGGGTCGCCCGGTGAAGTGGGTCGAGGAGCGATCGGAAGCCCACGCGGCCACTACCCACGGCCGAGGGCAGGTGCAGGATGTCGAGATCGCGGCCACGTCAGAGGGCGACATCCGGGGGATCAGGGTCCGCCTCCAGGCCTCAATGGGCGCCTATCTTCAGCTCGAGACCCCGGGAGTCCCCACCCTGGGGATGTTCCTGTATGGAGGCCTCTATCGCGCGGAGGCCTACTCCGTGTCCTGCGTCGGCGTCTTCACGAACCAGACGCCCACCGACTCGTACCGAGGGGCCGGCCGTCCCGAGGCCGTCTACGCCATCGAGCGAGGCATCGAGGCGCTGGCCGCTGAGGTGGGGTCGGACCCCGTCGCGATCCGCCGACGGAACTTCCTGCCCTCGGGCGAGTACGTGGAGAGCGCTGCGGGCCCGCCGTATGACTCGCTGAACGCGCCCCTCCCGTTCGACCGAGCGCTCCGGCTGGCCGGCTACGAGGGACTGAGATCCGAGCAGCGTCGTCGACGCGAGGAGGGGGGCGCGGTGGAGCTCGGCATCGGGCTCTCCTGCTACGTGGAGTCGGGCGGCGCGGGCCCGTCCAGCATCCTGGCCGCGAGCAACTACCGGTTCGGCGGATGGGAGACCGGGCGCGTGAGGTTCACGGAGACGGGCGCCGTCGAGGTGCTGAGCGGGACCTCCCCCCAGGGCCAGGGCCACGTGACCGCCTGGAAGCAGCTCGTATCCGCCGAGCTCGGGGTCCCGTTTGGATCGATCGCGGTGCGCTTTGCGGACACGGCGGTCGTGCCCGCCGGCCAGGGCGCGTTCGGCTCTCGGAGCCTCGCCGTGGGTGGCACGGCGATCCATCTGGCCGTGGGGAAGGTTCTCGCCAAAGCGAGGACCATCGCGGCACATCTCCTCGAGACGAGCGACGGCGAGCTCGAGTTCCGGGATGGGTGTTTCCACGGCTCGACCGGGACCGAGGTGTCGATCCAGGACGTTGCGCGGGCCGCTTACGCCGCAGGTGATCTCCCGGAGGGCGTCGAACCGGGGCTCGACGAGATGGTCGTCTACGATCCCCCCGGCTTCACGCACTCGTTCGGCGCGCACGTCGCCGTCGTCGAGGTGGACACGGAGACGGGCAGAGTGGAGCTCATTCGCTACGTGGCGGTTGACGACTGCGGTCGTGTCTTGAACCCTCTGTTGGTCGATGCGCAGATCAGGGGGGGCATCGCTCAGGGCGTGGGTCAAGCACTGTTCGAGGAGGCCGTCTACGCGGAGGACGGACGGCTCGTGTCCGACTCGCTGCTCTCGTACACGCTGCCCACAGCCGCCGATCTCCCCTCGTTCACGCTCGGCCGGACCGTGACGCCCTCGCCGGTCAATCCGCTCGGCGCGAAGGGGACAGGAGAGGCGGGAGCTATCGCCGCGCCCGCGGCCGTGATGAACGCGGTCCTCGATGCCGTGGCCCCCCGCGGCGTCGACCATCTCGACATGCCCGCCACCCCCGAGACCGTCTGGCGGGCGCTCCTCGAGGCGGCGGGGTAGGTCCCGCGTCTCCAGGTCTACTCCGTCCAGGAATCCCACAGGCTCTGTGTCGCCTGCCAGTCCCCCTCCCCGTCTCCCGGCGCCGGATAGTAGCGGGCGCCTGGGAAGTCGTGTGCGGGTGGGGTGAAGGTCCCGCGCTCGATGAGACGGCGGATGTTGTCGCGGTAGACCTCGTCCATCTCCGCGTGGCGCTTCGGATCCTCTTCCAACCAGAGGTTCCGGGGGTGGATGGGCTCGTCGTACATCTTCCTGAAGACCTCGGTCCGCAGATCCTTGATCCAGTTGCTGTTGAGGTTCATCACGCGGAACTGACGAAGTGCCTCGATGTCGATGATCCCGGAGACGAACGTGTTGTAGCCGGACGGGCTGTAGGAGACCACGTTCCCCTGGAAGTCCACGATGTGCGAGTGCCCCCCGCCGATGTCGTAGGGATGTTGCATCTCGGGATGGAGGTAGACCGGCCCCACGTTCGGGCACAGGAGATACAGACTGTTGAAGTGCGCGTGGGCCCGGTTCTGCAGCAGCCACGTGCCGCCCCCCGGGTACCCGACATTGGTCATCGGCACAGCTTCGCTCGGGCGGTACACGACCTCCGCCCCGTTGAAGGCGAGGGCGCGTACCGCCTCCGGGTACTCGCCGTCGCTGCAGCAGATCGCCCCGATGTTCCCGATGTCGTCCGTTCTGAGGACCGGATAGAAGGCGTCGATCCCGTCCCCGAAGAGCTCGACCCACCGGTCGTACACGTCGTGGGGCGTGCAGGAGCGCTCCCGGCACCAGAGGTGGTTCTTCGCCGCCCGATGCACGACCTCGCCCTGCGGCGAGATCACGAACAGGGTGTTGAAGTAGCGGTCCTTCATCACCTCGGGCCAACGAGCCTTGCACTGGACGAGGAGGTACGTCTCGTAGTGGCGGGCGAGCTTCGCGAGAGCCTCCGTCTCCTCCCCGGGGATGTCGATGAACAGATCTCGCGCTGCGGTCACGTGGGGGACGTCGAAGGCCTCGTCCGTGAAGCCGGTGAGGGCCCCCTCCGCGAGGGCGATGACCTTCACCGGCATGTTGATGCCGATGATCGACATCGCGGCATGGATCCCGTCCTCGATGATGGCCAGGTTCCGCTGGATGTGCCTACGCTCGCCGATGCCGTAGACGACCGTCGACAGACCCACCGCGAGATACGGCGCGACGGGATTGTGGGCCTCGCCGGGGTCACCGTGGGACCGGCTCGTGGGGCCGGTGGAGCCTGCTTCGTCCGCCATCGTCCTTCTCCTCTCTGACTCGCCTCTGCCGATTATCGTGGATGCGGTCGATGAGCCGGATCCCGCAAGTCTTAGCCGATCTCCGGGAGGTCGCGACCGAGAGCGGCCGGCATGTGGCTGAGCCGTGGGCCGACCGCGAGGAAGAGCAGCACCGCGACCCACGGAAGCGCGGCAAGGATCTGGACGGGCACGTCGAGCAGGTTCTGGAGCCGAAGCTGCAGCGCGTCGGTGAAGCCGAAGACGAACGCGCCGAGTACCGTCCACGCAGGCTTCCAGCGGCCCAGCAGGACGACGGCGATCGCGACGAACCCGCGCCCCGCGGTCATGTTCGGGCCGAAGTTCCCCACGGCGCCGATGGAGATGGCGGCCCCGCCGAGCCCCGCGGCTCCCGCGGCGATCAGGGTCGCAACCGACCTGATCCTCCGGACTGCGACCCCTTTCGCCGCGGCCGATCCCGGAGCATGCCCGATCGCCGTGGCCTCGAGGCCGAACCGGGTCCACCGGAGGACGCCTGCGACCACCAGCACGAGCAGGACGGCGAGGTACGCGAGCACGTTCTGCTCGAAGAGTGCCCGGCCCACCAGCGGGATGTCCTTCAGCAGGGGGATGCCGATCGTGGGCAAGGTCTCCACCGTGTGGAGGGCGTCCCGTAGCTGATCGTTGAGGAACGCCGCGGCCCCCAGGCCGAACAGGGTGAGCGCTAGGCCGGTGACGATCTGGTTGCCCCCTCCCCGCACCGAGATCACGACCATGACGGCGCCGATCAGCAGACCTCCACCCACCCCCGCCAGGAGGCCGAGGACCCAGTTGTCGGTCGCCACGACCACCGCGAAGGAGGAGAATGCGCCCGAGATCATCATCCCCTCCAAGCCCAGGTTCAGGACGCCGGCCCGTTGTGCAACGAGCTCGCCGGTCGCAGCCAGCAGGGTCGGCACCGTGAGGCGGACGGCGCTGGCGAGGACCGCCGACCAGAACGCGAGATCCGCCACTACACGGCTCCTCGACGGCGGAGGCGCGCGGCGACGAGTAGCAGCGCGACACCCTGGATGGCGCCGATCAGCTCGGGGGAGACGTCGGCTCCGATCTGCATGAACTCTCCTCCCGTGGACAGCGCGGCGAAGAAGAGGGCGGCGGCCAGCGTCCCCGCCACACGGGCGTTTCCGAGGAAGACCACGAGGATCCCGACGAACGCGGTTCCTCGGGCCACCGTCCCGTAGACGGCACGGTCGACCCCGGCGACCTGCATCCATCCAGCCATCCCCGCGGCCGCGCCGGCCACCAGCATCGTGGCGATAATGATCCTGGCGGGGCGGATCCCGGCGATCTGGGCCAGGGAGGGGTTCGACCCGTAGAGCTCGACGCGGTACCCGGCCGCGGTCCTCTCGAACGTCGCCACGGCGAGCGCTACCAGCAGGACGAGGACGAGCCCCAGATGCGCTCGCGTCCCAGGGATGATCGGGGGCAGCCACGCGTGCTCGGGGGTGATGTCCGACTGGGCCAGGTGGGCGCCGGACCCCTGGAGGGGACCGGTGAGGAGCCACGCGAGCACGAAGGTCCCGATGAAGTTGAAGGTGAGCGTGGTCAGGATCTCGTTCACCCCGAGGAGACTTCGCATCAGCGCCGGGATCAGCGCCCAGGCGGCCCCTCCGACGGCCCCCGCCAGGGCGGCGGAGGCGATGATCAGCGGTCCAGGAGCCTCCTGCAGCGCGATCGCCGTGGCCCCCGCCAGCAGAGCGCCCATCGCGACCTGGCCCTCGGCCCCCACGTTGATGACGTTCGCCCGCAGGGCCGGTATGAGACCGATGCCGATCATCGAGTAGAGGCCGAAGCGGAGCATGGTTTCGCCGATGGCCTGGCGGCTGCCGAAGGCCCCGTCCCAGAGGGATCGATAGGCGTCCAGGGGGTTCACCCCGATCAGCAGGACGAGTAGGCCTCCCAGAATGAGGGCGAGCGCTCCGGCGACCAGGAGCGTCCAGATCGCCGAGTCCCTCCACAGGCGGGCGAGAGACCGAGCGCGTCCCTGGATCCCCTCGGGTCGTGGGTCGACGGCCTGCGTCATCCCATCCCGCTCATCAGCCGGCCGAGGTTGGTGGCGGTGATCTCGTTCCTAGCGAGGTTGCCCACCAGCGCGCCCTCGTAGAGCACCACGACCCGGTCGGACAGGGTCAGCAGCTCATCGAGGTCGGGTGTTATCAGCGCGATGGCGGTGCCCTCGTCGCGGGCTCTTAGAAGCCTCTTTCGAACCTCGAGCGCTGTGCGGAGGTCCAGCCCACGGGCGGGGTTGTGGGCGACGATCAGGCGAGGCGATTCCGCGAGCTCACGCCCCAGCACGAGCTTCTGCTGGTTGCCCCCGCTGAGCAAGGCCGTGCGGGCATGCGGGTCGGCGGGCCGGACGTCGAGCGAGCTCATGATCGTGCGCGTGAAGCGGTTGACGTCCGAGGGGGAGAGCCGCCGGAGGAACGACGACGCCAGCCTCGGGTGTGACCGAACGATCGCGTTACGGGCGCTCGGCAGGTCGAGCGCGAGGCCGTCGAGCGCTCGGTCCTCGGGGATGTACGCGGCCTCGACGTCGTCGGGCTCGATCCGCCCTGCGTCGGGTGGCCAGACACCGACGAGGACTAGCGCGAGCTCTCGCTGCCCGTTCCCCGCCACGCCCGCCACGCCCACGATCTCTCGCGGGTAGATCTCGAGGGAGATGTCGCTCAGGGGCTGGGCGCCGGCCCTGGGCTCGGTGGAGACTCCCACTAGCCGAACGACCGGCTCGGCTCCTCGCTCGGCTCGAGTCTCGCGCGCGTCTTGGAGGTTGGGAGGGAGTTCGCCGACCATCGCGACCACGAGGTCTTCCGGGTCGGTATCGGATACCCGTCCGCGCCAGGCGACCCTGCCCCGGCGCATGACCGTCACCCGATCGGCCACGGCCAGGAGCTCTGGCAGCTTGTGCGTGATGAAGACGATCGCGACCCCATCCGCTTTCAGATCCGACACGATCTGCCGGAGCGCGTCGAACTCAGACACGCCCAGCGCCGCCGTGGGCTCGTCGAGGATGAGGACCGAGGTGCCCCACGAGAGCGCGATCAGGATCTCCAGTCTCTGTCGCTCACCCATCGACAGGTCTCCCGCGAGCGTCTCGGGACGCACGTGGAGCTGGAACCGCGTGGAGAGCTCCTGCAGCCGCGACGCCGCGGATCCGCGGTCGATGAGGAAGCCGCCCGTCGGCTGCCCGAGGAGCATGTTCTCAGCGCACGTGAGCTCGTCCACCAGGCTGAAGTGCTGCTGGACGAAGCCGATCCCCGCTCGCGCGGCGTCCTTCCGACTCCTGAGCCGCTCGCTCCGTCCCCGGAGCGTCACCTGACCCTCGTCGGGCTGGAGGAGCCCGGCCAGGATCTTCATCGCGGTCGTCTTGCCCGCGCCGTTCTCACCGAAGAGTGCGTGGACCTCGCCCGGCGCGACGTCGAACCAGACGTCGTCCACGGCGCGCAGGGAACCGAAGCTCTTGGAGACCCCCGCCAGTCCGGCGATCGGCTCCGTCATCAGCTACCGCCGGTCGGCCCTATGGCAGGCCCGGGTGCACCGTGCTCTCGGGGAGATCGATCTCGTCGTTGCTCATCGCATCGATCATCTCCCAGAAACCGTCCTGGAGCTCTTGGGGGACCTTCTCGGCAGCGGGACCCTCGAACGCGATCGCCGAGAGTCCGTCGTTCTGGAATGCAGCGCTGTACTCACTCGCCTCGAAAGTCCCCTGGGACACCTGATCGACCAGGTCGGTGAGGAAGGTACGCCAGTCGATCACGGTGCTGGCCACGACGGAGTTCGGCGCGATCTCGCTCTGATCCGCGACGGTGCCCAGACAGATGAGGTCCTGCTCCTCGCAGAAGGCGAACGCCCCCAGCGAGGAGTCGGTCCCGCCGCTCTCGAAGATGACGTCCGCTCCCTGGTCCGCGAGGCTCTGAGCGACCTCACGTCCCCTCTGCTGGTCGAAGAAGTCGCCCGAAAAAGCCTCGATGACCTCGATGCCGGGGACGGCGTCCTCGGCCCCGACGCGGCAGCCCTCGTTCGTCTCCGTGTTGTAGGGGACCTGGTCGGCGCCGGCGACCCCGAGCACCCCGTTCTCGGAGAGCTGGGCCCCCAGCCAGCACATCGTGTAGCCCATCTGGAGGTAGCTGTACGTGTAGATCAGCATGTTCTCGTCGGGCGGGTCCCCGCTGTCGGCGGCCAGCGCGAACGGGATGTCGGGAAACTGGGGCGCGAGCTCCCGGATGACGGGCTCGTGGCTGAAGCTGTGGGCGATGATGACGTCATACCCGCCGTCGATGAACTGGCGGATGACCGGCTCGGCCTCGGTAGGGTCGAAGACCGCGCTGCTCACCTGCACCTCGACCCCCGTCTCCTCTCCGAACGCCTCCGCCTCCTGGGCCATTCGATAGCTCCAGTGGTGATCGTCGGCGGTGGTGGGGAGGGCGAGCCCTAGCCGGAACCCTTCGAGGGCATCGGGTTGATCGGGTGCGGGATCTTCCGGCGTGTCCCCGTTCCCGCACCCCGTGGCCAGCAGGGCGAGAGCGGAGAGCATGACCAGACCGCTCCTCATCCTCACGTGCATCGAGCCCCCCTCTCACGATCTATTGCCCGACATCCAAAGCCAGACTATAGTCGGGCGGTCGAGAGGGCGCCAGGCGCCAGGGCGCAGGTGGCCCTCGAACCGGAGGTGATCTCAGTGGGTGCACCCGTCCCGCGTCGCGCGGCGGTGCTGGTCATCGACATGCACAGGGGCTCCATCGACCCTCCCGGCACGGTCTTCGTCCCGGCCGGCCGAGGCATCATCCCCGCCCTGGCCGGCTTCCTCGACGAAGCGAGGGGGCTCGGCGTGCCGGTCATCTACGTCGTGCATCAGATACGGCCCGACGGCTCAGACGCCGCCAACCCGTTCTGGAGCGAGGCGGAGTCGGTGGGGGATCTGTATCCGAACGTGGCCGAGCAGGTCGTGGGCAGCCGATGGACCGACCTGGCCGACGGGCTCGAGCCCGCCCAGGGGGACTTTGTGCTCCACAAGAAGCGCTACGGGGCCTTCTCCGGGAACGATCTGGCCTTCCTGCTGAAGAACCTCGGTGTCGAGACCCTGATCCTCACGGGCGTGGAGACGGAGATCTGCATCCTGGCCACCGCGTTTCACGCCTTCAACGAGGACTATCGGGTCATCGTCGCCTCCGATGCCACCGCCGGTCTGGATCCCGAGTGTGAGGCGGCGGCCCTCCGCATCATCGGCCGCGAGGTGGGGTGGGTGATGACCACCGACGAGATCCTCGGAGCCCTCGAGAGCACGACCGAGGCCTCCCTCCGCTCGGGGAGCCGATGACGGGCATCCGGGAGCCGCTGACCGGCGTCGACTGGGACCTCGTCCGACGGTGGGACGAGGAGTACTACGCTCACGTCTTCGTGACCCCCGAGGAGTACCAGCACCGCGCAGTCGCGCGCACCGATGGAGACCATCTCGAGCTGGCCGATGGGACCCGGCTGCTCGACTTCACCAGCGGGCTCCTCTGCGTCAACGCCGGGCAGCGGAACGAGCGGATCGCTTCGGCCATCGCGGAGGCGCTCGAGCGCTACGGCTTCGTGTGGGAAGGGTATGCGACCGACTACCGCGCGAGGGCAGCCAAGCTGATCGTCGAGGATCTCCTCGGACCCGACGACTGGGCGGGGAGGATCCGGTTCACTTCCTCGGGGTCCGAGGCGGTGGAGCTGGCGCTCCTCGTGGCGAAGCTCGCTACGGGCCGTCCCAACGTGATCTCGCGGGACTTCGCCTACCACGGGTGGACGCACGGCGCCCTCTCGCTCATGGGCCTGCCCGGATCGCGTGGGATCCTCGCCTCCCCCACGGAGGCGCAAGACATTCGCCGTCCCCCCGGGATCCCGATGCCCGGCGTCCACTTCGCTCCGGCGCCCTACTGCTCCCGGTGCCCGATCGGCCACACGTACCCCGCCTGCAAGCGAGGTGGAGAGACTCTGGCGTGCATCGAGGCGACCGAGCATGTCATCCGGACGGTCGGGGCCGACTCGATCGCCGCTGTGGTGGCTGAGCCCATCTTCGGGGTGGGGATGTTCCACCCGCCCGCGGAGTACTGGGGTCAGCTGCGGGAGATCACGCGCCGGCACGGCATCCTGCTGATCGCCGACGAGGTGATGACGGGATTCGGCAGGACGGGGCGCTGGTTCGCGTACCAGCACCACGTGGACGCCGCTCCGGACCTTATGACGATAGGGAAGGGGATGGTCTCGGCGGCGCTCCCGGCCGGCGGCCTGGTGATCGGCCGAGAGGTCGCGAGGATGATGGACGCGTACCGCTGGGAGACCGTCAGCACGTTCTCCGGGCACCCCGTCGTGATGGCGGCCGTGGTCGCCAACATCGAGTGGATGATCGAGGAACGGATACCCGAGCGGGCCGAGGAGCTGGGGCGGCACCTCGGGACGGGCCTCGGGGGGCTGGCGGAAAGGCATCCGAGCGTGTCGGATGTCCAGGGCGCCGGCATGCTGTGGGCGGTGGAGCTGGTGCGTCCCGACGGGAGTGGCGTGAGGTTCGTCGAGGCCGACCGCCACGCCATCCCTGCTGGCTCGGGCTTCTCGCCCTCGCTGTTCGTGGCGGAGGAGTGCGCGAAGCGAGGTGTGGCCTTGGCCACCGCCCCGCCCAACACGCTCCGCATCGGCCCCTCGCTGGCGACGAGCCCCGAGGTCCTCGATTCGGGGATCCAGGTCCTCGACGCAGCGCTCACCGAGCTGGACGGGCGGGTCTGAGCGCGGCCGGCTGCCCGTGGGACGCGTGGGGCCCGTGAATAGACACCCTATACTCGCCGCCGATGAGTGAGCCCGCGTCGATCGTTGTGCGCCGGCGCGTCGAGTGGGCCGACACCGACGCCAGCGGGAAGTACCATAACACCGCCGCGTTCCGGCTCGTTGAGCAGGCCGAGACGCGCCTGCTCAACGCGCTCGGCATCGCCGACGAGATCTACGGCCGGCTCCCGCGCGTCCACATGAGCGTGGATCTCACGGAGTCGCTCCGCTTCAACGACCTCGTCGAGGTCGAGCTCCGTGTCGAGGCTCTCGGCTCGACCTCGCTGACCTACGGCTTCGACATCCGG
>DATKBL010000143.1:0-3425 GCA_035513995.1 Actinomycetota bacterium
AGCGTCACCACATCGGGACGGACCCCGTCGAGCTGGTGCGCGAACCACGCGCCGCAGCGACCGGCGCCCGTCTGGACCTCGTCCAGGACGAGCAGGGCCCCCGCGGCGTCGCAGGCCTCGCGTGCCGCCGCCAGGTAGCCCTCCGGCGCCGGCACGACGCCTCCCTCGCCCTGGATGGGTTCGAGCAGCACCGCCGCTGTGCGGTCGTCGACGGCGTCGGTCAGCTCCTCCGGATCGCCGAACGGCACGTGGACGAACTCGCGGGGAAGCGGCTCGAACGGGACGTGCTTCTCGGGGTAGCCGGTGGCGGCCAGCGTGGCGAAGGTCCGCCCGTGGAACCCTCCGGCTGCGGCGACGACCTTCGGCCTCCCCGTCGCCTTCCGAACAAGCTTGAGCGCGGCCTCGTTCGCCTCGGCCCCGGAGTTCGCGAAGAACGCGCGTCCCCAGCCGAGCAGCGCGACGAGACGCTCGGCCAGCTCGACCTGCGGCTCCGTGGAGAACAGGTTGCTGACGTGGGCGAGCCGCGCGGCCTGGCTCGCGACCGCCTCGACCCAGCGCGGGTGGGCGTGCCCGATCTGCGCGACGGCGATCCCGGCCGCGAAGTCCAGGTACTCGCGCCCATCGTCGTCCCAGAGCCGGGTACCCTCGCCGCGCACGAAGGTCACGGGGAAACGGTCGTAGGTCGCCATCAGCGCGCCGGCGGCGCGGTCGACGAGCGGCGGCGAGGCCCTCACGCCTCCTCCCCCCGGGTGACCATCGTGCCGAGTCCTTCCGGCGTGAACAGCTCGAGGATCAGCGAGTGCCGGACGCGACCGTCGAGGACGTGGCCGCGCTCGACCCCGCCGCGGAGCGCGTGCACGAGGTGCTCGATCTTCGGGATCATCCCGTCGGTGACGGAGCCCGAGGCCAGGAGCCGCTCGCACTCCGCAACCGAGGCCTCCGAGACCAGGGTCGGCGTGCCGCCCGGATCCTCGATGATCCCGGGGACGTCGGTGAGGTAGACGAGCTTCGAGGCGCCGAGCGCGACGGCCAGCGCGGCGGCGACCTCGTCGGCGTTCACGTTGAAGGACTGCCCCGCCCCGTCGGTGGCCAGCGAGGCCACCACCGGGACGAACCCCTCCATCAGCGACTCGAGAATGTAGGGACGGACCTCCACGATCCGCCCGACGAACCCCAGCTCGTCCTCTCGCTGAGCCGCGATCAGCATGGCCGCGTCCTCGCCCGAGAGGCCCGCGGCCGGAGCCCCCTGCTCGTTCATCGCCTTCACGAGGTCCTTGTTGATCCGACCGAGGAGGATCCCGCGCACGACCTCGAGGGTCTCGGCGTCGGTGACGCGCAGGCCTCGGACGAAGCGAGGGGTGAGCCCGAGCCGTTCCGACTCCCGGGTGATCTGCGGGCCGCCGCCGTGCACGATCACGGGTCGGACGCCGACCTGCCGCAGGAGGGCCACGTCCAGGGAGAAGGTTGCGAGCAGCGCCGGGTCGGTCATCGCCGCCCCGCCGAGCTTCACGACGACGACCGCGCCGAAGTGCTCCCGCATGTAGGGGAGGGCCTCGAGCAGGACACGCCCCTTCGCCACGGTCTCCTCGCGGGGAGGTTGGGTCACGGCGCCCCCGCTCACGTCCGGTACTCCGCGTTGATCCGGACGTACTCGTAGCCGAGGTCGCACCCGAAGAAGGTGGCCTCGCCCTCCCCGACCCCGAGCTCCACGCGGACGGCGACCTCGCGCTCCTTCAGCGCCTCCCGGCAACGCCGCTCGTCGAAGGCCGCCACCACGCCCCCCTCGACCACGCGGTGGCCGGCCAGGTCGATCCGGACGCCGGCTGGATCGAGAGCCTCGCCCGCCGCGCCCACGGCCTGGAGCAGCCGTCCCGCGTTGGGGTCCTCGCCGAAGAGCGCGGTCTTGACGAGCAGCGAGCCGGCGAGGGCGCGGCCCGCCGCCCGGGCCGAGTCGTCGTCGGAGGCGCCCGACACGTGGACGACGAGGGTCTTCGAGGAGCCCTCGGCCTCGGCGACGATCCTCCGCGCGAGATCCACCGACGCCTCGTGGAGCGCCTCTTCGAGCGCCGTCGCCGCGACGCTCCCTCGCGTCGCGGCGACGCCCGAGGCACCGCTGGCCAACACGAGCACGGTGTCGTTCGTGCTCGAGCAGCCGTCCACGGTCAGACTGCCGAAGACGGGGCCGACGGAGCGACGGACGATCTCGTCAAGGTCGTCCGTCGCCACGTCGGCGTCGGTCGTGAGGAAGGCCAGCATCGTGGCGAGGTCGGGGGCGATCATGCCGGCGCCCTTCACGCAGCCGCCGACGGCGAACCCATCGGTCTCGACGAGGGTCTCCTTCGGCCCCCGGTCGGTGGTGAGGATCGCCTCCGCGAACAGCTCGCCGCCGTCCTCACCGACGCCGTCCGCGGCGCGAGGCAGCCCCTCCCGGAACGCCTCCATCCGCACCCGGGGGCCGATCACGCCCGTGGAGCAGACGAGGACCTCCTCGGGGGCCGCCCCCAGCGCCCGCGCCGTGGCCTCGGCCATCTCCAGCGCGTCGGCCATGCCCGGCTCCCCCGTCCCGGCGTTCGCCTGGCCGCTGTTTACCACCACGGCTCGGGCTCGGCCCGACGCGAGACGGTCCCGCGAGAGCACCACCGGCGCGGCCGGGAAGGCGTTCGTCGTGAACAAGCCGACCGCAGCCGCCGGAGCGTCGGCGACGAGAAGGCCGAGGTCAAGGCGTCCGCTGGCCTTCATGCCGGCGGCCATCCCGCCCGCTCGGAACCCGCGGGGAGCCGTCACGCTCATGGGTACACCGCCGCCGCCTCGAGCCCCGCCGTCTCCGGGAGACCGAACATCAGGTTGAGGTTCTGGAGGGCCTGGCCGGCCGCGCCCTTCACGAGATTGTCGATCGCCGCCATGACCACCGCCGTGCCGGTGTGCTGATCGAGCACCGCGCCGATCTCGATCGCGTTGGCGCCGGTCGTGCGCTTCGTGTCGGGCAGCGTCCCCGGCTCCAGGACCCGGACGAAGGGCGCCTCCGCGTAGGCCTTCGACAGGGCCCCGTGGAGCTTGTCGTCGTCGGCAGAGGCGGCGAGCGGCGAATAGCAGGTCACGAGGATGCCGCGCACTGTCGGCACGAGGTGGGGGACGAACGACACGGCCACCGGCGCCCCGGCGGCGCCGGCCAGCTGCGCCTCCATCTCGGGGACGTGGCGGTGGACGCCGCCGGGCTTGTACGGGCGCACGCTCCCCTCGGACGAGGCGTAGTGGACCGCGTGCGTGGGCGTCCTTCCCGCCCCCGAGATGCCGGACTTGGCGTCGACGACGATGCCCATCCGGGAGACCAGCCCCGCCCGCAGGAGCGGCGCCAGCGCCAGGACCGCGGCGGTGGGGAAGCACCCGGGGTTCGCGACGAGATCCGCCCCCGCGATCTCGGACGC
>DATKBL010000144.1:0-9484 GCA_035513995.1 Actinomycetota bacterium
CGCGCGGGGAGTTCTCGGTCGTGATCGCCGGCCTGGCGGTCTCGGCGGGGATCGAGCCCTCGCTGGGGCCGCTGACCGCCGCGTACGTCCTGATCCTCGCCACGGTGGGTCCGATCGCCGCGCGGGTCGTCGACTCCGTCACCGCCCGGCGAGGGCTCCAGCGCCCCCGCGAGGAGCCCTGATCGGTGCGTCGCGCCCATCCGGATGGGAGAATGAGCGCGGATGAACGACAACCTCAAGCGGCTGCGCGAGCTCATCAGGGACGTCCCGGACTTCCCTCAGGAGGGCGTCGTCTTCAAGGACATCACCCCGCTCCTCGCCGACCCGGTCGCCTTCTCCACGGCGATCGACATGATCGTCGTGCACTTCGGTCGGGGGAACGTGGACCACGTCGTGGGCATCGAGGCCCGCGGGTTCATCCTTGCCTCCCCGGTCGCCTATCACTTCGGGGCGGGCTTCGTCCCCGTGCGCAAGAAGGGCAAGCTCCCCTGGACCACGCGGGAGCAGGCTTACGAGCTGGAGTACGGGACCGAGGTCCTCGAGATCCACGACGACGCCTTCCGGCCGGGAGAGCGGGTGCTGATCGTGGACGACGTGCTGGCCACGGGGGGCACCGCGAAGGCGACCGCCGAGCTGATCGAGTCGCTCGGGGCCAAGGTGATGGGGATCGCCGTGCTGCTGGAGCTGTCCTTCCTCGAGGGCAGGAAGCAGATCGAGGACTACGAGCTCTTCTCGCTTCTGACCGCCTGACCCGGGACACCCGCCCGGCCCCCGTGCTTCAATAGGAGAGGTCAGGAGAGGGGTGCACCCGTTGGAGGACGTTCGCGCACCGGAGAAGCGGAGCGGCCTCCTGGCGCGCCTTCCCTTCGTGTCGAGCCATCCCGATCGAGCAGAGGGGATCGAGGGGCTCCTCAGGAAGGTGCGGGCGTACAACCAGAAGGCCGACGTCCGGCTCATCGAGCGCGCCCACGAGGTGGCCGAGCGTGCGCACCACGGCCAGGTGCGGAAGTCGGGCGAGGCGTTCATCGAGCACCCCCTCGGGGTCACCCAGGTCCTCGCCGACCTCGGCATGGACACCACGACGCTCGTCGCCGGCCTCCTCCACGACGTCGTGGAGGACACGAGCATCACGCTGGATGAGGTGGAGCAGGAGTTCGGCGGCGACGTCGCCGCGCTCGTGGACGGCGTGACCAAGCTCGACAAGATCCCGCTCCGAACCCGAGAGCAGCACCAGGCCGAGAACGTCCGGAAGATGATCGTGGCGATGGCCCGCGACATCCGGGTGCTGATCATCAAGCTCGCCGACCGCCTCCACAACATGCGCACGCTGGCGGCCCTCCGCCCCGAGAAGCAGAGCCAGAAGGCCACCGAGACCCTCGAGATCTACGCGCCGCTCGCGCATCGCCTCGGCATCTACTCGATCCGGTGGGAGCTCGAGGACCTCGCCTTCGCCACGCTCCACCCGCGGCGGTTCGAGGAGATCCGCAACCTTGTGGGGAAGGCCGAGGACGAGCGAGAGTCCCAGCTCCACGAGGCGCGGAGGACGATCAGCAGGCACCTCAAGAAGCTGAAGATCAAGGCCGACGTCAGCGGCCGGCCGAAGCACCTCTACGGCGTCTACGAGAAGATGGTCCTGCGGGGCAAGGAGTTCAACGAGATCTTCGACCTCCTGGGGATCCGCATCCTGTGCGAGACGGTCAAGGACTGCTACGCGGCGCTGGGGGCCGTCCACGCTCTGTGGAAGCCCGTGCCCGGACGGTTCAAGGACTACATCGCGATGCCCAAGTTCAACATGTACCAGTCGCTGCACACGGTCATGATCGGGCCCGGGGGGAAGCCCCTCGAGGTCCAGATCCGCACCGAGCAGATGCACAAGACGGCCGAGTTCGGGATCGCGGCGCACTGGCAGTACAAGGAGGGGAAGAAGGGCAAGCGCGACGACACCGAGCTGGCGTGGCTACGTCAGATCATGGAGTGGCAGCAGGAGACGCAGGACCCGAAGGACTTCATGGAGTCGCTGCGGATCGACCTCTACGAAGACCAGATCTTCGTCTTCACGCCGAAGGGCGACGTGATCGATCTCCCTGCCGGCGCCACCCCGATCGACTTCGCCTACAACATCCACACCGAGGTCGGGCACCGGTGCATGGGCGCGAAGGTGAACGGGAAGCTCGTGCCCCTCGACTACGCCCTGCGGACGGGGGACACGGTCGACGTGCTCACCTCGAAGGCGGGCGACGCGGGCCCGTCGCGCGACTGGCTGCAGGTCGTCAAGTCGCCGCGGGCGCGCAACAAGATCCGGCAGTGGTTCTCGCGGGAACGTCGCGAGGACGCGATGGAGACCGGCCGCGACCTGCTCCAACGCGAGCTGCGGCGGCAGGGGCTCCCGCTGAAGCGGCTGACCACCGAGCGCGTCCTGGCGGATCTGGCCGAGGACCTCAACTACGGCGAGCTCGACGCGCTGCTCGTCGCGATCGGCGAGGGACACGTGTCGCCGAAGTCGATCGTGGTCCGGCTCGAGCGGCTCGTCACGCAGGAGGACGAGGAGGAGGCCGACGTGCCCCCGGCGCGTCCCGTGGCCATCGGGAAGCAAGAGGCCGGCGGGGCCGTCATGGTCCAGGGGTCCTCCGACGTGTGGGCGAAGCTCGCGCGGTGCTGCACGCCCGTCCCCGGCGACGAGATCATGGGGTTCGTCACGCGAGGGCAGGGGGTCTCGGTGCATCGGGCCGACTGCCCGAACGCCCTGGCGCTCGAGAGCCAGCGCGACCGGTTCATCGAGGTCTCGTGGCGGACGGGGAAGCCCACCTCGTTCATCGTGTCGATCATGGTCGAGGCCCTCGACCGCAAGAAGCTGCTCGGGGACATCGCCACGGCGCTCTCCGAGCAGCAGGTGAACATCATCTCCGCGTCCTCGGGCGTGGGGAAGGATCGCGTCGCGAAGTTCCGGTTCACGTTCGAGCTCGCCGACATCGCGCACCTGGAGAGCGTGCTTCGCGGGATCAAGAAGGTGGACGCCGTCTTCGACGCCTACCGCGAGGTCCCGGGCTGAGGATCGTGCTGCAGCGGGTCGCCCGGGCCGAGGTCCGGGTCGCCGGCGAGTCGGTCGCCCGGTGCGGCACGGGGCTCCTCCTGCTCGTGGGCGTGGGCGCGGAGGACGACGGGGTCGAGATCTCCGCCCTGGCCGCGAAGATCGCGGGGCTGCGGGTCTTCGAGGATGACTCCGGGAAGATGAATCTCTCGCTCCAGGACGTCCCGGGAGTGGTGCTCGTGGTCCCGAACTTCACCCTGTACGGCGACGTGCGGAAGGGGCGCCGGCCGTCGTGGGCGGGAGCGGCCTCGCCCGAGAGCGCCGAGGAACGGGTGGAGACTCTGTGCCGGGCCCTGGAGGACCAGGGCGCCACCGTGCACCGGGGGGTCTTCGGCGCGCACATGGAGGTCGAGCTGGTGAACGACGGTCCCGTGACCCTCGTGCTCGAGGCCTGAGGGCGGCCTCGTATCCACTACGATGAGCCGGATGTTCCTCGACGTGCGCTTCGACAACCCCTTCCAGACGAACTGCTGGGCGTTCTCGGCCGACGGCTCCGACGAAGCCGTGGTGGTGGACCCGGGGTTCAACCCCGCGGGGGTGAAGGAGATGGTGGAGCGCTCCGGCCGCCGCATCGCCGCCGTGCTGGCGACGCACGGTCACGCCGACCACATCGCCTCGGCGCCTGAGGTCTGCGATCCGGACATCCCTCTCTACATCCACGAGGCCGACGAGCTGGCGCTGACCGACCAGGGGGCGTGGGGCGCCGGGATGCCGGTGCCGGATCGGTACCGGCCGCGGGAGGTCCGAACCGTCGCGGACGGCGACACTCTGGAGTTCGCCGGGTTCGAGATCCGCGTCCGCCACACGCCCGGGCACACCCCCGGCAGCGTGTGCTTCGCGACCGACGGGTTCCTGCTCTCGGGCGACCTGGTCTTCCGGGACTCGATCGGGCGGCACGACTTCCCCAACTCGAACGCTCGCGACATGTTCGAGAGCCTGCGCTGGTTCCTCACGCTCGACGACGGGATCGATGTGTATCCGGGGCACGGTCCCGAGACCACCGTGGGACGCGAGCGCGCCCGGAACGAGTGGCTCAAGGCGCTGGTGTGAGCGAGCGCTTCGCCCCTCCGCGCGGGACACAGGACCTGCTGCCCCCGATCTCCGATCGCCTGGAGGCCCTCGGAGCCGAGGCGGCGCGGCTGGCCCGCCTCTTCGGCTTCCGCCGCGTCGAGACGCCGGTCTTCGAGCACACCGAGCTCTTCGCGAGGGGGGTCGGGGCCACGACCGACATCGTCACCAAGGAGATGTACACGTTCGAGGACAAGGGGGGCCGGTCGCTCACCCTTCGGCCCGAGGGGACCACCGGTGTGGTCCGGGCCTACCTCGCGAACCGGCAGGCCCTGCCCACTCCCTTCAAGGGCTACTACCTCGCCCCGATGTTCCGCCACGAGCGGCCCCAGGCGGGCCGGATGCGCCAGCACACGCAGTTCGGGGTGGAGGTGCTCGGCACCGCGGCGCCCGACGCCGACGCCGAGGTGATCGCGATCGGTCACCGGTTCCTCTCACGGTGGGGGCTCTCGTTCGAGCTCCGCGTCAACTCGATCGGCGACCCGGTGTGCCGTCCCGCCTACCGTGAGGCCTTGCTGACGTTCCTGCGGGAGCGGCGCGACCGGCTGTCCGAGGACTGCCGCGAGCGCATGGAGGAGAACCCCCTGCGCGTCCTCGACTGCAAAGTGCCCTCGTGCCGCGAGGCCACCGCCGACGCCCCGAGCATCCTCGAGTTCCTCGACGACGCCTGCCGGGAGCACTTCGAGACGGTGCGCGAGCGCCTCGATGAGCAGGGGATCGAGCACGCGGTGGACCCGCGGCTCGTGCGCGGCCTCGACTACTACACGCGGACGGCCTTCGAGTTCGTCAGCCCGAACCTCGGGCCGACCCAGTCGACCCTGTGCGGGGGAGGGCGGTACGACGGGCTGGCCGAGGCGATCGGCGGGCCCGCCACCCCCGGGATCGGCTTCGGGCTCGGCCTCGAGCGGGCGCTGCTCGCGATCGAGAAGGAGGGGCTCGAGCCACCGCCGGCGCCGGCGACACGCGTGTTCGTCGTGGCGATCGGCGAGGACGCCGCGCGGGAGGCCCGCTCCCTCGCCCGGACGCTCCGCGACGAGCGCGTCTCAGCCGAGCACGCGCTGGAGCCTCGCCCCCTGGGGGCCCAGCTGAAGATGGCCGACCGGGCGGGGGCGAGGTACGCCGCGATCCTCGGCCAGGACGAGATGGCGGCCGGCGAGGTCACGATGCGCGACATGGAGACGGGGGACCAGCAGCGGGTGAAGCTGGGGGAGGTGACCGCGTGGCTGACCTCCCGATGAGGACCCACGCCTGCGGCGGGCTCGGGCTCGAGCACGCGGGGGAGCGGGTGGCGCTGTGCGGATGGGTGGCGACGACGCGCGACCACGGCGGCGTCATCTTCGTGGACCTGCGCGACCGCGAGGGCGAGGTGCAGATCGTGGTCCACCCGGAGGAGGCCGGGGAGGCTCACGAGGTGGCGCAGCGCCTCAAGACCGAGAGCGTCGTGCGGGCCGTGGGGGTCGTCCAGCCACGCCCCGAGGGGACCGTCAACCCGGACCTCCCCACCGGCCAGGTCGAGGTGGCGGTGGACTGGATCGAGGTGCTCAGCGAGGCTGACACCCCGCCGTTCCCCGTCGAGGACCGGATCACGGCCGACGAGACCCTCCGGCTCCGGTACCGCTACCTGGACCTCCGCCGCCCGCAGATGACGAGGATCCTCCGGATGCGACACGCCGCTTTCCGTGTGATCCGCGACCACATGGAGCGGAACGGGTTCGTGGAGGTGGAGACGCCGATGCTCACGCGGTCGACCCCCGAGGGCGCCCGGGACTTCCTCGTCCCCTCGCGCCTCCAGCGAGGCGCGCTCTACGCGTTGCCGCAGTCGCCTCAGCTCTTCAAGCAGATCCTCATGGTCTCCGGCATGGACCGCTACTACCAGATCGTCCGGTGCTTCCGCGACGAGGACCTCCGGGCCGACCGCCAGCCCGAGTTCACCCAGCTGGACGTCGAGCTGTCGTTCACCGACGAGGCGCAGGTGCAAGAGCTCGTCGAGGAGCTCATGGCGGAGGTGTGGGAGGAGATCCTGGGGGCCTCGATCGCCACCCCCTTCCCGCGGCTGGCCTACGACGAGGCGATGCAGCGCTTCGGGACCGACAAGCCCGACCTCCGCTACGGGATGGAGCTGGCCGACCTCACGGAGACGTTCCGGGGGAGCGGGTTCAACGCCTTCGCCAAGGTCGTCGAGGACGGAGGGGCGGTCAAGGGCCTGGCGGCCCCCGGCGCAGCCGGCTGGTCCCGCAAGGACCTCGACGGCCTCGTCGTCGAGGCGCAGGCGAGGGGGGCGAGCGGCCTCGTGTGGATCGCCCTCGGCGATGAGGAGGTCCGGTCCCCGGTCGCGAAGTTCCTCTCCGAGGACGAGCTGGCCGCCACGCGGGCGGCTACCGGGGCGGGCGAGGGCGACCTGGTCCTGCTGGTCGCCGACACGCCGGGGCGGGCGGGCACGGTCCTCGACGGGATGCGCAGGCTCATGGCCGACCGCCTCGACCTCGTCCCCGAAGGGGAGTGGGCGTTCGTCTGGATCACCGAGCCCCCGCTCTTCGAGCGGAGCGACGAGACCGAGACGTGGGTCTCGGTGCACCACCCGTTCACCTCGCCCGCGAGCGACGACCTCGACCCCGCCACCGCGAAGGCCCGGGCGTACGACGTGGTCCTGAACGGCTGGGAGCTCGGCGGCGGGAGCATCCGGATCCACCGTCCGGAGATCCAGCGGAAGGTCTTCGCGGCGCTGCGGATGGCGCCCGAGGAGGCCGAGGAGAGGTTCGGCTTCCTGCTCGAGGCGTTCCGCTACGGGGTGCCGCCTCACGGGGGGATCGCGCTCGGCCTCGATCGCCTGACGATGCTGCTCGCCGGGATGGACAACATCCGCGACGTGATCGCCTTCCCCAAGACCCAATCCGGAGCCGACCTTCTCACCGGGGCGCCGGCGCCCGTGTCGGAGGGGCAGCTCCGCGAGCTCGGCCTCCGCCTCCTCGAGGAGCAGAAGCAGAGTTGATGCCCCGAGCCCGGGTTGAACGTCGGGAGGCCGGGGCATAGCATCGGGAGTGGCGGGGAACCGGCCCTGGTTCCGTTGGACCAACGTCTTAGAGATCCGGGAGCCCGGCTCCGGTGGTGGAGCAGCGCCCCCTCGTCGGGGCACTCGAAGCGGCCGGGAGGGCACCCACCTGCGTGAGCAGGCCCATCGGAAAAGGGACAGGTCCCCGCCTCCCTCTCGACCGCCTACGATGGCGCCATGGCCCAGGAGCCGCTCGCCGCGCGGATGCGCCCCCGGACCCTCGAGGATGTCGTGGGGCAGCGCCACCTGCTCGGCGAGGGAAAGGCGCTCGCCGCGCTCGTCGGGGCCGACCACCTCCCCTCCATCGTTCTGTGGGGGCCGGCCGGCACGGGGAAGACGACCCTGGCCCACCTGCTGGCCCGGGCGGTCGGCGCGGAGATGGTCCAGCTCTCGGCGGTCTCCTCGGGGGTGGCCGACGCTCGAAAGGTGCTCGAGTCCTCGCGCGGGGGCATGCTCCAGACGGTGCTGTTCGTGGACGAGGTCCACCGGTGGTCGAAGTCCCAGCAGGACGTGCTCCTGCCCGGGGTCGAGGCGGGCGACGTGACCTTCATCGGAGCCACGACCGAGAACCCGTACTTCTCGCTCGTCTCGCCCCTGCTCAGCCGGTCGCTGCTGCTCCGGCTCGAGCCGCTGACCGAGGAGGACGTGCGGTCGATCCTGGAGCGCGCGATCGACGACGAGCGGGGGCTCCCCGGAGCGAAGGTCGAGGACGAGGCGCTGAGCTACCTCGCCGAGACGGCCGGCGGCGATGCGCGCCTGGCCCTGTCGGGGCTCGAGGCGGCAGCGCGCGTCGCCGCCGGCCGTCTCGTCACCAAGGAGATGGCCGAGGACGTCGTTCAGCGGCGCGGGCTCGTCTACGACCGCGACGAGCACTACGACGTCATCTCGGCCTTCATCAAGTCGATGCGAGGCTCCGACCCCGACGCGGCCCTCTTCTGGCTGACCCGCATGCTCGAGGCGGGGGAGGACCCCCGCTTCATCGCCCGCCGCATGGTGATCTTCGCCTCCGAGGACGTGGGGCTGGCCGATCCCGCGGCCCTCCAGGTGGCCGTGGCGGCGGCGCACGCCGTCGAGCTCGTCGGCCTGCCCGAGGTCCGCCTGAACCTCGGCCACGCCGCCGCCTACCTGTCGAAGGCCCCGAAGTCGAATGCCGTCATCCGGGCGCTGGGGAAGGCCGACGAGGCCCAGCGGCGGGCAGGGCGGGTGCCCGGCCACCTCCGCGACGCGCACTACGCAGGTGCGAAGGATCTGGGACACGGCGAGGGGTACGCCTACCCGCCGGGCGATCCGGAGGGCGCGAAGGGCCAGCGCTACCTCCCGGAGGGGGTCGAGGGCGGGTTCCTCGAGTAGGTTTCGGCCGAGCGCGTCGCCGCGGGTATGATGTGGCGACCCCGACCAAGGAGCGAGATGTCCGCGGGTGACTGGGCGCTGATCGTGCTGGCCGTCTTCTGGGCGGTCCTCGTGGTGTTCCTCGCGCTCGTGCTGGTCCAGATGGTCCGCGTGCTCGAGAGCACGAAGATCCTGATCGACGGGATCCGCAGCGAGACCGTCCCTCTCCTCGGCGAGGTCACGAACTCGGTCAAGGGCGTGAACCGCGAGCTCGACCGGGTCGACGAGATCGTCGTCTCCGCGGCCGGGATCACCAAGTCGGTGGAGCGGGTTACCACGGTGGTCGAGAAGGCCGTCTCCAACCCCCTCGTGAAGGCGATCGCCTTCGGCGCGGGGGCGTCCAAGGCGCTGAAGCGCCTGCGGGGATCGTCGTGAAGCGCGCGTTCTGGTTGGCGATGGGCCTCGGCGCCGGCGTGACCGGCGCGGTGATGCTCTCGCGGTGGATGCGGCGCCAGCAGGAGCGCCTCTCGCCGGCCAATATCGGCGCGCAGATGGGGGAGACCGCCCGCGATCTCGGCCAGCTGGTTCGGACCTCGCTCGAGGAAGGCCGCGAGGAGATGCGGCGTGTCGAGGCCGAGATCCGCTCCTCGCTGGACCAGTAGGCCTGGTCGCCCCGGCTAGACTTGCCCCATGAAAGGAGCCGAGGTCCGCCGCCGCTTCCTGCGGCACTTCGAGGAACGGGGACACACGATCGTGCCCTCCTCGTCCCTGATCCCGAACGATCCAAGCCTGCTGCTGACGACGGCGGGGATGGTCCAGTTCAAGCCCTACTTCCTCGGGGAGCAGAATCCCCCGTACCCGCGGGCGGCCAGCGCGCAGAAGTCGTTCCGGACCACCGACATCGACCTCGTGGGGCACACCGACCGCCACCTCACGTTCTTCGAGATGCT
>DATKBL010000145.1:0-2856 GCA_035513995.1 Actinomycetota bacterium
CTCGGCGGCCTTCCCTCGGACGTCGACCTCCACGGTCTCGCTGAGCTCGACCACGCGATCGAGGTACGCCATGGCGATGCCTACGCGCAGCGTGGGCGAGAACGAGCCGCTCGTGGTCTCCCCCACGAGCCGCCCCCCCTGTGACACCGGGAAGTGAGGGCGGGGGATGCGCCGCCCGAGCATCCGGAGCCCCCGTAGGCGCACGGCCGGGCCGCCCTGCTCCTTCTGCCGGACGACCGCCTCGCGACCGGTGAAGGGGCCCTTCTCGGTCGCGACGGCCCACGAGAGCCCGGCCTCGAGGGGCGTCCGGTCCTCGGAGATGTCGTTGCCGTGGAGCGGGTAGCCCATCTCCAGGCGAAGGGTGTCGCGGGCGCCCAGGCCGACGGGGGCGGCCCCGGCCCCGATCAGCTCCCGCCACAGGCCGCCCCCGTCGGCCTGGGGGACGAAGAGCTCCACCCCCGGCTCGCCGGTGTAGCCCGAGCGGGCGACGAGCACCTCCCCGGAGGCGGCCTCCTCCATGAACCCAAGGCCGTCGACCTCCGGGAACAGGGGACGCACGAGGTCGATCGCGGCCGGCCCCTGGACGGCGAGCGTGACGAGATCCGGACGGTGACGGACCTCGACCTGGTCCCCGGCGCCCTCCTCGAGGATCGCCAGCACCCGCGGCGTGTTGCCGGCGTTGGGCACCACGAGCCAGTCCTCCTCGCCGCGTCGATAGACGATGAGGTCGTCCACGATCCCCCCCTCGTCGGTGAGGACCAGGTTGTACTGGGCCTGCCCGACCTCGACCTTCGACAGGTCACCCGTCACGATCCGCTGGAGATGATCCCGCGCGCCGGCGCCGAGGACGTCGACCTTGCCGAGATGCGTCAGGTCGAAGGCGCCCACGCGCTCCCGAACGGCGACGTGCTCCTTGAGGACTCCCTCGTACTCGATGGGCATGAGCCACCCTCCGAACTCCCCCATCGAGGCGCCGAGGGCTCGGTGCTCGTCCTCCAGAGGCGTGCGCTGCAGCTCTCGTTCCACGGATCCTCGCTCGCTCGGTCGACCGGCTGGGCCGAACGGTAGTATGACCGTGCGGCCCGCGGGAGGCCCGGCTCGGGCTACGGCGACGACGAAAGGATCTGGCATGGCCGACGCAGACGTCATCGTGATCGGCGCTGGCACCGGCGGCTACTCGTGCGCCCTCCGCGCCGCCCAGCTCGACAAGAAGGTCGTGCTGGTGGAGCGCGACGACCGCGTGGGCGGGACCTGTCTCCTCCGCGGCTGCATCCCCACGAAGGCGGTGCTGGAGTCGGCGGCCACGATGGATCGGATCAACCGATCCGAGGAGTGGGGCATCAAGGCCTCGGGCGAGCCCGACTGGGCGAGCGTGCGGGCGTTCGAGGACAAGATCGTGGACAAGCTCGTGAGCGGGCTGACCGGGCTGCTGAAGGCGCGCAAGGTCGAGGTCGTGCAGGGGACCGCGAAGCTGGCGGGTACCGGGAAGGTCGAGGTCCAGACCGCCGACGGGGCGCGGACGATCGAGGCTCCCGATATCGTGGTCGCGACCGGCTCGGCGCCGAAGCTGCTGCCCGACATGGAGATCGGCGACCGCGTCATCACGAGCGACCAGGCCCTGTTCGCGGACTCCCTTCCGAAGTCGGCCGTCGTGATCGGGGCCGGCGCCGTGGGCCTCGAGTTCGCCTCGCTCTACCGGTCGTTCGGCGCCGAGGTCACGCTGATCGAGGCGCTCCCCCGGCTCGCGCCTCTCGAGGACGAGGACATCTCCAAGGAAGTCGAGCGCGCGTTCGGGAAGCGCGGCATCGCCACGCACTCGGGCGCGAAGATCCAGGAGGTCAAAGAGACCCAGAAGCAGGTCGCGGTATCGTTCGAGGCCGAGAAGGGCGAGACGGAGTCCGTCAAGGCCGAGATCTGCCTGGTGGCCGTGGGGCGAGGGCCGGTGTCCGACGGCGCGGGTCTCGAGGCGGCCGGGGTCGAGGTGGAGCGTGGCTTCGTCAAGGTCGACGGACAGCTCCGCACCAACGTGGACGGCGTCTGGGCGATCGGCGACGTCGCCGCAACGCCCTACCAGCTCGCGCACGTATCCTTCGCCGAGGGGATCGCGGTGGCCGAGCGCATCGCGGGGATGGACGTCCCCGAGATCGACTACGCGGGCGTGCCCCGTGTGACCTTCTCCACACCGGAGATCGCGTCGGTGGGGCTCACCGAGTCGCAGGCCAAGGAGCGCGGGCACGAGGTCGAGATCGAGAAGCTCTCGTTCCAGGGGATCGGGAAGGCCAACATCGTCGGAGAGGGCGGCACCGTGAAGATCGTCGCCGAGAAGGACGGCGTGGTCCTCGGCATCCACATGGTCGGTCCGCACGTGACCGACCTCGTCGCCGAGGCGATGCTGATCACGAACTGGGAGGCGATCCCGGCCGAGGTGGCCGCCCTGATCCACCCCCACCCAACCCTGTCCGAGGGGATCGGGGAGGCGCACCTGGCGCTGGCGGGCAAGCCCCTGCACGGGATGTGAGCGAGACTCCCCGGTTGAGGCCGGGGCGTGGTGGTACAACAACCCAAGGAAGCCTGTGACACGAGGAGGTCGGAAGCCGTGGCCGAGCCGGTGACGATGCCGCAGCTGGGCGAGACCGTCGTCGAGGGAACGATCGTCAAGTGGCTGAAGAGCGAGGGCGACAGCGTCGATCGCGACGAGCCCTTGTTCGAGATCTCCACCGACAAGGTGGACACCGAGGTGCCCTCGCCGGTCGCGGGGACGATCACCCAGATCCTCGTGCAGGAGGGCGAGACCGTCGAGGTCGGCACCGAGCTCGTGATGATCGAGTCGGGAGACGGTCAGGCGGCCAAGACCGA
>DATKBL010000146.1:0-6566 GCA_035513995.1 Actinomycetota bacterium
GTCAGACCGTCATCCGAGACCTCCGGCAACGCCGTGGCCAGGTCCGGCTGGAGCTCGGTGCCGCCCTCCTCGGTGGACATCCCGTTGTAGGACATGAGCGTCCTCAGCAGGCAGCACCTGTAGAACTCCCACGTCACCGAGTAGTACTCCTTCTGCGGATCGAAGGCCGAGATCACGTCCGACAGGAGGTTCAGCCGGAGCGTCCCCCCCTTCTGGACCCCGTCCGCCTGATCGCCGTCGTCGGTGTCGCCCGTGTCGCCGCCGCCGCACGCTGCCGCGGCGAGGGCGATCACACCGGCGAGGGCGATGAGCTTGAGGTGTTTCCTCACATCGTCCCCCTCTCTTGGTACCCGTTTCGGTCCGTTGCTCGAATCAGCGTGGCTCCTCCCTCCGTTCCGTCACCCGGCCACCGGGCTCTCGACCTCGGCGGCCTTCTGCGCGGCGATCTCTCGCTTCCGCGTCTTCCTCCTCAGGCTGGACATCCTCGGATCGAGGGAGTCCCGCAACCCGTCCCCGACGAGGTTGAACGCGAGCGTCGTCAGGAACAGGAACATGCCCGGGAACAGCATCATCCACCATGCGAAGGTGAAGTTGGCCCCGCCCTCGGCGAGCATCCGCCCCCACGATGGCGTCGTGGGCGGGACCCCCACGCCGAGGAAGGAGAGCGCCGCCTCGAACAGGATGTTGTTCGGGATGATCAGCGTCGTGTAGACGATGATCGGGGCGACGACGTTCGGCAGCACCTCCCGGAAGATGATGCGTCGATCGTTCGAGCCCATCGCCCGGGCCGCCTCGACGAACTCTTTCTCCCGCAGTGAGAGCACCTGGCCCCGGACGATCCGCGCGATGTACGGCCAGCTGAACAGGCCGATGATGAGCGCGACCAGCTTCCATCCCGGTTTGAGGAACCCGAAGAACCCTCCCATGCATCCCTCAGCGGTCCCGCAGGCTGACACCAGCCCGAGCGCGAGGAGCAGGACGGGCATCGCCAGCACGATGTCGATCAGTCGCGACACGACCGTGTCGACCTTCCCACGGTAGTAGCCGGCGAGAAGCCCTCCGGTCACGCCGATGATCAAGGAGATGAGGGTGGCCAGCAGCGCCACGGAGAGCGATGTCTGCGCGCCGTACAGCACCCGGACGAACATATCGCGACCCGCGGTGTCGGCCCCGAACCAGAAGTCCTTGTTCGGTCCGATCGGGAGGCCGAAGTCGTCGAGGGCTCCGGCCGGATACTCACGGGCGAAGGTCTGGTTGGGGCCGTGCCCCACGATGCTCGAGAAGAGCGGCGCGGCGAGCGCCAGTGCGGTGATGATCGCGATGATGACGAGGCCCGCAGTCGCCAGCCGATCCTGGCGGAAGCGGCGCCAGAACAGCTCCGACGGGCTCCGTCCGACGATCTGCTGGGCGGGTCCGCCTCCCGGTCCCGGGCCGAGACCTGAATCGTCGATGGGTTCGGTCGCGACCTGCGACACACGCCCCCCTTCCAGAACAACCTGCCGGATACTACCCGGCCGCGGCCCCATGAGCAAAGGTCCGGGCCGAACCCGGGCAGGGTCCTCCTCAAGCAGGGTATACGCCTCGGGGGCGATCGGGAGATTGAGCCGGATCAGAGGAGCCCGACGAGGGTGGGGACGATCCGCGTCCCCGGGATCGTGCCGATGGCCCCGTCGGCCGCCGCCCGCTCCCCGAAGGAGGTGGTGCCGTCCGGGTCCACCCCCCCGCCGGCGACCAGCAGCGGGACGGGGTCGGCGGTGTGGGCCTTCCGCGCGCACGAGGTCGCGTGGTCGGCGGTGACCGCTACGATCGAGCGGGCCGGGTCGATGCCCGGCAGGAGCGTGCCGAAGAACGACGCGTCGATCGTCTCGATCACGTCCCGCTTGTCCTCCGCCCGCCCGTCGTGCGCCGGGACGTCGGGCCCCTTGATGTGGATGTACAGGGCGTCGTACCCGTCGATCGCCTCCAGCGCCAGCTCACCCCACGCGGCGTAGCGAGCGGCGGGATCCTCCGGCGTGGGCGTGGGCACCTCGCCCATCCCCAGGACGATGGCGATCCCTCGCTCGACCGGCATCTCCACGAAGCACCCCCACGAGGGGCCGAAGCGCTCCTTGATCGGGACGAGCCGCGGGATGTGATCCCCGGCGTCCCGGGTCAGGATCAGGTTCGCTGGAAGGCGCCCCTCGGCTCGCCGCCGTGCGTTCACCTCCGACGCCTCCAGGACCGCGGCGGCCCGTTCGACGTAGGCGTTGGTGAGCTCCGCGCCGCGGCGGGCCTCCTCGGTATCCTCGAGCGGCTCGGCGGGCAGCGGCCGGTCTCCGAACGTCTCCAGCGCCACGCCGAGCGGGCCGAGCTTCGCGTACGCGGGGTCGGTGTTCGAGACCTCGGCGGAGAGCCGTCCCTCGTGCGTCCGGATCACCAACGCCCCCCGGTGCTCGACCGTAGCGCGAAGCTCCGCCGAGGCGCCCGGCAGCTCGACCTCCCGGTTCACCTCCCCGGCCAACGCCCGCGCGTCCTGGGACGGCAGGTCGCGTCCCACCCGGCGGTCGACGATGCGTCCGTCCTCGGCGGTGGCGAAGTTGACCCGGTGGGCCAGGTCGCCGTCCTCGAAGTCCATCCCCGACCCGATCGCCTCCAGCACACCGCGTCCCGGATGCTCCTCGCGAGGGTCGTAGCCGAGGATGGCGAACACGGCGATGTCGGACTCCGGGGCGATGTCGGGGCCGACCGTGTGGACGAGGCCCTGTCGTCCCCGCGCGGCGAGGCCGTCCAGCATCGGCGTGGCCGCGGCCTCCAGGGGCGTCCGGTCGCCGAGCTCGGGCAGGATGTCATCTCCGACTCCGTCGAGGCAGACGTAGAAGAGCTTCCGCATGGCTACCGGTACTTGACGATCAGGGCGAACTCCTCGGGGTCGAGGCTCGCGCCCCCCACGAGGGCGCCGTCGATCTCGGGGTGCGCCATGAACTCCCGGATGTTCCCCGCTTTCACGCTCCCCCCGTACTGCACGCGAACCGCACCGGCGACGTCGTCCGAGAACATCGACCCGAGCGTGGCGCGGATGGAGGCGATCACATCGCCGGCGTCCTGAGGGGTGGCGGCGCGGCCCGTCCCGATGGCCCAGATCGGCTCGTAGGCCAGCACGAGGTCGCCGGCTCGGTCGGCGGAGACCTTGGAGAGCCCCTCTCGCACCTGGCGTGTGACCTTGTCCTCGGTCCTCCCGGCGTCACGCTCCTCCAGCGTCTCCCCCACGCACACGATCGGGACCATGCCGGCCGCGACCACCGACCGGGCCTTCCGGGCCACGGTCGCGTCGGTCTCGCCGAAGTGCTCACGGCGCTCGGAATGTCCCACCACGACGTAGGCGCAGTCGAGCGCGGCGAGCATCGGGGGCGACACCTCTCCGGTGAAGGCGCCCTTCTCCTCCCAGTGGACGTCCTGGGCGCCGAGGGCGAAGGTCAGCCGGTCGCTCTGGATCAGGGTCTGCACGCTCCTGAGCGCGGTGAAGGGGGGGCAGACCACGACCTCTACGTGCTCGGCGTCGTCCGCGTCGAGGAGGTACGAGAGCTTCTGGACGGTCTCGATCGCCTCGAGGTGCGTCTTGTGCATCTTCCAGTTCGCCGCGATGATCGGGCGTCGCTCAGCCATCGGTCTCCTCCATGAGGGGCGCCACGCCGGGGAGGTCCCGCCCCTCCAGGAACTCCAGGGACGCCCCCCCGCCGGTCGACAGGTGGTCGACGTCGTCCTCGAAGCCGAGGCGGCGGATCGCCGCGATGCTGTCCCCGCCCCCGACCACCGAGAAGGCGTTCGTCCCCGCGACGGCCTGGGCCACCCCCCTGGTCCCCAGCGAGAACGGTTCCAGCTCCACGACCCCCATCGGGCCGTTCCAGAAGATCGTCCGCGCGTCGGCGATCACGCGGGCGAACTCCTCCACGGAGCGGGGGCCGATGTCGAGCCCGCGGAGATCGCCGGGGATCTCCCCCGCCCTCACCGTCTGCGTCCGCGCGTCCTGGGAGGCCTCGGGCGCGGCGACCACGTCCTCGGGCAGCACGATCAGCACGTCCCGGCGCGACGCCTCCTCGAGGGTGGCGCGGACCTCCTCGACCCGGTCGGGCTCGACGAGCGAACCCCCCACCTCGCCCCCCTGGGCGAGGATGAACGTGAAAGCCATCGCCCCGCCGATCAACAGGGCGTCCACGCGGTCGAGCAGCGAGCGGACCACGCCCAGCTTGTCGGAGACCTTGGCCCCGCCGAGGATGGCCACGAACGGCTCGTCGGGACCCTCCAGGAGCCGCGAGAGGACCTCCACCTCGCGGGCCATCAGCAGCCCCGCCGCGGCGGGGAGGTGCTCGGCGACGCCGACGACCGAGGCGTGCGCCCGATGGGCCGCGCCGAAGGCGTCGTTCACGTACGCGTCCGTGAGCGAGGCCAGCGCGCCGGCGAAGCTGGGGTCGTTCGCCTCCTCGCCGGGGTCGAAGCGCAGGTTCTCGAGCAGGAGCAGCTCGCCGGGCCCGAGCGAGCCGGCGGCCCCCCCGGCCTCCGGCCCCACGACCTCGTCGACCTTGGAGACCTCGACGCCCGACAGGTCGGCCAGGCGCTTCGCCACGGGGTCCATCCGCAGGTCGTCACGTGGCTCGCCGCCGGGTCGTCCCAGATGGCTGGCGAGCACCAGCGCCGCGCCCCGGCCGCGGAGCTCCTCGATCGTCGGCAGGGTGGCCCGGATCCGGAGGTCGTCGACGACCTCCCCGTCCCGGAGCGGGACGTTGAAGTCGGCCCGGACGAAGACCCGGCGCCCGGACAGGTCGCCGAGGTCGTCGATCCCGCGGAGCCTCCCCACCGTCAGAGCGAGGTGCCGACCATCTCGACGACGTCCACGAGCCGGTTCGAGTAGCCCCACTCGTTGTCGTACCAGCCGAGGACCTTGACGAGGTTGCCCATCGTCATGGTCGACGGCGCGTCGAAGATGCACGAGTGCGGGTCGCCCACGATGTCGCTGGACACGATCGGGTCCTCGGTGTAGCGCAGGATACCCTGCAGCGGACCGGATCCCGCGGCGCTGCGGAATGCCTCGTTCACCTCCTCCACCGAGGGCTCCTGCTCCAGCACGCAGACGAGGTCGGTCACCGACCCGTCGGGCACCGGGACCCGCATCGCCAAGCCGTCCATCTTCCCCTTGAGCTCGGGGATGGCCAGCGACGTGGCCTTCGCCGCCCCCGTCGAGGTGGGGATGATGTTGATCGCGGCGGCGCGCGCCCGGCGCAGGTCCTTGTGCGGCAGGTCGAGGATGTTCTGGTCGTTCGTGTAGGCGTGGATCGTGGTCATGAGCGCGCGGTCGATCCCGAAGGCGTCCCGCAGGACCTTCGCCAGGGGGACCACGCAGTTGGTCGTGCACGAGGCGTTCGAGATGATGTGGTGGCTGGCGGGATCGTAGTCGTCCTGGTTGACCCCGAGGACGAGGGTGATGTCCTCGCCCTTGGCCGGGGCGCTGATGACCACCTTCTGGGCGCCGGCCTCGAGGTGCTTCTCGGCGTCCTCGCGGTTCGTGAACAGTCCCGTCGACTCGACCACGACCTCCGCGCCCATCTCCTTCCACGGCAGCGCCGCGGGGTCGCGCTCGGCGAGGACCTTGATCTCGTCGCCGTCTACGGTGATGCCCTGATCGGTCGTGCTGATGTCGGCGTCGAGGGTCCCGAGGACCGAGTCGTACTTGAGCAGGTGCGCGAGGGTCGCGGCGTCGGTGATGTCGTTGACCCCGACGAAGTCGAGATCGAGGCCCCGCTGCTTCGCGGCCCGGAAGAAGTTGCGACCGATCCTGCCGAAGCCGTTGATCCCTACCTTGACGCTCATGTGTGTCGCCCTCCTGTCGCGTGCGTTGAGTGGTCGCGTCCCATCCTAGTACCCGCGGGCCTCGCACCAGAAGCGAGGCTCACTCGCGCTCGAGGTCGCGGTGCTCGAGCGCCACGCGGCGCCCCTGCTCCTCCAGATGGCTCGCGATCTCCTCGGCCACGACGACCGAGCGGTGTCGCCCGCCAGTGCACCCGATCGCGATCGTCAGGTACGACTTCCCCTCGGCCACGTAGCCCGGGAGCACGAAGTCGAGGAGCGACCGGAGCCGCTTCATGAACTCCCCGTACGCGTGCTGGCTGATCACGTATGACCGGACCGGCTCCTCGGTGCCCGGCAGGGGCCGGAGCTCCTCGATCCAGTGAGGGTTGGGGAGGAACCGGCAGTCGAGCACGAGGTCGGCGTCACGGGGGATCCCGTGCTTGTAGCCGAAGGAGACCACCGCGACCTGGAGCCCGTCCTCGGGGAGCCGGGCGGCGAACGTCTCCCGGATCCGCTCGCGCAGCCCGTTCGGCGTGAGCGAGGTGGTGTCGATGATGAGGTCGGCCTCCTCGCGCAGCGACTCCATCAGGAGGCGCTCCTTCCGGATGCCCTCGACCATGCGGTCGGCCGGGGCCAGGGGGTGGCGGCGGCGGGTGGCGCCGAACCGCATCACGATCGTCTCGTCATCGGCCTCGAGGTAGAGGATCCGGGCGGGGGTCCCGGCCCCGCGCAGCTCCTCCAGCCCC
>DATKBL010000147.1:0-6743 GCA_035513995.1 Actinomycetota bacterium
GATCAGCGAGCCGAACCCCGCTCCCCCGCCCAGGAACTCGCCGACGATCGCCCCGACGACCGCCAGCACCGAGGCGGTCTTCAGCCCGGCGAAGATGAAGGGCAGGCCGCCGGGGAGCTTCAGCTTGAAGAACATCTGCACGCGGGAGGCGCGGATCGCCCGGAACAGCTTGGCCTGGTCGGCGTCGACGTTGGCCAGCCCCGCTGCCGTATCGATCAGCAGCGGGAAGAACGCGATGAACGCCCCCATCGCCACCTTCGCCCAGATCCCGAACCCGAGCCACGCCACGAAGATCGGGGCGAAGGCGACCTTGGGCGCCGCGTTGATCCCGATCACGAAGGGCAGGACCACCTGGCGGCCGAAGGAGGTCTCGGCGATCACGATCCCGAGGCCGATGCCGGCGACCATGGCCACCAGCAGGCCGATGAAGACCTCCTGCATCGTGACCCAAAGGTTCTCCAGGACGTAGCCGCCCGTGAAGAGGTTGCCGAGCATCTGACCGAGCTCGGTCGCCACCTCGCCGGGCGGCGGAAGGACGAACTCCGAGGTGACCTCCATCCAGACCGCCACCTGCCAGATGAGCACCAGGACGGCCCCGAAGAGGGGGACGGTGATCCAGCGGGGAACCCGCTCCCAGATCGTCCTGCGGGAGGCAAGGTCGGCCTCCTCGTCCTCCCACGGGGTCTCGCTCGCCGCCGGTCCCCGGCGATCGATCGCCATCAGACGGTCTTCCCGGACGGGAGGTCCGAGGGGTCGCTCTCGGCGCCGACGTCGAGCAGGCGGCGCACCTCGCGGGCCAGCCGCTGGAACGGCTCGGTCGTGACCAGATCGAGGCTGCGCGGCCTGGGCAGGTCGACCTCCACGACGCCGGCAACGCGCCCCGGCCGCGGCGTGATCACGTAGACGCGGTCGGAGAGGAACACCGCCTCCTGGATGTTGTGCGTCACGAAGAGCGCCGCCTTGGGCGCGGCCGAGAAGATCCTGGCCAGCTCAACGTTCATGTGCTCGCGAGTGAGCTCGTCCAGAGCGCCGAACGGCTCGTCGAGCAGGAGGACCTCGGGATCGGCGATCAGCATCCGGCACATCGCGACCCGCTGCTGCATGCCACCGGAGAGCTCCCCCGGGTACCTCGCCTCGAACCCGGCGAGCCCCACGAGCTCGAGCAGCTCGTCGGCGTGCCGGCGGGCCGCCTCGACGGCCCGCCGGCCCCCCCGGATCTCGATCGGCAGGAGGACGTTGTCCCTGGCCGTCCGCCAGTCGAGCAGGACGGGGTTCTGGAACATCATCCCCACCTCGGGCGGGGGCCCCTTCACGGGATGCCCCTTCACCTCGACACCCCCCCTCGAGGGAGGGATTAGGCCCCCCACGATGTTCAGCAGGGTCGACTTGCCGCAGCCCGAGGGGCCGACCAGCGCCACGAAGTCGGTCGACGCCAGGGACAGGTCCACGGAGCGGATCGCCTCCACGGCCTCATCCCGGCGGCCGAAGCGCTTCCCGACCCCCCGGACCTCGACGACGGATGAGCTCATCCCTACAGAGCGGCCTCCCTACCGTCAGAGCTCGGCCGGATCGAAGGCATTGTAGGCATCCACGAAGTCGTTCACGAACACGCTCGTGTCCACCCGCTCCGCGAGCTCCCCCTGGTCGACGAGGAAGCCCATGTACCGCTCGACGGACTCGGGAACCGAGTAGCCCCATCGCCCCTCCGCCTCCGCCGGCAGCTCGAAGAGTGACATCGTCTCCTGGAGCATCGCCAGCGTGAACTCGCGGTCCTCGGCCTCCTCGGGGAAATACTGCTCGGTGATGTCGAGCACGCCCTCTGGGTTGTCCATCCCCCACACGGTGGCCTTGGCGATCGCCCGGCCTAAGCCCTCGACCACCTCGGGGTTCTCCTCCATGAAGCTGCGCTCGACGGTCAGCATAGAGTCGAAAAAGCTCTGGAACCCCTCGGGGAGCAGGTTGCGAAGCTCCAGGCCCCTCAGACGCATGATCGCCACGTCGGGGAAGGCCGCGGCGTACGCCGAGATCTCCCCGCGGTTGAGAGCGACGGCGGCCGTCCCGCCGTCGCCGACGGCGAGGAGCTCGTAGTCCGTCCCCTCCTCCAGGCCGGCCTCCTCGGACAGCACCGCTCGCACGAACGGCGTCTCGCCGCCCTCGATCGTCCCCACCCCGACCGTCGTGCCCTCGAGGTCGGCGACCGACTGCGCCTCCGAGTCGGCCAGCGTCTGGAGCGAGAACACGTTCGACTGGAAGAGCGTGTACACGCTCACCAGGTCGGACCCTTCCAGGATGCTGTTCAGCAACGGGCCGGGGCTCTGCAGGCCGACCTCCGCCTGCCCCGCGAGCTGTTGCTGGGTAATCTGCCCGGACCCGTCCACCGCCTCCGTAGTCACCGAGAGCCCCTCCTCCTCGAAGTACCCCCGGTCCTGCGCGACGAACAGCGGGTAGAACACCACGCCGCTGGGGAACGGGATGAGCGCGGTCAGCTCCGTGATCTCCCGGGGCTGCTCGTCCTGCCCGTCGGCGTCCTCGCCGTTGTCGCCGTTGCACGCGCCGGCGACCAGCGCCAGCACGAGCATCCCGACCAGCCATCGCGACCTCTTCATCTCCCCCTCCTTCACGTGACGGAGCCTCACCCCGTCGCTCCCGCCCCCCCGGCGTCGAGCCGGGAGAGGCACCTCCGGATCAGGCCGACGGTCGCGTCGACCTTCCACTCGTTGCCCGGCAGCGGATGGGCGACCGCCGTCCAGGCCTCCGCCGCCCCGGCGGCGACCGGCGGGTCGAGCCGCCGACCCTCCAGCGCGCGCTCCACCTCTCGGGCTCGGTACGGGGTCGGGGCCACCGCACCGAGCACGACGCGCGCTTCGCGTACCGTCCCGTCCCCGCCCAGCGCGAGCGACGCGCACGCCGACGCCACCGCGAAGTCGCCCTCCCACAGGCGCATCTTCTCGAAGACGCTCTCGCGGGCCCGGGCCGCGGCCGGGACGCGGACCTCGGCCAGGACCTCGCCCTTCCGAAGGGCGGTCTCGCCAGGTCCCGTGAAGAAGCGGCCCATCGGGAGCGAACGGCGCTCCCCGTCGCGGGCCAGGATCGCCTGTGCGTCGAGGGCCGTGAGCGTCGTCGCCAGGTCCGAGGGCGTCACGGCCTGGCAGCGGTGCGCCTTCGTCACCGCATGATAGAAGCGGTGATCCCCCAGCACCGCGTAGCACGGGCAGGTCACGCCCCCGCGCTTGTAGCAGGGGAAGTCGTTCCGGTAGAACCAGCAGCGCTTCTGCTGGCAGAGGTTGCCCCCGACCGTGGCCATCTCGCGGATCTGGGGCGAGGCGATCCTGCCGATCGTCTCCCGAAGCACCTCGTCCCCGGCCAGCACCGGGCTGCGGGCCACGTCCGCCAGGGTCGCGGCGGCGCCGAGCCGCAGGTCGCCCTCGTCCGTCTCGAGGACGTCCCGGAGGCCCTTCACGGTCGTCAGGTCGACGAGCGCGACGGGGTTGGCTAGACGCTGTCGGCGGGCGGGGATCAGGTCGGTCCCCCCGCCGATCGCGGCGGCGTCCTCGTGCAGCAGGCGGGACGCCTCGTCGATCGTCTCCGGCCGGTGGATCTCGCGGATCTCCCGCGGCTCGCGCCTGCGCGCGAACCGCGTCCCCCACCGGTGGAGGACGCGATGGAGGCCGCGTGGGTAGAGCCACCGGATCAGCGATATCTCCCACCGACCGGGCCGCCTCCACAGGTGGTAGCGGCGCCGCGGCCGCCCCTCGCGCTCGCGGAGGCCCTGGACGATCTTGTCGGGCGTGATCGGGAGCTCGCGCACCCGGACGCCCACCGCGTGGGCGACCGCGTTGGCCACCGCCGCCTGCGTGGGCACGAGCCCGATCTCCCCGAGGCTCTTGGCGCCGTACGGGCCCACGGGGTCCACGTGCTCCACGAAGATCGGGCGGATCGGAGGGAGGTCGCCGGCCCTGGGAAGCGCGTAGTTGATGTAGGCGGGGTTCACGAGTCGGCCCTCCTCGTAGATCAGCTCCTCACCCAGCGCGGCGCCGAGACCCATCGCCACGCCGCCGATCACTTGGCTCTCCGCGGCGATCGGGTTGATGATCGTCCCGGAATCGTGGACGGCGACGACGTCCACGACCCGGATCTCGCCGGTGTCCCGGTCGACCTCGACCTCGACGGCCTGGGCGCAGAACGCGTAGGTCGGCGAGAGGTTCGCGACGCCCGTCTTCGGGTTGGCCGGCTCCATGTCGGCGGTGAAGCTCTCCTCGACGCTCAGCTCGCCGTTCGGGACCGCCAGCCGGACGAGGTCGCCCAGGTCCAGGCGATCGCCTCCGCCGCGGGCCTGGCCGCCGGCCAGCGCGACGTCGCCGGGGTCCACGCCGAGCTTGGCCGCGGCGGCCCCCTTCAGCCGGGTCGCCGCCGAGGCCGCGGCGGCGCGGACCGCGTGGCCGCTCATGAAGGTCCCCCGGGACGACCACGCCCCGAGATCGAGGGGGGTCTCGTCGGTCTCCGTCGTCAGCACCTCGACGTCCTCGGCCTCGACCCCCAGCTCCTCGGCCGCGATCTGCGCGAGGATCGTCTTCTGCCCCGTGCCGGGGTCGGCCCCGCCGAAGCGGACGAGCACGCTTCCGTCGCTGCGCACGTCGATCCCCGCGTGGGACTCCTCGGCCCCCTCATAGACGTGCGCGCCGGTCACGTGGATGGCCGCCGCCACACCCACGCCGCGCCCGGACCCTCCCCGGGACCGCTTCTCGTCCCACCCGATCGCCTCGCGGGCGGCCTCGAGACACTCGACCAGGCGCGCGGAGGCCAACTTCCAGCCCGCGTGGGTCACGTCCCCCGTCCGGTTCGCGTTGAGGATCCGCAGTTCGATGGGGTCCATCCCCAGGGCGTCGGCGAGCTCGTCCATCTGCGACTCGATGGCGAAGGTCGCCTGCGGGCCGCCGTACCCGCGGAACTGTCCTCCCGGATGCTTGTTCGTGTAGACGAGGTCGGCGTCGATGTCGACGCCGACCGTTCGGTACATCGAGCCCATCACCAGCGACCCGTAGCCCATCACCGAGGGCCCGGAGTGGTTGTAGGCGCCGTTGTCCACCCGGATCCTCGCCGCGCGGTGGGTCAGGCGCCCCTCTCCGTCGGCCCCGGTCTCGAGGAGGACGTCCCAGTCGTGCCGGCACTTCGTGGTGGAGAACTCCTCGGCCCGATCGAGGATGAGCCGGACCGGCCGCCCCGCCTTCCTCGACAGCGCCGCGCAGATCACCTCGTGGTCGGAGATCTTGGACTTCGACCCGAAGCCGCCCCCGACCGCGACCTCGTGGGCCTTCACGCGATCGAGGTCGAGCCCGAGGGCGTGGGCCACCTCCTTGCGGATGAAGTAGGGGGCCTGGGTGGAGGTCCACAGATCGAGCACCTCGCGCTCGGGGTCCCACCGCGCCAGGGTGCTGTTGGGCTCCATGCAGACGTGGGTCTGCCTTCCGAAGCGGTACCCGGCGGAGACGGTGGTCGCGGCCCGCCGGCGGCCGGTGGCCGCGTCGCCGTAGCGCCGCTCGACGTGGATCGAGACGTTCCCGCCGGGATGGATCTGGGGCGCGCCCCGCTCCAGAGCCTCCTCGATCGTGGTCGCCGACGGCAGGGGCTCGAGGTCGACGCGGATCGCGCGGAGCGCCGCGTCGGCCTGCTGGGGCGTCTCCGCGGCCACGGCCGCGATCTCCTCCCCGAGGAAGCGGACCACCCCCCGCGCGAGCGGGTGGCGATCGGACAGCGGCCCCCCGTGGTGGACGTACGTCACGTCGCCGAGGTCCTCGGCGGTGACGACGGCGACCACGCCGGGAACTCGCTCGGCGGCCGAGACGTCGATCGAGTCGATCCGCGCGTGCGGCACGTGGCTGCGCAGGACCCTCGCCACGAGCGTCCCCGGCAGCCGGACGTCCCCCGCGTAGGGGGCCGACCCCACGGTCCGCTCGGGCCAGTCGATGTTGCGGGTCCGGCGCCCGACCTGCATCAGCCGGCCCTCGACTCGGCCTGTCGCAGCGCCTCGATGATCCCCACGTACCCCGTGCACCGGCACACGTTCCCGGACATCAGGCGACGGAGGGCTCGCTCGTCTCCGGGGAGCCCCTCGCGCAGCAGCGAGACCCCTCGGACGATCTGCCCTGGCGTGCAGAACCCGCACTGGAAGGCCCCGTGGTCGGCGAACGCCTCCCGCAGAGCGGCGCCCTCCTCGGCGACGCCCTCGATCGTCTCCACCGGCCCCCGGACCCGGGCCGCCAGCACGATGCACGACAGGACGGGCCGTCCGTCGATCAGCACCGTGCAGGCGCCGCACTCGCCCCGCCCGCACCCCTCCTTGCTCCCCAGGAGGCTCAGCCGCTCGCGGAGGACGTCCAGGAGACGCTCGCCCGGCGCGATCTCGAGGTCGTGAACCCGACCGTTCACCTCGATGCTCGCCCTCAACGGCGCGTCTCCTCCCTCCGCATCGGCCTGATGACTGACAACAGTCTGCTGATTATCTTGAGAGGAGTGGGCTTGGGCAAGCGGACCGCCCTACGGTATCGTCCCGGCAGAACGGGGGAGCCAAGCATGAACATCGGGGTGGGACTGCCGAACACCGTGCCGGGGACCGAGCCGGAGCTCATCGGCGAGTGGGCGGGGCGGACCGAGGGCGGGCCGTTCACGAGCATCGGGGTGCTCGATCGCCTCCGCTACGACTCGTTCGACCCGATGGCCTGTCTCGCAGCGCTGACCGGCACGAC
>DATKBL010000148.1:0-3801 GCA_035513995.1 Actinomycetota bacterium
CCCAACCTGGCGGAGTCGGTCACCGAGGGAGACCTCGCGAAGTGGCTCAAGCAGGACGGCGAGCGGGTCGAGAAGGACGACCTGATCCTCGAGCTCGAGACCGACAAAGCGTCGGTCGAGCTCGCGGCGGAGGCGAGCGGCACGCTCGAGATCCTGGTCGAGGCGGGTCAGACCGTCCACGTGGGCGACGTCGTCGGCCGGATCGTCGAAGGCGGCGAGGCGAAGGAGGAGCCGGAGGAGCCGGAGGAGCCCGAGGAGAAGCCCGAGGAGCCGACCGAGGAGAAGCCCGAGGAGCCGACCGAGGAGAAGCCCGAGGAGCCGGCCGAGGAGGCCGGGGAGCCCGAAGAGGAGTCCAAGGAGCCCGAAGAGGAGTCCAAGGAGCCCGAAGAGAAGCCGAAGGAGAAGCCGAAGGAGAAGCCGGAGGCCGAGCGGCCGAGGAAGGAGCCTTCCGCGCCCGAGCCCGCCGAGGAGCGGGTCGATCGCAAGACCGTGCGGGAGGCGGCGGCCCCGCGCGACGAGGAGCCGGGCACGCGCCGCGAGAAGATGACGCGGCTCCGCCGCCGGATCGCCGAGCGGCTCGTCGAGGCCCAGCGGACGGCCGCGATCCTCACTACGTTCAACGAGATCGACATGTCGGGGATCATGGCGCTCCGCCAGGAGCATCAGCCCGAGTTCGAGGAGCGGCATGGCGTGCGCCTCGGGTTCATGTCGCTGTTCGCCCGGGCGTCGATCCTGGCGCTCCGCGACTTCCCCGAGATCAACGCGTTCATCGAAGGGGACGAGATCGTCTATCACGATCCCGTCCACCTGGGGATCGCGGTCGGGACGCCGCGCGGCCTCGTGGTGCCGGTCCTGCGCCACGCCGAGCGGATGTCCTTCGCCGAGATCGAGCGCACGATAAAGGAGCTGGCCACGCGGGCGCGCGACGGCGATCTCACGATCGACGAGCTCCAGGGCGGCACGTTCACGATCTCCAACGGCGGGATCTACGGCTCGCTCATGTCGACGCCGATCCTGAACCCTCCGCAGAGCGGCATCCTCGGGATGCACAAGATCGAGAAGCGCGCCGTCGTGCTCGAGGATCCGGACACCGGCGAGGAGCGGATCGTCTCCCGCCCGATGATGTACGTCGCGCTCTCCTACGATCACCGGATCGTCGACGGCGAGGAGGCGGTGTCGTTTCTCGTCACGGTCAAGGAGCGGCTGGAGAGCCCCACCCGGCTCCTGCTCGACTCCTGAGCCGATACCCCCAGAGAAAGGCGAACCCATGCGGACCACCACGCTGACGACGGCCGCCCTGGCGGCGCTCCTGACGGCCTGCGGCGGGGGCGACTCGGCCCCCGAGCCCGCGTCCGAGACCGACACGACCGCGCTGGCCCCGGCGGAGTCCCCGCCGGCCGCGATCGCGACCACCTACGCCCCCGAGCTCGAGGTCGACCTCGCCGCCATGCAGGAGACCGCGAGCGGGCTCCGGTACGCGATCGTCAGCGAAGGGAGCGGCGAGGTCGTGGAGCCCGGCGACACCGCCGTCGTCCACTACACGGGGTGGCTGCCGGACGGCACGCAGTTCGACTCCAGCCGCGACCGCGGCGAGCCGTTCCCGTTCCCCGTCGGGGCGGGCCAGGTGATCGCGGGCTGGGACGAGGGTGTGGCCGGCATGGCGGTTGGGGAGCGCCGGAAGCTCGTCATCCCGCCGGACCTCGGGTACGGTCCTATGGGGCAGGGGCCGATCCCGCCGAACGCCACGCTCGTCTTCGACGTCGAGCTGATCGAGGTGCGGTAGCTTGGACCGACCGGTCGTCGTCTGCAACGTGTTCTCCGATGACAACAAGGGTGGTTGCCTCATCACCCAGCAGACGATCGGCTGGCTGAAGCGCCACTTCCCCGGCCGAACCGTGTACCTCGTGCCGGTGGTGCAGGGCGGGGAGTACGCGGAAGTTCAGCACCGCTTCACCCTGGCGCGTCACCCGGACGTCCGCGTGATCCACGCCCCCCTGAAGCCCGGAGCGTCTCCGGTGGCGACCTTCCGGGCCCTGCTTCAGTCTTTGCTGCTGCTCTGGCGCCGCCCCGGACGGGACGCATTCGAGCGCACGCTCGGGAGCGCTGAGGTCGTGGCCTCGAAGGGCGGCTACGTGTTCGTCGAGCGGGAGACCGTGGCGGGGCTCCTGAGCCTCTGGTTCACCGCGTTCCCCCTCGTCTACGCGGCCCAGAAAGGGGCCCGGACCGTGGTACTCTCCACCACCGTGGGACCCTTCCGCAGCCGGGGGTCGAGGTTCCTCTCCGCCTGGATCCTGAAGCGGATCGATCTCGTCGTCACCCGGGATCCGCTATCCACCGAGCAGGCCCGTCGGCTCGGATGCTCGCGCATCCTCGAGTGTCCCGACATCACGCTGACGTACGTGCCCAACGGCCGGGCTCCGGCGGAGGGCCTGCCGATGCCGTTCGAGCGCTTTGCCTGTCTCGTGGTCTCCGCCGAGCGGCGGAGGCCCGATGAGGACTTCCTGGACCGTTGCGCACAGTTGGGGGACCGAATGCTGGGACACGGGATCGTCGGTCGGATCGTCGTGGTGGTCCAGTCCGTGGAGGACGAGGACATCAGCCGACGCTTCGTAGCGCGCTCCCAGGATCCGCGGATAACGTTGTTGGAGGGCGATCCAGCCCCGGAGGAACTGATCCGGCTCTATGGAGCCGCCGAGCTCGTGATCACGAAGCGGCTGCACGCCGGCCTGTTCGCCCTGCTCGCGGGCACGCCCGTGCTCATGTTCGCCACCGACGGGGCGAAATCGGACGGGATCCTGCAGCAGCTCGATCTGACGGACCGCCTGATGCCCTACCCGGGCTTCGACGTCGAAGAGGCCTGGGGCCGGATCCGGGAGATACTGGCCGACCGCGGCCGGGAGGTCGAGCGGATCGGGCGGAGCGTGGAGGCGGGGAGGCGAGCGGCGGAGGACGCCCTGAGACAGGTGGCCGCGGCCCTGGTGACGGAATGAGGATCGGGCGCCCGCGGCTGGAGGAGCGCGAGGGGCGGCTCGCGCACCGGGTCCCGGTGGAGTCGTCGCTGGGCCCGGACGAGCTCTGGTTCAGCGTCGAGAGTCGGAACTCCGACCTCGTGACCGATCGCTCCGAGGCCGCCCTCCTCGGTCTCCTCCTCCCCGCCATGCAGCGGAGGGAGGAGGTCCGCGTCGAGGGGCAGATCTCCGGCCGGTTCCTCCACAACCTCGACGGCCCCTTCCAGTTCCTCCTGAACTCCGAGTTCCCGTGGCTCGAGCGGGTTCCGATCCGCGCCGAGGAAATCGTCCCCCCACCCCCGCGCGCGCCCGGCGTGGCGACGGGGTTCTCGGCGGGGATCGACTCCTTCTCCGTTCTGGCGGACCACCACTACGGGAATCCCCCGCCGGGCCATCGACTCACCCATCTCCTTTACAACAACGTCGGCTCGCACGGCGCGGAAGGGAACGACCTCTTCGCCGCCCGCTACGAGCGGCTCGGACCGGCGGTCGAGCGGATCGGCCTGCCCTTCGTGGCCGTCGACTCGAACCTCATGTCGTTCTACGACGAGAAGCTGAGCTTCAAGGTCACCTACACGCTGCGGAACGCGGTGGTCGCGCTCCTCCTCCAGGGGGGGATCGGACGGTCGTTCCACGCCGCCGGGACCGTGCTCGGAAAGCGCTCGCGGTACCGGCCGCTGAGGGACATCGCGTTCCTCGATCCGATCCTCCTGCCGATGATCTCGACCGAGGCGTTGGACGCGGTGTCGGCGGGCGGGCATTACACGCGGGTGGAGAAGACCCTCCAGGTGGC
>DATKBL010000149.1:0-11236 GCA_035513995.1 Actinomycetota bacterium
TCCGGTCGCGGTCCGGCTCGGACCCGCCGTTGCTACCGAGGTCGAGGACGCCGGCGTTGACCAGCCCGCCGGCGAGGGCGAGGAGGTCGCGGCGCATCGCCGCCGCGTCCACCTGGAACCGTCGGCCGAGCTCGTCCGCGATCTCACCGAGGGTCCGCGTCCCGTCGAACTCGCTCCAGACGAGGGCGGCGGTCGCGTTGAGCACGTGCACGTCTCGCATCCGGCCGTCGTAGAGGAACGTCTCACCGTCGAGCTCCACGCGCGCCGTTCCCGCCCGGGGGCGTGGGACCATCCCGGCGGCCTCGGGGAGCCCCGGGGCCTCGGTCACCGCCGGGCGTCCGTGGGCTGAGCGTCCACGGCGGTCAGGATCAGCTCGCAGGCCACGTCGAGGTCGTCGATCGTGAGCCTGTAGCACGCGGATCTCCGCACCACGGCCGCCATGAGCTGGAGGCCTCGCTCCGACCCGAACCTGTCGATGTTGAAGGAGCTGCTCGCCAGCAGGAGCAGCGCCTCCTCGCGAGGCATGGGGACGAGCTCGGTGCCGCCTCCCCGCTCGTACCTCGGCACGATGACGAACCCCACCTCCACGGGAGGAGCCACCGCGTCGGCCCTGATGGAGCCGGGATCCACGTGCCACTGGCCCCGTGCGAAGGGCTCGAGCTCCGGGTCGAGGTCGGGGCGGAGGTCGGGGAGGACCTTCCACGAGCCGGGGTCCAGAGATAGGGGCTTGGGGTACGGGTGAACCGCGAGCGTCTCGCCGTCGATGGCCACCGTCTCGTCCGTCAGGTACCGAAGGCCCGCGCGGACGAGCCCCGCCACGAGAGTGGTCTTCCCCGAGTCCATCTCGGCGGGGAAGATGACTGCCCGGCCGCGGTGCTCGGCGGCGGAAGCGTGCAGCAGGAGGAGGTTCGGGGTCTCCTCGACGACGCGGCGGTTGATGTCCCAGAGCAGGTGGCGGAGTGCCGTCGAGGCGTAGGCCGTCGTCACCACGTGCTCTCCGTCTCGGTAGATCACGTAGCGCTCGTCGGGCCGATCGGGCTCGTCGATGAAGGAGTAGAGATGGAGGGGCTCAGGCCCCGGCGAGGTGAAGCTCGCGAGGAGCTGCTCCAGATAGGCGCCCAGAGCCTCGCTCGTCGCCCGCACCGCGAAGTCGTACCCGAGGGCGAGGAGACGGGGCGTTCCGTGGGCCCACGGGATCTGATCGAGCACGAGTCGGTTCCGCTCGGGTGCGTTCTGGTGGTGCAGACGGGCGACGAGGTCGATCATCGACCGCCCTCGGCGGCGGTCGGCTTCTGCTGGTCGTCCTCTCGCGAGTCGATGACGAGTCCAAGCGCGTCGAGCTCTCCGATCACCCCGGCGACCTGGGCCTCGGTGGAGAACGGGTCGAGGTCGTACTCCTCGGCGATGTCGCGAGCCAGCTCGGCGACGGTCGCCTCGCCGGTGCAGAGGTGCCAGACGATCGCGGCCGTGGGGTTGAGATGATGAACGAGGGTGGAGTCCCCGTTGAACAGGACGATGCCGTCACCGAGATCCAGCTCCAGGACGTCCTCGCCCTTGGAGGGGACGTACGTGGAGTGGGCCCGAACCTCCCCGTCCGTGGGGTCGTGAGGGCGGTCTCGCTCGGCCGCCGGCCCCCTCAGCGGAAGTGACTCGTCCACGACCCAGAAGCATCCCCCCCAACGCCGTAGGACGCATACGCTCCATGCGGTAAAGAAGATACGCCCTGTGAGTGATGAGGGGCGCAGGCGCGCTGTGCGTTCATTGTAGGGCGCTCCACGAGCGCTGTAGGTCGCCGACCTGGAGGGGAGGATACCTCGCGCTGGACGTCTGAACCCGTTGTGACCGAGTCGGGAGGGTGGCCGGCTCGGATCGCGCGCCGCGTACGACGCAACTTCCCGTTGGCGCTCCTGGACCTGGGCATCGTCTTCGCCGCGTACCTGGTGACCCTGGTCATCCGCCTGGACGGCAGCGTCTCGCCCGAGTACTGGGCGAACTTCTGGCTGTTCGCCCCGCTGGCCATCGTCATCCACCTCCTTGCCAACGGTCTGTTCGGGCTCTACGGGCAGATGTGGCGCTACGCGAGCGTGCTGGAGGCCCGCCGGGTGATCCTGGCGGGGCTCACCGCGGGTGGGTTCGTCGGAGCCGTGGCCGTCCTCACGCAGGATGAGTTGCGACCGATCCCGCTGTCGGTGCCGACGTTCGGTGCGGTGCTCTCGGTGATCGGGTTCGGGGCGGTCCGGTTCCAGTCGCGACTGTTCGGCTTCCGTCGCCGCGTCGCCGAGATGGAGCAGACCCGAGTCCTGATCGTCGGGGCCGGCGACGCCGGAGCGATGGTGCTGAAGGACATCCTGGCCAACCAGGCGCTCGGGCTGCAGCCCGTCGGACTCATCGACGACGATCCGCGGAAGCTGGGACGCTCGCTCCACGAGGTCCGGATCCTGGGGACGAGGGCCGCCATCCCCGCCCTCGTCGAGCGGCTGGGCGTCGAGCAGATCCTGCTGGCGATCCCCTCCGCCACGAGCGAGGTCGTCAGAGAGGTCGCGGCGATCTGCGAGGAGTCCGACGTCACTCTCAGGGTCCTCCCCGCGCTGCGGGAGATCGTGGGCGGCCGGGTGACGATCAAGGACATCCGGGAGCTGCGCATCGAGGACCTCCTGGGCCGCGAGCAGGTCGACGTCGATCTCGAGGCGGTGTCATCGCTCCTCGCAGGCCGCAGGGTTCTCGTCACCGGGGCCGGCGGCTCGGTCGGGTCCGAGATCGTGCGCCAGGTGGCATCGTTCGAACCCTCGTCCTTGATCCTGCTCGACCACGACGAGACCCACCTGCACGACGTCCTGGCGGAGCTGAGCGAGTCCGTGCCGGCCGAGGCGGCGCTGGCCGACATCCGCGACGCCGAGCGGATCCTGAGGATCTTCTGGAAGCACCGGCCGGAGGTGGTCTTCCACGCCGCGGCGCACAAGCACGTGCCGATGCTCGAGGAGCAGCCGCAGGAGGCGCTGCTGACGAACGTCGTGGGGACCGCCAACGTGGCCGACGCCGCCGTGGCTGCGAAGGTCGGCCGGCTGGTCCTGATCTCGACGGACAAGGCCGTCAACCCCGCGAGCGTGATGGGCGCCTCGAAGCGATTCGCCGAGCAGGTGGTGCTCAGCCTGCAGGATCGGGAGTGCGTCTTCTCGGCCGTCAGGTTCGGGAACGTGCTGGGCAGCAGGGGGAGCGTCATCCCCACCTTCTTCCGCCAGATCGCCGCGGGGGGTCCCGTGACCGTCACGCACCCGGAGATGGCCCGTTACTTCATGAGCGTGCAGGAGGCCGTTCAGCTCGTGCTCCAGGCGTCCGCCCTCTCCCGAGGGGGCGAGGTGTTCACCCTCGACATGGGCGAGGCGGTGAACATCCACGAGCTCGCTCGGAGGCTCATCAGGCTCTCGGGTCGCGTCCCCGGCAAGGATGTTCGGATCGAATTCGTGGGGCCCCGGCCCGGCGAGAAGCTCCTCGAGGAGGTCGCCGATCCCAGGGACGAGCCGGTCCAGAGCGCGCATCCCGCCATCGTGGTGTCCCGCCCGCCGATCCCGGATCGCGCGGCCCTGGGACGCGCCATCCGCCACCTCAAGTCGTTGGCCAGGACCGGCTCGAGCGAGGAGCTGGTGATCCGGATCAAGGAGCTCGCGCAGGTCGTGTCCGAGCCGTTGGTGGGGGGAGGTCGAAGGTGAACGCACGTACGGTCGTCGTGGCACACCGCGAGGTCATGGTCGCCGAGGGCATCGCCGCGGCGCTCGGGGCCTACCCGGCCATCGTGCCGACCGCGGTGGCCACCACCGCCGAGGAGGCGCAGAGCCAGGGCGAGCGAGCGGACGCGGTCGCGCTGGACCAGCGCCTCTCCGGGGCGGAGATGGTAGCCGCTCGGCTGCGCCGCCAGGGTGTGCGGGTGGTGCTGATCGGCAACGGCCACCACGACGACGAACAGATCCGGATCTCAACCCGGTCCTCCGTCGCCGCGTTAGCGGCGGCCCTCGTGCCCGGAGCGGAGCGGCGCGCTTCGCTCCGCTCGCTCACTCCACGGCAGCACGAGATCCTCAGTCTGGTCGCCGGAGGTCTCCCCGCGAAGAAGGTGGCCCGCCAGCTCGGCATCAGCCAGAAGACCGTGGAGCACCACAAGGCCCGCATCTTCGCGAAGCTGAAGGTGGCGAACCAGACCGAGGCCGTCTCGGTCGCGATGGGAGCGGGGGGGGGCCCGACGTGGAGCCGATCGACTATCTGAGGGTGGTGCGGCGACGATGGGCCATCGTGCTCGCCGCCGCGATCGTGGCCCTCGGTGCCGGATGGCTCACCACGGAGGCGGCGCCTTCCGCGCAGGCAACGTCCTCGTACCAGGCCACGGCCATCCTCCTGGCACCCGAGGGGGCCGACGGGCTGGGCAGGGACACCATCGCTGCCCTGGTGACGATCGGCGAGGTGCCGGGCCGCGTGGCCGAGGAGCTCGATCACGAGGGTGACTCCCTGGAGCTCGTGGCCCGGGTGACGGCGACCGTGGACGAGGCCACCAGCCTCCTGAACATCACCGCGGTCGCCCCCACCGAGCACGAGGCGACGCGGCTCGCCAACACGTTCTCCGGGCAGCTGATCGGCTACCTCCAGGACCGATCCGTCGCCGGCTTCGCCGAGCAGCAGGAAGCCCTCCGTCAGCAGATGAAGGGGCTGAGGACGCAGATCCGCGAGCTGGATCAGCGGATCCCGAGCGCCTCGCCCTCGGAGGCAGAGGCTCTGCAGGTCCAGCGGCAGGCGAAGTTCGACCAGATGGTCTCGGTGCAGAACGCGATCGACGGCATCGCCCTGGAGGCGACCGGGACGACGGAGCTGCAGGTCGTGCAGTCCGCCGTGGCCCAGCCGATCGCGGAGGTAGGGTTCCAGCCTCCCGAGAGTCGTACCTCCCGGATGGCGCTGGCCGCGCTGGTGGGCATCCTCGGCGGAGCCGCTCTCGCCCTGCTGCTGGAGCGGTACGACCGGCGCATCTGGACCAAGAAGGAGGCCGAGCGTCGCTTCGGCTACCCGGTCCTCAGCGAGATTCCTCAGATGCCGTGGTGGAGGCGCCGCGGCCTGGGGGTCGTCGCCGCCGAGGAGCCACGATCGCAATCGGCGGACGCCTACCGGCGCCTCGGGGCCGAGATCGTCCGCGCCCCGTCCCCGAGTGGTGACGGCCAGGGCCCTCGAACGATCCTGGTCGTGAGCGGAGCGCCGGGGGAGGGGAAGACCACGGTCGTGGCGAACCTCGCGGCCGCGTTCGCCCAGCTCGGGAGGGGGGCGTTGATCCTCTCGTGCGACTTCTCCCGTCCGCGGATCCACGAGCTCCTGCGGATCTCGGAGGGGCCCGGGTTGACGGACGGGCTCCGCGCCGGAGAGGGCCAGATCCTCAACGGCCGAGTGAAGAGGACGTTCATCGAGGGCGTCTCCCTCGTCCCCAGCGGCTCCCGACCCGAGCTCGCCAGCGGGCTGCTCACCTCGCGGCGCATGCATCAGGCTCTCGGAGAGGCGAGCCAAAGGGCGGACGTCGTGCTCATCGACTCCGCGCCCGTGCTGGCGACGAGCGATGCGCTGCACCTCCTGGAATCGGTGGACGCCGTCCTTCTCGTGGCCCGAGCGGGGAAGACGACGGCCGAGCAAGCGGAGAGGACCGCCGAGCTCCTGAGGCGGCACGGGACGCCCGTCCTCGGGATCGCTCTCACCGGATCGTCCGAGGCGCCGCTCACCGGCCGCTACTACACGCGCGACTCCGCGAGGCCCGACGAGGGCATGGGGTTTTCCCCTACTGGCGTGTCACCCGGCACCGGGGGTACGGTCTAACGTGAAGCCCCTTCTCGACTCTCCGGACCTCGTCGTCCGAGCCCTCCTCACCTACACGGACTGGTGGCAGCCCGCGACCGGGTCGGTCCTCACGGTCGCCCGCAGTGGCGGTGAGGTGGGTGACGGCTTCCGGTCGGGGCTCATCGAGTCGCTCGACGTCCGTGACGAGCTGCGCCGACGCGTCGGGATGCTGCCCGAGCGCGATCGTCATCTGCTGTTCCTCTGGTACGTGGCCCAGCTGCCCGTCGAGGAGATCGCCCGGGCCGTCGGCGTCTCGAGGCGCCACTGCTTCCGGGTCAGGTCGAAGGCGATCCGCATGATCGTGGAGCTCGGCGACGCCGACGCCGCCTGATACCAGCTTCTCCAGCCTCGCTCACGAAAGGAGCCGAACCATCAAGCGAACGGCCATGCTTCGACGACGCATCCTCTCCCGCCGGGCGACGGTGGCGATCGTGGGTCAGGGATACGTGGGGCTCTCGCTCGCGTGCGCGGCGGCGGATGCCGGGTTCCCCGTGACGGGGATCGACGTGGACGCCTCTCGGGTCGCCGATCTCCAGCGGGGGATCCTGTCCGTCCCCGGGGTGGACGAGACCGTCTTCAGGGACGGGATGCGGAGCGGGAGGATCACGTTCACCACCGAGCCCGACGCCCTCGGGGCGAGCGACATCGTCCTCGTCTGCGTCCCCACCCCTCTCCGCGACCACACCCCGGACCTCCGGTTCGTCGAGGAGGCGACGCGAATGGTGGCGGAGCATCCCGCCCCCGGCCGCCTCGTCGTCCTGGAGTCGACGACCTATCCGGGCACCACCTCGCAGGTGGTGCAGCCGATCCTCGAGACGTCCGGCCAGCTCGCAGGCACCGACTTCCTCCTGGCCTACTCGCCCGAGCGGATCGACCCGGGGAACGAGGAGTTCAACCTCCGCAACACCCCGAAGCTCGTCGGGGGGATCACGCCCGAGGCGACCGGCCTGGCCTCGCTCTTCTACGGGCAGTTCGTGGAGAAGGTGATCTCCACCTCGTCGTGCGAGGTGGCCGAGCTGTCCAAGCTGCTGGAGAACACGTTCCGGCACGTGAACATCGCGCTGGTCAACGAGATGTCGATGCTGTGCCACGAGATGGGGATCGACGTCTGGGAGGTGATCGACGCGACAGCCACGAAGCCGTTCGGCTTCATGACCTTCACACCCGGGCCCGGGGTGGGCGGGCACTGCGTGCCGTTCGACCCCAACTACCTGGCCTGGCAGATCCGGCGCGACGTCGGCCACCAGTTCCGGATCCTGGAGCAGGCCGAGGACGTCAACGCGCGGATGCCTCCCTATGTGGCCACCCGGATCGGCGACGCGCTCAACGACGCGGGGAAGGCCGTGCGGGGATCGGAGATCCTCGTGCTGGGGGTCTCCTACAAGGCCGACGTCGGCGACATGCGTGAGTCGCCCGCGCTCAAGATCATCACGCAGCTTCAGCGGCGGGGCGCCAGCGTCGCCTTCCACGACCCGTACGTGCCCTCCATCACGGTGGACGGGACGACCATGTCCTGCTCCGACCTGTCCCAGAGCGCCGTGGAGGGGGCCGACTGCGTGGCGCTCCTCACGCCTCACAAGGCCTACGACCTGGAGTGGATCGCCGACAACGCCCGGATGGTGTTCGACGCGCGGAACGCCTTCGGGCCCGACCGTCGCCCGAACGTCGTCCTGCTGTGAGCCGGGCGAGCTTCCGGCACGCCCCCAGGGCGCTCACTCGATCGGTCGGGGCTGAGATCCTCGTCGCCCTGCCGGAGGGGGAGGACATCATCAGCCTGGCCGGCACGTCGGCGGAGGTCTGGCGCGCCCTGGGCGAAGGCGGGCGGACGCTCCCCGACCTCGTCGAGGTGCTCGCCGAGGTCCATCGGGCCCCCCCCGAGACGATCGGGCGGGACGTGCGAGCCCTGCTGACCGATCTGATCGAGCGGGGGCTCGTGGAGGGACCGGAGGATGGATGAGGTGACCCGCGCCGGCGAGGTGGCGGTGGCGGTGGCGGGGGTCGGGCTCGCCGATGGTGAGCGGGACGGCTCGATCGAGGTGCCCGCCGAGGCGTGGCTCGGCGCCCTGGACCTCGTCTCCCATCAGCGGCTGACGGGCCTCGCGGTGGCGGCCGTCGCCGCGGGCCGCCTGCGGCTGACCGACCCGCAGCACGAGGAGCTCCTCGGCCGCCACCGCGAGGCCATGGTCCTCGCGCTGGCCCTGGAGCGGCGGCTGCTGGCCCTGGAGTCCGCCTTCCGCGAGCAGGGTCTCGACGTCCTCGTGCTCAAGGGCCCGGCCAGCGCCCACTCCTTCTATCCGGACCCCTCCTGGCGGGCGTTCGGCGACCTGGACCTGTTGGTCCGGACCCGCGACTGGGCGGCGGCCTGCGCGCTCCTCGAGGGGAGGGGGTACCGCCGGAAGTACCCCGACCCCCGCCCCGGGTTCGTGGAGCGCTTCGGCCACACGGCGCTCCACGTGGACCCGGAGGGGCTGGAGCTGGATCTGCACCGCACGCTGATCGCGGGCCCCGTGGGACAGTGGGTGGACGAGGACGAGCTGTTCGAGGGAGCGGCGACGTTTCGCGTGGGGGACCGACCGCTGCGCCGGCTCGGGGACACGATGAGCCTGCTGCACGCCTGCGTGCACGCCTCGCTGGGGGCCCGCCCCCCGCTCCTCGTCCCCTTGAGGGATGTGATCCAGGTGAGCTCGCTGGCCGCGGTCGACTGGGACCACTTGGCCCGGCGAGCCGAGCGATGGAACCTCCGAGCCGTCCTCCGGTTCGCCTTCGCCTCCAGCCACGTGCTGGGCGGCGAGGCCCCGCCGGAGGCCGCTGCGCTCCTCGACGCGCCGGACCGGCGCGTCGACCGGCGGGCCCTCGCCGCCTACACCTCCCACCGCTCCAGGGGAGGGAAGGCGCTGGGGACGCTCCGAGCGGTCCACGGGATCCGGGGCAAGGCGGCGTACCTCAGGGCGCTGCTCTTCCCGAGCAGGCGGTTCCTCGAGGCGAGGGCCGGCGGTGGCCGCCCGTCCTTCCTTCGTCGCTGGACGACCCCGGTCCGATGGCTCGCCAGGCGGGGCGGCTGAGCGACGAACCACGGCAGATTGAGGAGCTCGATGACGGAGAGGCGATGGGCATGAGGATCACGGTGGTGGGAACGGGTCACGTCGGCCTCGTGACGTGCGCCTCGCTGGCCGCTCTGGGCCACGACGTCGTCGGCACCGACGCCGACGGCGAGAAGATCGCCCAGCTGGAGCGGGGCGTCTCGCCCTTCTACGAGCCCGGCCTCGAGGAGCTCCTCCGCGAGGGGATGGCCTCCGACAGGCTGCACTTCACCTCGGACGTGTCCGAGGCGGTCCCGGGGGCGGAGATCGTGTTCATCTCGGTGGGGACGCCGCCCAAGGCCGACGGGGAGGCCAACCTCATCGCCGTCGAGCGCGTGGCTCGCGAGGTGGCCCGCCACGCCACCGAGGGGACCGTGGTCGTGGAGAAGTCGACCGTGCCGGCGGGCACCGGGGGCCGGATGCAGCGAGCCCTGAGCCAGGAGTCCCCGCACCGGCTCGAGGTCGCCTGCAACCCCGAGTTCCTGGCGGAGGGCCGGGCCATCGAGGACTCGCTCCGTCCCCCGAGGATCCTCGTGGGGGCCGAGTCGGAGCGCGCCTTCGCAGCGCTGCGGAGGCTCTACGCCCCTCTGATCGCCGACGGCTCCCGTTTGATCGAGACCGACATCCAGACGGCCGAGCTCGCCAAGTACGTCTGCAACGCCTTCCTCGCGCTGAAGATCTCGTTCGTGAACGCGGTGGCCCGGGTGTGTGAGCTCGCGGGCGCCGACGTGGTGGACGTGGCGGAGGTCATGGGCTCCGACCCGCGGATCGGCCCATCGTTCCTCGCGGCGGGGCTCGGATACGGGGGATCCTGCTTCCCCAAGGACCTCCAGGCCTTCGAGCGGCTCGTCCAGCGGCTCGGGTACGACTTCCCGATCCTCGGTGAGATCGCCCGCATCAACGACGAGAGCGTCGAGGCCACCCTGGCCAAGGTCAAGGACGCCGTCTGGAACCTCGAGGGCAAGAGGGTGGCGCTCCTCGGCCTGGCCTTCAAGCCCGGGACCGACGATGTGCGGTTCGCCCCGGCGCTCGCGCTGGCCCGTCGCCTGCTCGACGAGGGCGCCCGGGTCGTCGGTTACGACCCGAGGGCCATGGGCAACGCCAAGGCCGAGGTCCCCGAGCTCGAGATGGCGACGGACGCCTACGACGCGGCGGCCGGCGCGGACTGCGCGGTCCTGTGCACCGAGTGGGAGGAGTTCGCCCGGCTCGACCTCGAGAAGGTGAAGGCGAGCCTCACCGCGCCCATCGTGATCGACGGCAGGAACCTGTTCGACCCCGCGGCGATGCAGGCGGCGGGGATGACCCTGTACCCGACCGGCCGCCCACCCGTCGTCGCCTAGTGGCCTCGGCGCCGAGCGCGGTGGTCACCGGGGGTGCCGGCTTCCTGGGCTCCCACGTGTGCGAGCGGCTGGTCGCGGAGGGCTGGAAGGTCCTGTGCATCGACTCCCTGATCACGGGGAGCGCGGAGAACCTCTCGGGGCTCACGGATCGGGAGGGCTTCCGGTTCGAGCGCCGGGACGTCACGGAGCACCTTCCGGTGGAGGGCCCCGTGGACTGGGTGGTGCACCTCGCCTCCCCCGCCTCGCCGGCCGACTACCTGGAGCACCCGATCCACACCCTGAAGGTCGGCGCGCTGGGCACCCTGCGGGCCCTGGGCCTGGCCAGGGCCAAGGGAGCGGGGATGCTCCTGGCCTCCACGTCCGAGGTCTACGGGGACCCGGAGGTCCATCCGCAGCCCGAGTCGTACCACGGGAACGTGGACCCGACCGCCCCCCGTGGCGCGTACGACGAGGCGAAGCGGTACGCGGAGGCCATGGCGATGGCCTACCACCGGATCCACGGGGTCCCGGTGAGGATCGCCCGGATCTTCAACACCTTCGGGCCCAGGCTCAGGAAGCTCGATGGGCGGGCGGTGCCGACCTTCATCCGTCAGGCGCTCGCCGGTGAGCCCCTGACGGTGCACGGCGACGGGTCGCAGACGCGCTCCCTCTGCTACGTCGAAGACATGGTCGAGGGGCTGTGGAGGCTCCTGCGGTCGGACCTCTCGGGTCCGCTCAACCTCGGTGGCCCCGAGGAGGTGAAGGTCCTCGACCTCGCCTATCTCATCCGCTCGCTCGTGGGGAGCGACTCCGAGATCGCGTTCGGGGAGCGGCCGGCGGGCGACCCCGAGGTCCGCTGCCCCGCCATCGCGCGGGCGCGGGCGCACCTCGGATGGGAGCCGCGGACCTCGCTCAACGACGGCCTCGAGCGGACGATCGACTGGGCCAGGGGCGCGTGGGCATGACGACGACCGGCGCGAG
>DATKBL010000150.1:0-5270 GCA_035513995.1 Actinomycetota bacterium
TGGAACACGATCGGCGAGAACGTGGCCAAGGCGAAGACCATCCAGAAGGCGCACCGAGCCCTGATGCGGAGCCCGGGCCACCGCCAGAACATCCTCTGCGGCTGCTACCGGAAGGCGGGCATGGGCGTGGCCAAGCGGGGCGGCTGGTTCTACGTGACGCAGATCTTCCTGGGCTGATTCGGCCGACTGCTACGCTGTCGGCATGGCCCTCGTGGACGGCGTCGTCTCCGGCGACCGGCGCTCGATCGCCCGCGCCATCTCCATGGTCGAGGACGGCAGCGAAGGTCTGCGCGAGCTCATGGCCGGCCTCTTCCCCCACACCGGACGTGCCCTCTCGATCGGCCTGACCGGCTCCCCCGGCGTGGGGAAGTCGAGCCTGGCGGCCGTGCTCGTCGAGGGCTCCCGGGCCCGCGACCGGGCGGTCGCGGTGCTCGCCATCGATCCCACCTCCCCGTTCACCGGCGGCGCGCTCCTCGGCGACCGCCTCCGGATGCAGGAGCACGCCACCGACCCGGGAGTGTTCATCCGCTCGATGGCCACGCGCGGGCACTTGGGGGGCCTGGCCCTCGCGGCGCCGGAGGCCGTGCGGGTGCTCGACGCCTCGGGCGTCGACCTGATCGTCCTCGAGACCGTGGGGGTGGGGCAGGCCGAGGTCGAGGTGGCCACCGCCGCCGACACGACGCTCGTCGTGGTCTCGCCGGGCTGGGGCGACGCCGTGCAGGCGTCCAAGGCCGGCATCCTCGAGATCGCGGACGTCTTCGTCGTGAACAAGGCCGACCGCGACGGGGCCAGGGAGGCGGCTCGCGACCTCGAGCAGATGCTCCACCTCGGTCCGGAGCTCCCGTGGGCACCGCCCGTGGTCCTGACCTCGACCGTGACCGGCGACGGGACGGACGACCTGTGGGCGGCGATCGAGGGGCACCAGAAGCACCTCGAGTCCACGGGCGAGCTCGAGCGCCGCCGCCGCGCGCGCCTCCTCCGAGAGGTCGAGGGGATGGTTGCCGAGCGCCTGCGGGTGCGGGCGCAGTCGCTCCTCGAGGACGGCGACCTCGACGCGCTCGCCGACGACCTCTCCGCCCGCCGCACCGACCCGTACGCCGCAGCCGATATCCTGATGGGGAAGCTCGACGAGGAGGCACGATGAGCAAGGAGGAGTGGCGGCAGCGCTACCGCGAGGCGGGGGAGCGCGATGCCGACTTCGAGACGATCAGCGGCGAGCCGATCGAGCCGCTGTACACGCCCGAGGACCTCGAGGGTTTCGACCCCCAGCGCGATCTTGGCTTCCCCGGCGAGTACCCGTTCACCCGCGGCGTCTACCCCTCGATGTACCGGGGCCGCCTGTGGACGATGCGCCAGTTCGCGGGCTTCGGCAGCCCCAAGCAGACGAACGAGCGCTACAAGTACCTGCTGGAGCGGGGCCAGGGCGGCCTCTCGGTCGCCTTCGACATGCCCACGCTGATGGGGCGCGACTCCGACGACCCCCACGCCGAGGGCGAGGTGGGCCGCTGCGGCGTGGCCACCGACTCGCTCGCCGACTTCGAGACCCTCTTCGACGGCATCCCCCTCGGCGACATCACGACCTCGATGACGATCAGCGGGCCGGCCGCGATCCTCTTCGCGTTCTTCCTCGCCGCCGCCGAGAAGCAGGGCGTCCCCTGGAGCGCCCTCGACGGCACGCTGCAGACCGACATCCTCAAGGAGTACATCGCCCAGAAGGAGTGGATCTTCCCGCCCCGGCCCCACCTGCGGATCATCGGCGACCTCATGGAGTTCTGCGCGAACGAGGTGCCGCAGTGGCACCCGATCAGCGTCTCCGGCTACCACATCCGCGAGGCGGGCTCGACGGCGGTCCAGGAGCTCGCGTTCACCCTCGCCGACGGGTTCTCCTACGTCGAGCTCGGCAAGGAGCGCGGCCTCGACGTGGATCGCTTCGCCCAGGGGCTCTCGTTCTTCTTCAACTCGCACATCGACTTCTTCGAGGAGATCGCCAAGTTCCGCGCCGGGAGGCGCATCTGGGCCCGCTGGATGAAGGAGCGCTACGGCGCCGAGGATCCCCAGTCGTGGCGCCTGCGGTTCCACACGCAGACGGCCGGGTGCTCGCTCACCGCCCAGCAGCCCGAGAATAACATCGTGCGGACGGCGATCGAGGCGCTGGCCGGCGTGCTCGGCGGCACCCAGTCGCTGCACACGAACGCGCTCGACGAGGTGCTGGCGCTCCCCACCGAGAAGGCCGCCCAGATCGCCCTGCGCACCCAACAGGTGATCGCGCACGAGACCGGCGTCACGAACGTGATCGACCCGCTGGGCGGCTCGTACTTCGTGGAGGCGCTGACGAACCAGACGGAGGAGCGGGCCGAGGAGTACTTCCGGACGATCGAGGAGATGGGCTCGGGCTCGATCCTCGAGGGGATGCTCGTGGGGATCGAGCGGGGCTACTTCCAGTCCGAGATCGCCGACGCGGCGTTCCGGGAGCAGACCCGCTACGAGAAGGGCCGCCTGATCAAGGTGGGCGTCAACGAGTTCGTCGACGAGAACGAGGAGCCGATCGACACGCTGCGGATCGGGCCCGAGGTGGAGGGGGAGCAGATCGAGAGCGTGCGGAGGCTCCGCGGCGAGCGCGACGACGCGGAGGCCCAGCGCGCGCTGGAGCGCCTGAAGGCCGCGGCGATCGACGAGGGCGAGAACCTCATGCCGCCGCTGATCGACTGCGCCCGGGCCTACTGCACCGAGGGCGAGATCGTCGGCGCGCTGCGCGAGGTATTCGGCTCCTACACCGAGACGCCGCGCTTCTGAGGCGCCGCGCGACCGAACTCCCGCCGACCCGGTGGGAACCTTCGCCCTGGCTCGTGACTCATCTAGGGTAGGAACCCGAGAAGGGACGACTGCGCCGAGGGGGTCGAGCGGTGCCAGTAGCGGACGAACAGGCCTCGGAGGTCGCTTCGGAGGCGAGTGCCGACGCGTTCGAGGGGCTTGAGGATCATCACTACGCTCCCCTCCGGCGGTTCGCGTATCTGATCACGGCGAACGCGGCGATCGCCGAGGATCTGGCGCACGAGGCCGTGGAGCGATCCGTCCGGGCGGGGCTCGATCTCACGGGGCCCACAGCACTCTCGTACCTTCGGACGGCCGTCGTGAACCTGTGGCGGCGCACCCTCCGGAGGCGAGCGCTGGAGGCGCGGTCCTTGATGCGGGTCGGTCGGGTGTCGTCCGTGGTCGGCGACGAGGGAGTGGACGACCGGGATCGTGTCTGGCGGGCCCTGCGGAGGGTGCGGTACGAGGCCCGCGTCTGCCTGGTGCTCCGCTACTACGAGGATCTGCCGCTCGCGCAGATCGCCGAGGAGCTCGGGCTCCCGCTCGGCACGGTGAAGAGCAGGATCAACAGGGGGCTGAAAGACCTGGCGAGACACCTGGGGGAGCGCCATGCATGACCTCGAAGATCGGCTGCGGGCGGCGCTGACCAAGCACGCGGCCGACGTCGACGCGTCGGAGGGACAGGGGCAGGTTCGGCCCCAAGAGGGGGGACCGAGGATGCGGTGGGTCGTCGCACTGCTGGTGGCCCTCGGCTTTGCGGGAGGTGTTCTGGCCGCGGGGCTGTGGGTTGCCGGGCGTGGGGACCAGGAGCCCGCGCCTGCGGAGAAGACGGAGAGAGAGGTCATCCGCGAGGATCCGGGGGCGCTCGTCTGCGAGGAGGCGCCGCGCAACCCTCAGATCGCGACGAACGAGGCATGGCCGCGGACCTTCGCAGGCTACTGGATCGATGAGAGCGAGGGGATTCTCTACGTCGCCTTCACCGAGGGCGCCGAGCCGAAGGTGGCGAGGCTTGGCGAGTGCTTCCCGGAGCGCACCTTCGCGCCCGTGACCTTCGAGCGGTCGCTCCAGGAGATGGAGGCCGTGCTGGACGAGATGCTGGCGGACCGGGAAGCGATCAGGGGCGGCACACTGGAGCTCCCTGGAATCCCCGACCATCGATACAGCTTCGGTATCGAGGTGATGCGGAACGTCATCACCGTTTACATGGAGGACGTGACGCCCGAGGTCAGCGAAACCTTCAAGTCGCGTTACGGGTCCTTCCTGGAGGTCATCGAGGTGGAGGGCATGGGCCCCGACTAGGAGTTCCTGCATGCCCTCCTTGTTGCAACTCGTTGCAGGAAGTCACTAGCATGGGCGCATGCGAACTCGAATCAGGATCTCGATTCTCGGCATCGTCCTCGTGTCCCTGCTGGTCGGCGCCTGCGGCGGTGACGCAGGCGGGGGCTCAGACGGCATCCAGGTGGTCACCACCGTCTCCCCGATCACGAACATCGTCCAGAACGTAGGAGGGGACCGGATCCAGGTGACCGGCATCGTCCCCGAGGGGCAGAACAGCCACACCTTCGAGCCCGCCCCCACGGACGCGAGGGTGATGGCCGAGGCCGACGTCGTTTTCGTCAACGGCCTCAACCTCGAGCTCCCCACGATGGAGTTGGCCACGGCCAACACCGGCGACGACGTGGAGATCGTCGAGCTCGGGAACGAGACGATCGCGCCCGACGAGTACATCTACGACTTCAGCTTTCCCGAGGAGGAGGGCGACCCCAACCCCCACCTGTGGACGAACCCTCCCTACGCCCTCCGCTACGCGGAGATCGTCCGGGACCGCCTGATCGCGCTCGACCCCGAGGGCCGCGAGACCTACGAGCGCAACTTCGAGGCGTTCGCCGAGCGGCTCGACGAGTTGGACCGGCTCGCCCGCGAGGTCACCGAGACCGTCCCCGAGGAGAACCGCAAGCTGCTGACCCATCACGACTCGTTCCCGTACTTCGCTCGCGACTACGGCTGGGAGATCATCGGGGCGATCCAGCCGTCGGACTTCGCCGACCCCACCCCTCGCGAGGTGGCCGAGCTGATCGACCAGGTCCGGGACGAGGGGGTGCCGGCGATCTTCGGGTCCGAGGTCTTCGCCAGTCCGGTGCTGGAGCGGATCGCGGCCGAGACCGGCGCACGCTACGTGGCCGACCTCCGCGACGACGACCTCCCCGGGAGCCCCGGCGACCCCGACCACTCCTACCTGGGGCTGATGGTCTTCGACTACCGCACGTTCATGGGAGCGCTGGGCGGGGATCCGTCGGCATTCGACGTGCTCGACGTCACCAACGTGGCCGGGGACTGCTGCGCGACCTACCGGGAGTGACGATGGAAGAGCTCATCAGGATGGAGAAGGTGACGGCGGCCTACGGGCAGGACCCCGTGCTCGTCAACGTGGACCTCGCGGTGGCCCCGGGCGCGTTCGT
>DATKBL010000151.1:0-2140 GCA_035513995.1 Actinomycetota bacterium
TTACCCTGCGATGGGAGCGATGACCGGAAAGACGACCCGCTGGCGCGACGTCTACGGGCGTGCCTGGGCCTTCGGGCTGGCCGCCGCCGTCGCGTTCCACGTGGCGCTCTTCTTCCTGCTCCCGGCGGGGCTGACGGACCGCCTCCACGAGGCGCTGATCCCGGCCCCCAGCGTGCTGTTCAAGGCCGGCGGGCCGGGGAGCGAGATGGAGGTGGTCGCGCTGCGGCCGCCCTCGCCGTCGGAGCCCGTCCCCGTCCTGCCCGAGCCGGAGGCGATCGAGGATGTCGTGGAGGTCGTCGTCGAGGAGACCGCCCCGGTCGAGGAGACGACGACGGAGACCTCTGAGGCGCCGAGCGAGTCGCGGGGCTCCGCCGAAGGCGTCCCGGAGGGGAGCGGGCAGGGGGAGCCGACGGGCGGCGGGGGAGGGGGCGGGATCTCGCCGCCCCGGCCGCTCCACCTGGTCGTGCCGCGGCTGCCCGGGAGCGTCGACAAGCGCCGCGCCCGCGGCGAGGCCGTCCACCTCCTGGTCCAGGTCCTGCCCGACGGTACGGTCGGCGAGGTGCGGATCGAGAAGGGGAGCCGGATCCCGGCCCTCAACACCGCCGCCCTGTCGGCCGCGCGCCAGATGCGGTACACGCCCGCCTCGCGGGACGGAGCCGGGGTCGCGCAGTGGACCCGCGCGGAGATGCGGTTCTGAAGGCCGGCGGTGTAGCCGTGCCTCACTCGATGGAGCTCCGGGGCCCGGGATCCCTCTCGATCGCGATGGCGATCCTCGCCGGAGTCGCGTGCTCCGGCGGCCCCACGTCCACTGGCTCGTCCCTCGTCGTAGTGGATGGCCTCACGGCGAGCTTCGAGAGCCTGGAAGTCACTCTCGTTCGATTCAACCTCAGCTGGGCCCCGGCGGACGACACCCCACTCCCTCCAGACAGGCACGGCCTCGTCACAGTCCTGCTCGAGATCACGAATCGGACGGAGGGAATGCGCGCCGTGACGATCGGCGACTTCGACCTTCGAACGCTGGCTGACGACCTCCGGACGACAGGGCCCACATGGAGCGCTCTCGATCACGGGCGTACCCCTCGACTCATGAACGCGACCTTGCGGCCGGGTGAATCCACGACGGGTTGGCTCACCTACGCGATTCCCATCAATCTACTCGGGGACCAGATTATCTGGGCGCCTGTCGAAGACCACGCCTTCGCGATCCAATTGCCGTTCGGGGGCGGTCGCATCGAGGAAGCACTCGTGTTCGGCACCGCTCTCGATCGGTCCGGAGCGCCGCGGGCAGATGTCCATCTCACGATCACGCCTGTCGAGACGCTTCCCGGCATCCCCGGATCAGAGACGACCGTGGGGAATTGTACGGGAGTGCGATATGACGCGCGGGAGGCCGTCACCGACGAAGCCGGCACCTACGAGGTCTCGATCGCCAGCCTGCACGCGTCCGAGCTCTGCGTCGACGTGCTCCCTGATTCGGATCCAGACTCCCGAGTCGATGGGGTTGTCAGACCCGCCAGTCCTACGGAGATTATGGAAATCCCGATGCTGAGACTGGATCTGACGTTGGACGAGTGACGAGTCGGGCGAAGTCGGGACTGCTGATCCGTCGCATCGACTTCCGAACCCGCGCCAGGCTCCTCAGCCCCCCTCGACCAGGCGCCCGTGGGCCCGCAGGATCTCCCGCACCCGCTCCACCGGCAGCTCGCTCACCCGCACGTCGTCGGCCCCGACCATCGTCTCGGCGGCGATCATCGCGTTTACGATCGCCTCCTCGGTCGCTCGCGCGACCCCGTAGAAGAGCGGGTTGATCGCGTCGTTGGGGATCGCCCCCACGGTCATCGCGCCGCCGTCCGCCTCGTCGAGCGGGGCGGTCGAGAAGGCGACGAAGATGTCCCCCGAGGAGTCCTCGCCCTTGCCCCCCATCTTCGCGACCCCCAGCCCGGCCCGCTGGGCGAGCCGCTCGAGCTGGTGGGGGAGGAGCGGCGCGTCGGTCGCGACCACGACGATGATCGAGCCGAAGCCGGCCTCGAACGGGCCGGCGGCGCGCTCGCGCTCGGCGCAGGACGGCATCCCCTCGAGCCAGGGATGGTCGGGCGCGGCGGCGCCCTGCCAGCAGGGAAGGAGCGACGATCCGAGCTCG
>DATKBL010000152.1:0-6038 GCA_035513995.1 Actinomycetota bacterium
GACCTGGGTGGACGGGGACGTCAGCTCGTTCGACTTCGCCGCCGACGGGACGCTCGTCTACGCGAAGGTGGAGCGGCGGACGGCCCCGTCGGGCAGGGCGGTGTCCGCCGTGCGCATCGGCGTCGTGGAGCCCGATCGGACCACCCCGAGCAACGTCCGCAGCCGCACGATCCGGAACCTCAACCTGCGCGGGTACTCCGTCAGGGGATGGCGTCTGGTCGCCTGGGGCGTCCGCGGGGGCCGGGAGCAGGTCCTCGTCTGGAGCGCGAGGGGCGGGGAGGTGCGTCGCGCGCCGGGGCTCCGGGTGACTCCGCGGGCGAGAAGCGCCGCCGGCTCATGGGTGATCTCCCCGCCAGGAGCCTCCCTGAGCCTCCCTGGGATCCCGAGCGACCCGACCCACCTCGCGGTCGGGGGCGGCCTGGCGATCTGGGCGGGGGGCGAGGGGCTCACGGTGGCGAGCCTCGGCCGCCCGAGGATCTACCACGTGGAGCTCCCGCCGAGGTTCCCGAAACCCGCGGGTCCGGTCGCCGCGAGCTAGACGCCGCGGGCCGGCGTCAGCCGAACGGTCGTTCCCCTTCGCGGAGGAGGTCCCTCGCTCGCAGGGCGAGCCAGAACTCCATCCGGTCGTGCGCCGAGGCGAGGTCTCGCCCGGCCAGCTCCTCGACCTTCCGCATGCGGTACCGCAGCGTGTGCCGGTGCACGTAGAGCTCGGCCGCGGCCGTCTCCCACTTCGCGTTGTGCTCGAGGAAGGCGCGCAGCGACGACACGAGCTCGCCGCCGTGATCGGCGTCGTACCGATCGAGGGCCGCCAGCACCGAGTCGGCGAACGCGCGCAGCGCGTCGGGCTCCTGGAGCGTCAGCAGCAGCCGGTAGGTGCCCAGCGCCCGAAAGTCGGCGATGTCGCGTCCCTCCATCCGGGCGACCTTGAGCGCGTACCCCGCTTCCCGCAGGCTCTTCCCCGCCTGGACAGGCGGGACGGCGCTCCCCGCTCCCACTCGGACCGAGCTCCGCAGCTTCCCTGCGACTTCGTGTTGGAAGTCATGGAACCCTTCGTCGCCGTCCGGATGGACCAGCACGTAGAGGTCGTGCTCACGGGGCGCCGTGAGGTACCCGCCCCCGCGGCGCGACAGCACGTCCTCGGCGGCCCATGCCAGGTCCTGCACCGGAAGCGCGGACTCGAGGGCGAGCACGGCCACCTTGTCGGTGCGCTCGAACCCGAACCGCTGGAGCCCCTCGGCCGCCTTCCTGGCCGAGAGGTCCCCCCGGACCAGCGCGTCGAGGAAGTCTCCGCGGAGGCGTCGCTCCGTGTCGGCGACGGCCCGCCTGCCGTCCAGCTCGATCGTCACGAGCGAGACCGCGTGCGCCGCCACGACGCGGTCGAGCTGGGTGAGCGCCTCGGCCTTCCCCACCGCGAGGAAGGCCTCGACGTGGCCGCGCGCGCCGACCGGCTGGATCGAGACGTGATCGCCGCGATCCACCAGCGAGAGGCTGAACCCCGGGCCGTCGGTGCGCCGCGCCTGGATCTCCTCCCAGAGCCGCTTGGCCCGGTCCGCGGCGGACGCCGGCGCGGTCGCCAGCGCCACACCGTGGAGCTCGAGCACCACCGCCCACCCTCCGACGACCCCGGCGAGCTCGCTGACCACACCCTCGACCCCCTCCCCATCGATCACGGCTCGGGTCAGCGCGTTCTGCGCCTCGATCGATCGCTGGAGCATCTCCACCTGCTCCCCAGCCACGCGCGAGAACACCGCCTCGGTGATCGCGATGAACGGCACCGCGTACGGCACCTCGAAGACGGGGAACTTCAGACGGTCGGCCGCGTCGCGGACCGCCTTGGGCACCCTCGTGAAGGAGAACCCCGTCCCGAACCCGAGCCCCGCGAGCCCGGCCTCGACGAGTCGCTCGACGTACCCACGCTGCTTCGCCGCCGAGCGACCCACGCCCATCCCCGTGGTGAGCAGCAGCTCGCCGCCCTTCAACCACGGCGTGGGGTCCTCGAGCTCGCTGACGTGGACCCAGCGGACCAGGTTGCCCTTGCCGGCCCGCCCCCCGACGAGCTGCAGGGCTAGGCCGGGGCTGCCGAGGATGTCCCCGATCCGGAGCGTCACATTCGGGATTGTACGGTCCGTACAAGAAACCCGCTCGCGCGGCGGGTCGTGTACGGTCCGTACAAAGGCCCGCCTCTCGCTTGCGCCGCGCGGCCGTTCCGCCCTCGCCCGCGAGCGCGGAGACTGGGCGCCGAAGCGATCCGAGGAGAGCCCATGGAGATCCCACAGGAGCGCCGGCTCGTTACCGAGATCCCCGGCCCCCGTTCGAAGGAGCTGATGTCCCGCCGCGAGGCGGCGATCCCCCGCGGCGTGTTCAACACCGTGCCGATCTTCGTCCGCGCCGCCTCGGGCGGGATCGTCGAGGACGTGGACGGCAACCGGCTGATCGACTTCGGGACCGGCATCGCGGTGCTCAACGTGGGGAACGCCTCGCCCGCTGTCGTGGAGGCGATCCGCCACCAGGCCGACCTGTTCACCCACACCTGCTTCCACGTGACGATGAACGAGCCCTACCTCGAGCTCGCGGAGCGGCTGAACAAGCTGACCCCCGGTGACCACGACAAGATGACGATGCTGGTGAACTCGGGCGCCGAGGCCGTCGAGAACGCGGTCAAGATCTCGCGCTACGCGACAGGACGCCCCGCGGTGATCACCTTCGACCACGCGTTCCACGGTCGAACGCTGCTCGCCATGTCGCTCACCGGGAAGGTGATGCCGTACAAGCAGGGCTTCGGCCCCTTCGCTCCCGACGTGTACCGCCTCCCCATCTCCTATCCGTACCGCTGCCCGACCGGGGAGCCCTACGATGAGTGCGGACCGCGGTGCGCGGCCCTCGTGATCGACGGGATCGAGAAGCACATCGGGGCCGAGAACGTCGCGTGCGTGATCCTCGAGCCGGTGCAGGGCGAGGGCGGGTTCGTCGTGCCGGGCCAGGAGTTCATGCGGCGCGTGCACGCCTGGTGCAAGGAGAACGGCGCGTTCTTCGTGGCCGACGAGGTGCAGACCGGGTTCGGGCGCACCGGCCGCTGGTTCGCCAGCGAGCACTTCGGGATCGTCCCCGACATCGTGACGACCGCGAAGTCGATGGGCGGAGGCATGCCGATCGGCGGGGTCACCGGACCGGCCGAGGCGATGGACGCGATCCACGTCGGAGGCCTGGGCGGCACCTTCGGGGGCAATCCCGTGTCGGCCGCCGCCTCGCTCGCGGCCATCGAGCAGATCGAGCGCGAGGGGCTCCTCGAGCGGGCGGAGCGCGTGGGCGCCACGATGATGGAGGCGCTGCGCGGGTTCGCCGATCGGTTCGACGTGGTCGGCGATGTCCGCGGCCTCGGCGCGATGGTGGCGATGGAGCTCGTGAGAGACCGCGAGACGAAGGAGCCTGCGAAGGAGGCCGCGGCGCAGGTCCTCCACGACTGCCATGCGCAGGGCCTGATCGCGCTGAAGGCGGGAACCTACGACAACGTCGTGCGGTTGCTGCCTCCCCTCACGATCGATGACGGCCTGCTCGAGGAGGGGCTCGGCATCCTCGAGAAAGCCCTCGCCACCTCCGGGGGCTAGCCCGTTTGAGCGGGTCGGCTCGCCGGGCGATACTTCCCGGGGCACCAACCCCAGGAGCCGCCGAGCGATGACGGGTGACAAATGCCGAGGGTTCGCGTTCTCTCCTACTGGCGCGCGGAGCAGCGGACGATCCGCCAGGGGCTCGTGGCGATGCTCTTCGCCTCCGTCGCGATGCTCGGCGCCGGCGTCGCGCTCGGCTTCATCACGGGCACGCTGGAGGCGCTCCCCGGCCTGATGGTCATGGTCCCGGCGGCGATCGCCGCCCGGGGCAACGTGTTCGGCGCGCTGGCCTCCCGCCTCGGCACGACGATCCACGCGGGCCTCTTCACCACCTCCCGCGAGCGCGGGGGCGTCCTCTACCAGAACGTCTTCGCGGCCACGGCGCTCACGCTCTCGATCTCGCTGCTGATGGCCGTGCTGGCCAAGACCCTCTCGGAGACCTTCGGGGTCACGAGCATCTCGATCGTCGACTTCATGCTCATCTCGATCCTGGGAGGGGTGCTGGCCAGCGTCGTCGTGCTCGGCCTGACGGTCGTGCTGGCGGTCACGGCCCAGCGCCGCGGGTGGGACCTCGACAGCGTGGCGGCGCCGCTCATCACCGCGGCCGGCGACGTGCTCACGATCCCGGCGATCTTCGCGGCCACGTTCGCGGTCGGGTTCCGCTGGGTGTCGCCGGTGCTGGCCGCGATCCTCGCGCTCGTGACCCTGGTGCTGGCGATCCGCGCGGCCGTCACCGACCTGTCCTCGACTCGTCGCATCGTCCGGGAGAGTCTCCCGGTGCTGACCATCGCGGCCACGATCGACATCCTGGCGGGCCTGATGATCGAGTCCCGGCTCGACCACTTCGTCACGTTCCCCGTGCTGCTGATCCTGATCCCGCCGATCCTCGGGGACGCGGGCGGGCTGGGCGGCATCCTCGCCTCGCGTCTGGCGTCGAAGCTCCACCTGGGCGTGATCACGCCCCGCGGCTTCCCCGAGTCGGCGGCGCTCTTCGACTTCTCGATCGTGGGGCTCTTCGCCGTGGTGGTCTTCCCCCTGGTCGGCGTGGCCGCCGACTTCGTGGCCGGCCTCTTCGGGATCGCCAGTCCGGGGATGGGAGCGGTGGTGGCGGTCAGCACCCTCGCCGGGCTGCTCGCGACCGCCGCGGCCTCGGTCGTCGCCTACTACGCGGCGATCGCGACCTTCCGCATGGGGATGGACCCCGACAGCCACGGCATCCCGCTCATCACCAGCTCGATGGACTTCGCCGGCGTGGTGGCGCTCATCATCGCCATCCTCGCCTTCGGGATCGGATAGGACCGGCCGTATACTCAGGAGGACGCTCACCGATGGACGACAGCCCCAGACGCAACGTCAAGGATCTCCTCGCCGAGGCGAAGGACACCTCGGAGCTCATGGTCGACCTGGCCTACGCGGCCGTCTTCTTCAACGACGAGGACCTGGCCGACGAGGTCGACCGACTCGAGGAGCTCATGCAGGGCTACATCCACGACCTCAACTGGATCTCGATGCTTGCCGCGCGCAGCCCCGAGGACGCCGAGGCGATGGCGGGCGTGCTGGCGATCGCCCGCGCGATCGAGAGCATCGGCGACGCCGCGGCCGACATCGCACGGGTGGTCACGGTGAAGCTGGGGATCCCGCCGATGCTCCGGGCCGACCTCCGCCATGCCGACGAGATCGTGGGCCGCGTGAAGGTCCGCGAGGAGTCCGAGTGCGTCGGGCGCAGCCTCCGCGACCTCACCCTCCCCACCGAGACGGGGATGTGGGTGATCGCGATCCGCCGCGGCATCGACTGGGAGACCGACCCCGGGGCCGACTCGGTTGTCTCCGCCGGCGACGTCCTCCTGTACCAGGGCCCGGAGGAGGGCGCGAACCTGATCCGCGAGAAGGCCGGCGCACCGCCCCTGCCACCCGCGCCCGAGGATGAACCGTTGGCGCTCTCGGAGCTGGACCGCGCCGTCGATCTGCTGGTCGAGATGAAGAACTCCGCCGAGGTCGCCGTGGGGCTCGCGTACTCGTCACTGCTGTTCCGGGAGCCGGCGCTGGCGGCCGAGGTCGCGGCGCTGGAGACGAGGTCCGACACCCTCCTCGACGAGCTGGAGTCGTGGGTCCTGCGGGCCTCGCCCGAGGCCAGGAACCCCGACGAGCTCCGCGGGCTGCTCCGGCTGGGCTACGCCTCGGAGATGGTCTTCGACGCCGCGCGCGAGATGACGCGGGCCGTCGAGCACGGCGACGAGCTCCATCCGGTGGTCCAGGCGGCGCTGGAGGCCAGCGACGAGGTGGCCGTGGAGACCGTGGTCGAGGCGGGCTCGGGCGCCGAGGGCCAGACGCTGAAGGAGCTGTCGCTGGAGACCGAGGCGGGGATGCTGGCCCTGGCCATCCAGCGAGGCCGCCGGTGGATCCATCGTCCCCGGCCGCGCTTCCAGCTCGAGG
>DATKBL010000153.1:0-7395 GCA_035513995.1 Actinomycetota bacterium
GAGCTCGCCGCGACGATCCTGGAGGAGGGGGAGGCGAGCCCCGCCGACCTGTTCGTCTCCCAGGACGCGGGGGCGCTGGGCGTGGTGGCCTCCGACGGGCTCCTGTCCGAGATCGACGACGAGGTCCTGCAGCGGGTGGACGAGCGCTTCCGCTCCCCCGACGGGCTCTGGGTGGGGATCTCCGGACGCGCCCGGGTGATCGCCTACAACACGGACACGGTGAGCGGCGCCGAGCTGCCCGACACCGTGTTCGACCTCACCGGGCCCGAGTACGAGGGGCGGGTGGGCTTCCCCCCGACGAACGCCTCCTTCCAGGCGTTCGTGGCCGCGATGATCATCACCGAGGGCGAGGACGCCACGAGGGACTTCCTCCGAGGGCTGGCGGACAACGAGCCGCGGCTCTTCGAGTCGAACTCCGACACCGTCCGCGCGATCGCGGCCGGCGAGATCGATCTGGGCCTCGTCAACCACTACTACCGGTTCGAGGTGGAGGCCGAGGACGGCCCCATCCCGGTCGAGAACCACTTCCTGTCCGGGGGGGACCCCGGGGCGCTGGTGAACGCGGCCGGGGCGGGGATCCTCGGGACCTCCGACACCCCGGAGGCGGCACAGAGGCTGGTCGGGTACCTCACGGGCGACGAGGGGCAGTCGTACTTCGCGACCGAGACCTACGAGTACCCGGTCGCCCCCGGCGTCGAGCCGGGCGAGGAGCTCGTCCCGCTGGACGAGATCGAGTCGCCGGCGATCGACCTCTCGGACCTCGGGGAGACGCTGGAACCCGCGCTGCGGCTGCTCGCGGAGGTGGGGCTGCTGTGACGTCTCGCGTCGCGACGGCCGAGCCCGCGGAGCGCGCTCGGCCGTCGCGACGCCCTCGGGCGCCGGCAGGCCTCCTGGTCGCCGCACTAGCCGTCTCGGGACTCGTCGTCCTGCCGGTGGCCTACCTCGCGATCCGGGCGGCCGAGGCCGACGCCTCGAGCTGGGACCTGATCCTGCGGGGGCGGACCGCCTGGCTGGGCGTGCGCACCGTCGGCCTGGCCGCCTCGGTCACGACCGCGGCGATCGCGCTCGGGGTGCCGCTGGCGTGGCTCACCACCCGCACCGACCTCCCCTTCCGGCGCGTCTGGTCGGTGCTCCTCGCCCTCCCCCTCGTGATCCCGAGCTACGTCGGGGCGTTCGTACTGATCTCGGCGCTGGGTCCGCGGGGGATGTTCCAGCAGCTCCTGGAACCGCTCGGCGTCGAGCGGCTCCCGGACATCAGCGGGTTCCCGGGCGCCTTCCTTGCCCTGACGCTCTTCACCTATCCGTACGTCTTCCTCATGACCGCCGCGGGGGTCCGTGGGCTCGGGCCCTCGATGGAGGAAGCCTCGCGGAGCCTCGGGCACAGCCGGTGGCGGACCTTCCGTGGCGTGACCCTCCCGCTGCTGCGTCCCTCGATCGCGGCCGGGGGGCTCCTCGTCGCGCTCTACACGGTCCAGGACTTCGGGGCGGTGTCGCTGATGCGGTTCCCCGTCTTCACGCAGGCGATCTACCTGCAGTACCGCGGCGCGTTCGACCGGACGCCGGCGGCGATCCTCTCGCTGATGCTGGTCGCGCTCGCGCTCGCGATCCTCTCGCTGGAGCGACGCGCCCGGGGCCGTGCCCGCTACTACCGTGCGGAGGGAGGGACCGAGCGGCCGCTCTCCCCGATCCCCCTGGGACGTTGGCGGTGGCCAGCCCTCGGCCTCTGCGCGACCGTGACCCTGCTCGCGCTCGCGCTCCCGCTCTCGGTCCTGACCTACTGGCTCGTCCGAGGGCTGGTCGGCGGCGGGGGCCTCTCCAGCGTCTGGGGCCCGGCCGGGAGCTCGGTGATCGCCTCAGGCGCGGGAGCGGCGATCGCGGTGGTCGCCGCCCTCCCGGTCGCGATCCTCGCGGCCAGGTACACCGGCCGCTGGTCCTCGATCTCCGAACGGACGACCTACCTCGGGTACGCCCTCCCGGGCATCGTGGTCGCGCTGGCGTTCGTCTTCTTCGCGGCGAACTATCTCCCGGCGCTCTACCAGTCGCTGCCACTGCTCGTGATCGCCTACGTCGTGCTGTTCCTGCCCCAGGCATCCTCGCCGCTCCGCGGCGCCCTGTTGCAGGTGAGCCCCCGGATCGAGGAGGCGGGCCGGGCGCTCGGAAGCGGCCCGTGGGGCGCGTTCCGCCGGCTGGTCCTCCCTCTGATCTCCCGCGGAGCCCTCGCGGGGTTCGCGCTGGTCTTCCTCACCGCGCTGAAGGAATTGCCAGCTACTCTGTTGTTGCGGCCCACGGGCTTCGAGACCCTCGCCACCGAGGTCTGGACGGCCGCCTCGGTGGGGCTGTACTCGAGGGCGGCGCTCCCGGCGCTCGTGCTGGTCGCTGTGTCGGCTGTGCCGCTGTACGTTCTGACGACGCGGGTGGAGGTGCGGGAACGGTGAAGGAAGAGGTCCTTCGGGTCCGCGGGGTGTCGAAGCGCTTCGACGACGCCGTCGCGCTCGACGGCTTCGACCTCGAGGCGCGTCGCGGCGTCCTCCTCGCCCTGCTCGGGCCGAGCGGCTGCGGGAAGACCACCGCGCTGCGCGTCATCGCCGGCTTCGACCGTCCCGACGCGGGGACCGTCGAGCTGGCCGGCCGCCGCGTGGCCGGCGACGGAGCCTGGGTGCCCCCGGAGCGCCGCCGCGTGGGGATGGTGTTCCAGGACTGGGCGCTCTTCCCCCACCTCGACGTGGGTCGCAACGTGGCGTACGGCCTCCCGCGGGACCGGCGCGACCGCGTGGGCGAGCTGCTGGAGATGGTCCGCCTCGACGGGATGGAGCGCCGGATGCCCCACGAGCTCTCCGGGGGCCAGCAGCAGCGGGTCGCCCTCGCCCGCGCGCTCGCCCCCTCGCCCGAGATCATCCTCCTCGACGAGCCGTTCTCGAACCTCGACGCCACGCTCCGGGCGGGGGTACGCGCGGAGGTGCGCCGGGTGCTCCACGAGGCCGGCGTGACGGCGGTCTTCGTCACCCACGACCGCGAGGAGGCGCTCTCGATCGCCGACGAGGTGGCGGTGATGGCCGAGGGGCGGGTGCTCCAGTCCGGCGTCCCGCACGAGGTGTACGAGCGTCCCTCCGATCCGCTGGTGGCGGGGCTGCTCGGAGAGGCGAACCTGATCCCGGCGGACGTCCGGGGAGGCCGGGTCGAGACGTCGCTCGGGGCGATCCCCGCCGACGGCTGGGGCGACGGGCCGGTCGGTCTCGTCGTCCGCCCCGAGACCATCGCCCTCGACCCCGATCCCGCGGGCGACGCCCGGGTCGAGGACGTGGAGTTCTACGGTCACGACCAGCTGTTCGGCGTGCGGCTCGGCGACGGGACCCTGCTGAAGGTTCGCTGCTTCGGGGCCCGCGACGACCTGGCGGTCGGCACCCCGGTCCGCGCACGGCTGCTCTCGACCCCGAGGCTCTACCGCTAGCGCGGCGCCGCGTCGGTGGGCGCCTCGCCTCCCGATCCGGCCGCGTCCGCCGCCGCCTGCTCGTCGGGCTCGGCGCTGCGGATCCGATCGGCGCGCTCGGCCCGGCGTCCGAGGGCCACCAGCAGGGGCAGCGCCAGCACCGCGATGCCTCCGCTCGCCACGAACCCCGCAGGGATCGAGCGCACCTGGGCCAGCCAGCCCAGCCCAACCTGACCGCCGACGCTACCCAGGCTGCCGAGGAGGCCGTCGAACGAGATCACGGTGGCGCGCTGCGCCGAGGGGATCATCTCGTGGAGGTAGGCTTGCTTGACCGGCCCGGCCATCCCCGACACCAGGATTCCTCCCACGAAGATCGCGACGGCGAGGAAGAAGCTCGAGGTCAGCCCCACGAGCGCGAGGGAGATCGCGTAGCCGGCGCCGGCGACGAGCAGGATCGTGGACCGGCGGCGCCCCGGCCGCGCCACCACGCCCACGAGCGCGTTCCCCGCGATCCGCGCCAGCGCGATCAGCGCCGCCACCACCCCGGCCACCCAGATCAGGTCGCCGCGGCCCAGCAGCTCGAGGAAGTACGGCTGCCACGCGTAGAAGGCCCACGCGCCGACCCCGAACTGGATGAACGAGACGAGCATCAGGAGGCGGACCGCCGGGCGACCCCAGCCGTACCGCACGCTCGCCCGCGCCACCTCGCCCACCTCCCGCCGGACGTCCCGGAGGCGCAGCGCCCTCGGCGTGAAGCCCTGATCGCGCATCCAAACGAACGCGACCGCGAAGGCCAGCACGAGCAGCACCGCCCGCGCCAGGTACGGGAACCCGAGGTCGAGCGTGCCCAGCGCGCCTCCGCCGACCGTGCCCACGAGCATCGCGGCGCTGGCGACCACCCCGCCCTTGGCGAAGACCGGGTCGAGCTCGCCGCTGTACCCCGAGGCGTGGAGCGCGTCCACGAGCCAGGCTTCCACGGCCCCCGAGTAGAACGTGTAGGCCAGGCCGAGAACGATCGAGACGAGCACGAAGGGAAGGAGCCCCCCTCCCGTCCAGGAGATCACGACGTAGCCGACGGTGCCGATCGCCAGCACCGAGGCCGAGAGCAGGAACGAGACGCGGCGCCCCAGCGTGTCGGCCACGAGGCCGGTCGGGATCTCGAACACCACCATCCCCGCGGTCCAGGCCGCGTTGGCCAGGAAAGTCTCGAACAGCGTCAGGCCCGCGTCGAGCAGGAAGAGCGTGTTCACGCCCCAGATCACCGAGGCAGCGAGCCAGAACAGGCCGCTGATCAGGAGGTAGGCCCGGATGACCTTCCGAGCCGCCTCGGGCACGCCTCAGCCTCCGAACGCGGGTCGGAGCTTCCGGTAGGTCTCCTCCAGGAGCTCCGGGAGCACCTTCGTCTGGCCGATCACCGGCATGAAGTTCGAGTCGCCGTGCCAGCGAGGGACCACGTGCCAGTGGAGGTGCCCGGGGACGCCGGCCCCCGCCACCCGGCCGAGGTTCATCCCGACGTTGAAGCCGCTGGGCTGCCACTCGTCGCGGAGCGCGCGCACCGAGTCGCGGACGAGCGCAACCGTCTCGGCCAGATCCTCGTCCTCGAGGTCGGCCAGATCGCCCGCGTGTCGGAACGGCGCCACCATGAGGTGGCCCGGGTTGTACGGATAGCGGTTGAGGATCACGAAGGCGTGATCTCCACGGGTCAGGATCAGCGTGCGCTCGTCGTCGCCGTCCGCGGGGAGGTCGCAGAAGATGCACCCCTCGGCCTCGTCGTCGGTGGTCGCCGACTTGATGTACTCCATCCGCCAGGGCGTCCAGAGGCGCTCCATGCGGTCGCCCATCAGGCGAGGTCCTCGACGGCTCCGGTCTCGACGGCTCGGGACTCGACCTCCTCCACCGCTCGCCGCAGGAACGCGTCGATCGCGACGCCACGCGCCTCGGTCCCCGAGCGGTCGCGCACCGACACCACGTCGGCCTCGATCTCCTTGTCGCCGATCACCAGCGCGTAGGGCACCTTCTGGAGCTGGGCGTCGCGGATCTTCTTGCCGAGCGTCTCCCGCGAGTCGTCGACCTCTACCCGGAGACCCCCCTCTCGCAGGCGGCGCGCCAGCAGCTCGGCGTGCTCGGCGTGGCGGTCGGCGATGGGGACGATCCGCGCCTGCACGGGCGACAGCCACGGAGGCAGGGCGCCGGCGAAGTGCTCGATCAGCACCCCCAAGAAACGCTCCACCGACCCGAGGATGGCCCGATGGATCATCACCGGTCGGTGACGCTGGTTGTCCTCGCCCATGTACTCCATGTCGAACCGCTCCGGCAGAGCGAAGTCGACCTGGACGGTGGTGAGCTGCCACAGGCGTCCGATCGCGTCGTGGAAGTGGAAGTCGACCTTGGGCCCGTAGAACGCGCCCTCGCCCTCGGCGAGCTCGTAGGGCATGCCGCTCCGGTCGAGCGCCTCGCGCAGCGCCTCGGTGGCCCGCTCCCACATCTCCTGGTCGCCGATCGCCTGTCCGGGCTGCGTCGAGAGGTGGATCACCGGGTCGGTGAACCCGAAGGTGCGGTGGACCTCGAGCGTCAGGTCGAAGACGCCCAGGATCTCGTCGGTGAGCTGGTCGGGGGTGCAGATGATGTGGGAGTCGTCCTGGGTGAGGCCCCGGACCCGTAGCAGCCCGTGCAGCACCCCCGGCTTCTCGTACCGATAGACGGTCCCGAGCTCCGAGAGCCGCAGCGGCAGCTCGCGGTAGGAGCGCGTCCGCGACCGGAAGATCAGGACGTGGAACGGGCAGTTCATCGGCTTGACGTAGTAATCGGATCCGTCGTCGGCCGACATCGGCGGGTACATGTTCTCGGCGAACTTCTCCAGGTGGCCGCTCGTCTCCCAGAGCACCGAGCGCGCGAGGTGCGGCGAGGCGACCAGGTCGTAGCCCCGCTCGAGGTGGAGGTCCCGGACCCACCGCTCCAGCTCGTTCCGGACCAGCCCGCCCTTCGGGTGCCAGACCGAGAGCCCCGCGCCCAGCTCCTCCGGGAACGAGAAGAGGTCGAGATCGCGCCCGAGCTTCCTGTGGTCGCGCTTCTCGGCCTCCTCGAGCCGCGTGAGGTAGCCCTCGAGGTCCTCCTTCGTCTCCCAGGCGGTCCCGTAGATCCGCTGGAGCTGCGGACGGTTCTCGTCGCCGCGCCAGTAGGCTCCGGCCACGCTCAGCAGCTTGAAGGCCCCGAGCTCCGCCGTGGAGCCCACGTGGGGGCCCCGGCACAGGTCGGCCCATCCGTCGTTGCGGTAGACCGAGACCGCCTCGCCGCCGGCGCCCTCCTCCTCCTCGACGCCCGCGATGATCTCGATCTTGTACGGCTGGGCGGCGAACCGCTCCAGGGCCTCCTGGCGCGAGAGCTCCTCCCGGACGAAGGGCTGGTCCTCCTCCACGATCTCGCGCATCCGCGCCTCGATGCGCTCGAGGTCCTCGGGCGTGAGCCTCTGAGGCAGATCGAAGTCGTAGTAGAAGCCGTCCTCGATCGGGGGGCCGATCGCGTACTTCGCCCCCTCGTAGAGGTCGCAGACGGCCTGGGCCATCACGTGGGCCGTCGAGTGCCGCAGAACCTCGAGCCGATCTTCGTCCGTCATCGTCGCTCCTCAGTCGGCCGCGCGGTCGCCATGATATCCCCAGGCTCAGGCGGCCTGCGGCTCGATCTGGCTCGTACAGCTGGGGCAGCGAGTGGCCGCCGTGGAGATGTCGGTGACGCAGTAGGGACACGGACGGACGACAGGCTCCGCGGCCCCCGCTCGTGTCGTGCGCTGGTAGGCCTTCGAAGGCCCCTTCATGGCGAACGCCAGGAGGGCGCGCCTAGTCCTCGGGAGTGCCGACCCCCGCGTCGGGATGGAAGGGGACGCCGCGGTCGGGATCGATCTCGTAGCGCTCGATCGCCTCCGCGACCTGCTCGGGCTTGACCTCGCCCATCTCGGCGAGCGCGGCGAGCGT
>DATKBL010000154.1:0-3641 GCA_035513995.1 Actinomycetota bacterium
CGCTTCGAGCTGAAGGCGAAGCGGCTGGTGGACGAGCGGGAGGTCATCGGCGGCGAGGGGGAGAAGCGTGGCTGAGATGAGCGAGGGGCAGCGGGAGCTGGCGGAGATCTACGAGCGGCTGAAGGCCGTGCTGCAGGAACGGGGGGACGAGCTCGCGCCCTACGAAGAGCGGAACGCGCTGAAGGCGCTGGCCGCCCTGTGGCAGGTGGCGAATGGGCTGGATCTCGACCCGGGCGAGATCTACGACGTCGGCGCGTAGCGTCAGCGACTCCTCCCCGCCACGGCGCGGCCGGCGTGGGCGGCCACCAGGGCGATCACCAGGGTCACGGTGAGGTTGCCGAGGAGCGCGCCGAGCGATCCCGCCACCAGAGCCACCGCGAGCGGGGCGCCCCTCAGGTCCAGGGCGAGGAGCGCGTGCCGCAGGCCGGCCAGCGCGAGGAGCGCCCCCAGCGCCCACACGGGGAGCAGGCCGAGGATCGCCGGCACCTGCGGTCCGAAGAAGAGCCCGAGCGCCAGCAGCCCGCCTCCCAGCAGCGCGTTCATCGCGGCCGTCCGCGCTCCCAGCCTGACGTGGGCCGTGAGCCCCCCCGCCCCGTGACACATCGGCATCCCGCCGATCAGCCCGGCGACGACGTTCCCGAGGCCGCAGGAGAGGCACACGCGCGAGGGGGTCACTCGGTGCGCCGCGGGTCCGAAGTACTCGTGGGCGAGGTCGTCCACGGCCACCACTGCGTTGCCGAAGGTGAGCGGCAGCTGTGGGATCACGAGGAGGAGCACCGCGTCGACGAAGGCTCCCGCCGGCGGCAGGCCGACCGACGGGAGCGCAAGCGAGGGCCCGGCGAGATCGGGGTTCGCCACGAGCCAGGCGCCGGCGACGCCGGTCGCCAGGAGCCCGAGCGCGATCCCGTAGCGCCCGGCTCGGGCCGCCCACCAGAGGCCGGCGAAGGCCGCCACCCCCAGCAGCGCCGGCCAGGGCGAGGGCGGGGTCCCGCGGAAGATCGCCGGCGGGTCGAGGACCAGCCGGACCGCGGCCGCCACGAGCAGCAGCCCCACGCCGAGCTGGAGCGCCCGGATCACGGGCTTGGTGAAGAGCCGGGCCACCCGGTCGGCGACCCCGCTCACGGAGAGGAGCAGGAGGACGAGGGCGATCTCCAGGCCCGCGGCGTGGATCACCTCGGGCGCGGCCCGAGAGGCCACGGCGACCGCGGTCAGGGCCTTGAGAGGCTGCACCGGGAAGGGGATCCGGAAGGCCGCGCCCGCGGCCAACGTCAGGGCGCCCGCGCCGAGTAGGACCGCCCCCGGGTCAAGCCCGTTCACGAGGATCAGCGCCGAGGCAAGGGGGACGAGCACGCCGAGGTCGGCGACGGCGCCCGATGCGTCGCCGAGCCGGCTCCTCTCCTCCATGGTCCCGGAGTCTGCCACGGCGCGGCGGGAGCGTGCGCATGCCGAAGGATCCCTGCCTATCATGAGCGCGATGACCTATCGGGCGGCGGTGCTGACCGTGAGCGACGGCGTCTCCGAGGGGGTCCGCGAGGACGCCTCCGGGGAGGCCGTCGAGCGCCTCCTTCTCGATGCCGGCTATCAGGTGACCCGCAGGGTCGTTCCCGACGACCGCGAGGCGATCGAGCGGACGCTGAGAGGCCTCGCCGAGGAGGCCGCGCTCGTGGTCACCACCGGCGGGACGGGGCTGGGGCCGCGTGACGTGACCCCAGAGGCCACCCGGTCGGTGATCGAGCGGGAGGCCCCGGGCCTCGGGGAGGCGATGCGAGCGGCCGGCCGCGTGTCGACGCCGATGGCCGACCTGTCGCGCGGGATCGCCGGCTCGTTGGGGACGACGCTCGTCGTCAACGTACCCGGGAGCCGCGGGGGAGCGGTGGAGAGCCTTCGCGCGGTGCTTCCGATCCTGCCGCACGCGATGGACCTCCTGTCGGGTGCGGGGGATCACGAGCAGACGGGGACGGGGCGGAGCCGATGAGGCTCCGCGTACAGATGTTCGGCGCTCTCCGAGAGCGGGCGGGACGGGGAGAGGAGGTGCTCGACCTGCCCGACGGATCCACGGGCACGGACCTCCTCCGCGTGGTCGCCGAGCGCCACCCGGAAGCGAGCCCACTCCTCGACAAGGTCTCCCTCGCCGTGAACCTGGAGGTCGTGCCGCCCGACCGGGAGCTCGCCGCCGCAGACGAGGTGGCGCTGCTGCCCCCCGTGGCGGGGGGCGCCGGGATCCTGGTGGGCCTCCGAGAGGAGCCCTCGGTGAGCGAGGCCCTCGCGGCGGTCGCCGATCCCGAGGCCGGAGGCACCGCGATCTTCCTGGGGACCGTGCGCGACCACTCCGACGCGGGCGCGGTCGAACGGCTCGAGTACGAGGCGTACGAGGAGATGGCCCAGCGGTCGATGCGCGCCGTCGCGGAGGAGGCTCGGGAGAGGTGGTCGCTCTCGGGGGCGGCCATCCTGCACGCCGTGGGCAACCTCGAGGTGGGGCGCCCCACGATCGTCGCGGCCTGCGCGGCCCCCCATCGCGAGGAGGCCTTCGAGGCGTGCAGGTTCCTCGTCGACGAGGTGAAGAGCCGGCTTCCGGTCTGGAAGAAGGAGCGGGGCCCCTGGGGCGAGCGCTGGGTGAACCTGTGAGGGAGCACGCGCACGCGCACGACGCCGATCGGGTGCTCCTCGACGTGGAGGGGGTTCGGGCGCGCATCCTGTCGGCGGTCGAGCCCTTGGTGCCCGTCGAGCTTCCGCTGCAGGAGGCGGCCGGTTGCGTCCTCGCCCATGACGTCCACGCGGACTTCGACCTGCCGCCGTTCTCGTCGTCGGCGATGGACGGGTTCGCGGTTCGCGCCGCCGACCTCGGCGGCGCGAACCGCGAGCGTCCGGTCGGGCTGCGGATCGCCGGCGAGGTGCGCATGGGCCGCCCCTCCGGGACCGCGCTGGAGGAGGGCGAGGCGGCCGCGATCCCGACCGGCGGGAGGATCCCCGAAGGCGCCGACGCCGTCGTGCCGATCGAGCTCTGCTCGATCGACGGCGACCGGGTCTGGGTGCTCGCCCCCGTGGCGGAGGGGGAGCACGTGCGGCCGGCGGGCGAGGACGTCAGGGCCGGCGAGCTCCTCGTCCCGGCCGGGGCCCGTCTCCTGGCCCCGGATCTCGGCCTCCTGGCCTCGGCGGGCGTGGCGTCGGTGTCCGTGCACTCGCGCGTGCGGGTGGCCGTGCTCTCGACCGGGGACGAGCTCGTCCCGCCCGGAGAGCTGCTCGCGGAGGGCCGGATCCACGACGCGAACGCCTTCACGCTGATCGCCGCGGTCGAGGAGGCCGGTGGGGTCCCGCTTGCGGCACCCATCGTCCCCGACGACCCGGCGCGGCTCGTCGCGGCCCTGGAAGACATCGGCGACGCCGTGGACGTGTTCGTCTCGTCCGGGGGGGTGGCGATCGGCGAGGACGACCCGGTGAAGCGGGCCTTCGCCGGGAGCGGAGAGATCGACCTCTACGAGGTGGCGATGCAGCCGGGCAAGCCGCAGGCCTTCGGGTCGTGGCGGGGGAAGCCCTTCTTCGGCCTTCCGGGGAACCCCGTCTCGGTCTTCGTCTCGTTCGAGGTCTTCGTGCGGCCGGCCCTCCTGCGCATGATGGGCCGCCCGCCGTTCCGCCCCCGGGCC
>DATKBL010000155.1:0-6639 GCA_035513995.1 Actinomycetota bacterium
CCGGCCGCCGAGACGAGGGCTTCGGCTGCCTCTTCGGGGGAGGACCTGGCCGCCCCGGAGAGGAACCGCGTGAAGACGGCGCGGGCGGCCTCGCCCAGGAGCCGCTTGCGGACGTTCGAGTCCGGGAACCTCGAGAACGCCTCGTTGGTCAGGTAGGGGATCGCGTTCTCGGCGGAGAGCCGATCGCCGGTCAGGGGGACGCGGACGGGTCCCGTCACCTCGAGCAGGGCCTCGAGCGACGCGGGGTCCGCCAGGATGACGCCGTCCACGGACCGCCCCGTCACCTCTTGGTACAGGCGCTCGATCGCCAGGGCCGCGGACGGCCCATCGGGCGTCATGTTCAGGTTCTGCCAGGAGTTCGGGGCCCCGAACGGACCGTACAGCGTGGCGTAGTCCGCATTGGGAGCCTCTACCTCAGCGGACGGATCGATCACCGTCTGGATCGTGGAGAAGGGAGTGAACCGCAGGTTGCCGTCACGCGCGGTGAGGATCGAGTAGGCGCCGATGAGGCCGCCGGTCCCACGCAGCTCCGCGGGATCCTGGGCTCCGAAGAAGTACCGGCGGGGGCCGTTCATCCCCAGGAACTCGGGAAGGGCCGCCGTCAGGGCGGCCGCGGGGTGGATCACTCTCTCTGCCTCGCGGAGCGCCTCGTCGAACTGGTCGTGGGCTGCCCCCACCGGCCCGATCAGGAGGTCGTCGGGCGTCCTGTCGAAGGCATCGCGTGCCAGGGCGACGAGGTCCGAAGCGCGCTCCAGCGGAGCGGCGGCGGCAGCGAGCGGCTCCAGTGCGAGCTTGCCCTCCGACGGAGCCAGCGCGGAGATGCCGCCCGGCAGATCGCCCGCCGCGGTCGAGACGACCCGGCCGGCGCGAGCGAGGTACGTGCCGGCCTCGGACATGTCTCGAACGGAGTCGACCGATCGCCCCGCGATGGGTGTATAGGAGAGCACCCGGAGCATCGGGCTCGTGGCCTGGGACCGAGCCCGGATGAAGGCCGACTCCGCTGCGGCGAACGACTCCCCTGCCTGATCGACGTCTCCCGCCAGGACGGCCTCTCGCCCGGCCTCCATCGCGCCCCGCCCTTCGGTGAGCAGTCGGCGGGCCTGGAGGGCCGGGATCACCGCGAGCGCGGCGAGCAGAAGAAGGAGTGCCGCCGCTCCCGCCACCCATCGGCGCCAGCGGCTGGGGCGTCGACGTACCCGCCGCCGGACGCGCACCCGCTCGCGCGGGCGTCCGGCGTCGGACACTGGTGGATCGGCTGCCGGTGTGCTCGGGTCGTCACGGACTTCGGTCATGGAGTGACAGGCCCCCTTGGCGCTAAATTCTACCCCGAGGCTCCAAAGCCCCCCGCGTCCGCTCGGACGTGCCTGCGAACCAGCGGGTTGTCCCTCACGTGGTCCCCGTCCTAGGATGCGGGCGACGCTTCCCAAGGAGGATGCCGTGACCGTAGTCAAGACGATCGAGCTGGTGGGGGTCTCATCGGAGTCGTGGCGGGATGCCGCGGCGCAGGCGCTGGCCGAGGCGGCGAAGACCCTCCGCAGCATCGAGGGGATGGACGTGCTCGAGACCTCGGCGGTCGTGGACGGCTCGGACATCTCGGAGTACCACACGCGGGTGCGGATCAAGTTCCGCATCGAGCGCTGATCGCGAGCGCCGTCGTCGAGCCCCCGGGCCCCGCTCGGGGGCTCTCCCGTGTCCTAGACTTACGCTTGAGCCCATGCGCGCGACGACCTGATGCCTGCGACGATCCTGGTGGGGACACAGTGGGGCGATGAGGGGAAGGGGAAGGCCACCGACCTCCTCGCCGACCGGATGGACTTCGTGGTCCGGTACCAGGGCGGGAACAACGCCGGGCACACTGTCGTCGTCGGTGACCGCACGCTGAAGCTGCACCTGATCCCCTCGGGCATCTTCTATCCGGACATCACCTCGGTGATCGCGGCGGGCGTCGTGGTGGACCCTCGGGTGTTGCTCGAGGAGATGGACGAGCTGGCCGCGCAGGGGATCGACGCGTCGCGCCTGGTGCTGTCGGCCAACGCCCACCTGATCATGCCCTACCACCTCGAGCTCGACCGGGTCACCGAGCGCTACCTGGGTCGCTCGCGGCTCGGCACCACGAAGCGGGGGATCGGGCCGGCCTACGCGGACAAGGCGGCGCGGATCGGGCTCCGGGTGCAGGACCTCACCGACGAGAAGATCTTCCGCAAGAAGCTCGAGGTGGTGCTGAAGGAGAAGAACGCGATCCTCAGCAAGGTCTACAACCGACTGCCGCTGGAGGCCGAGGAGATCGTCACGGACTACATGGGGTATGGAGAGCGGCTGGCCCCGCACATCGCCGACACCTCGGCGGTGCTGCACGAGGCGCTGCGCGAGGGGAAGAGCCTCCTGCTGGAGGGCGCGCAGGGGACCCTGCTCGACCTCGACCACGGGACGTATCCCTTCGTGACGTCGTCGAACCCGGTGGCGGGCGGCGCGCTGGTGGGCGCGGGGCTCGGGCCCGGCGTCGTGGACCGCGTGATCGGGGTGACGAAGGCGTACGTGACGAGGGTGGGGTCGGGGCCGTTCCCCACCGAGGACGAGGGCGCGGCCGGTCGTCACATGGGCGAGCGTGGGATCGAGGTGGGCACGACGACCGGCCGCGCCCGACGCTGCGGCTGGCTCGACGTCGTGCTCCTCCGGTACGCGGCCCGGGTGAACGGGCTGACCGAGCTCTTCCTCACGAAGATCGATGTGCTCACCGGGCTCCTTCGGCTGAAGGTCTGTACCGCCTACCGCTTCGAGGGCGACATCTATGAGGACTTCCCGCCGCACCAGACGATCGTCCACAAGGCCGAGCCGGTCTACGAGGAGCTCGACGGCTGGGAGGAGGACTTGGCGGGCGCGCGCTCGCTGGACGACCTGCCCGGGGCCGCGCGGAAGTACGTCGCCCTGATCGAGGAGGCCTCCGGGGTGCCGGTGCGGACGATCTCGGTGGGGCCGGGGCGCGAGGACACCGTGGAGGTGGCAGCGTGAAGGTTCTCGTCGTGGGCTCGGGCGGCCGCGAGCACGCGCTCGCCTGGGCGATCGCGCGGAACGCCGCCGCCGAGATCCACGCGGCGCCGGGCAACGCCGGGATCGAGGAGGTGGCGCGCTGCCACAACGTCGAGGCCGAGGATCTGGGCGGCGTCGCGGGGCTCGTGGAGCGGGAGGGGATCGAGCTGACCGTGGTGGGGCCGGAGGCGCCACTCGTGGCCGGGCTGGCGGACCGATTGCGCGACGGGGGCCACCGCGTCTTCGGGCCCGGGGCGGCCGGCGCGCGGCTCGAGGGGTCCAAGGCCTGGGCCAAGGACCTGTGCCGGCGGCACGGGATCCCCACGCCGCGGGCCGAGGTGTTCGACGACGTGGACGAGGCCGTGGCCTTCCTCGACACGATGGAGCCGCCCTACGTGGTGAAGGCCGACGGGCTCGCGGCGGGCAAGGGGGTGGCGATCTGCGCCACGCGCGAGGACGCCGTGCAGGCGCTGAAGGAGCGTCTGGTGGGCCGCGCGTTCGGAGAGGCCGGTGCGACGGTCCTGGTCGAGGAGCACCTCGCCGGCCACGAGGTCTCCGCGCTGGCCCTCATCGACGGCGAGACGATCCTCCCGCTGATGCTGGCCCAGGACTTCAAGCGCGCGCGGGACGGCGACGAGGGGCCCAACACCGGAGGAATGGGGGCGTACTCGCCGGTGCCGTTCGTGGACGAAGAGGCCGAGATCCGCGCGCTGCTCGAGCAGACCCTGGAGGCCTTGCGGGCCGAGGGCATCGCCTACCGCGGCGTGATCTACGCTGGCCTGATGCTGACCGACGACGGCCCCCGCGTCCTCGAGTACAACTGCCGCTTCGGCGACCCCGAGACCCAGGCCGTGGTGCCGCGGATCGGTTCGGACCTGCTCGAGGTCCTGACGGCCTGCGCCGAGGGGCGCCTGGCCGAGGTCGAGCTCCGAGCCCGACCCGAGGCCTGCGTCTGCGTCGTGGCCGCGTCGGGGGGCTACCCGGGCGAGTACGAGACCGGGGTGGAGATCCGCGGGGTCCCCGAGTCCGCGGTCCGCGACGACGTCGTCGTGTTCCACGCCGGTACCACGAGAGAGGACGGGAGGCTCCTGACGGCGGGCGGCCGCGTCCTGGCGGTCAGCGCGCTCGGCGAGGACCTCGCGGCCGCCCGCCGCCACGCCTACGAGGCGCTCGCCCTCATCTCGTTCGACGGCATGCATCATCGGACCGACATCGCGAAGGAGGCAGCAGATGGCTGACGAAGAGCCGCTGGTGGGGATCCTCGTGGGATCCGCCTCGGATCTCCCCGTGATCCAGCAGGCCGGGGCGATCCTGGAGCGCTTCGAGATCCCCCACGAGATCCACGTCATGTCGGCGCACCGGAGCCCCGATCAGGTGGACGAGTACTCGCGCACCGCGGAGGAGCGCGGCATCGTCACGATCATCTGCGGGGCCGGGATGGCCGCCCATCTCGCGGGGGCGGTCGCCGCGCGGACGACCCTCCCGGTGATCGGGGTGCCGATCGGCGGCGACCGGCTGAGCGGGGCCGACGCCCTCTACTCGACCGTGCAGATGCCGCGCGGCGTTCCCGTCGCCACCGTGGCGATCGATGGTGCCGTGAACGCGGCGATCCTCGCCGCGCAGATCGTGGCCGTCCGCGACGAGGCCGTCCGCAGGCGCCTCCACGAGTTCAAGGACTCCCTGGCGGAGGGCTTCAAGGCGTGATCCCGCGGTACACCCTGCCCGAGATGGCCGCGATCTGGTCCGAGGAGGCCAAGATCGAGGCCTGGCTCCGGGTCGAGGTCCTGGCCTGCGAGGCGTGGGCCGCGATCGGCCGCATCCCCCAGGAAGACCTGGAGGAGATCCGAGCCAAGGCCGCGGCCACGCCCGAAGAGGTCCGCGAGGTCGAGGAGGTCACGAACCACGACGTGGCCGCGTTCGTCCAGGTGGCCGCGTCGAAGGTGGGGCCGGCCGGCCGCTGGATCCACTACGGGCTCACCTCGAGCGATGTTGTCGACACGGCGCTGGCCGTCCAGCTCCGCGACGCGACCGACCAGATCCTGGCCCGGCTGGAGCGGCTGCTGGGGGTGGTGAAGGCCCGCGCGCTCGAGCACCGCGACACGCTCTGCCTGGGGCGGACCCACGGCGTCGCCGCCGAGCCCACGACGTTCGGGCACAAGCTCGCCGTCCGCGCCTTCCAGCTCGCCCGAGACCGCGACCGGCTCAGGCGCGCGCGCGAGATCGTCTCCGTGGGGAAGGTCTCCGGAGCGGTGGGCACCTACAGCGTGGTGGACCCTCGCGTCGAGGAGCACGTCTGCGCCGAGCTCGGCCTCACCCCCGCGCCCGCCGCCACCCAGGTCGTCCAGCGCGATCGCCACGCCGAGCTGCTCTCCGCGATCGCGCTGGCCGGCGCCTCGCTGGAGACGATCGCCCTCGAGGTCCGTCACCTCTCGCGGACCGAGGTCCGCGAGGCGCAGGAGGCCTTCGGCGCCGGCCAGCGCGGCTCCTCGGCCATGCCCCACAAGCGCAACCCGATCCTCTCCGAGCGGATCACCGGGCTGGCCCGCCTCTTCCGCGGCTACCTGCAGGCCGGCATGGAGAACGTCGCGCTGTGGCACGAGCGCGACATCTCCCACTCCAGCGTGGAGCGGGTCGTCCTCCCCGACGCCACGATCGTGCTCGACTACGCGCTGGACCTGACCCGGCGGGTGGTCGAGGGCCTCATCGCCTTCCCCGAGCGGATGCGAGAGAACCTCATGGTGGGCGGGGGCCTCGTCTTCTCGCAGGCTGTGCTGACCGCCCTGATCGACGCGGGCATGGGCCGCGACGACGCCTACGGCATCGTGCAGGCCGCCGCGGCCAAGGCCTGGGACGAGGGGGTGAGCTTCCGGGAGACGATCGAGGCCGACCCCGCGGTCCGCGAGCGACTCAGCGACGCCGCGCTCGCCGCCGCGTTCGAGCCCAAGCTGGAGCACCTGGACGCCGTCTTCGAGCGGCTGGAGCGACTGGAGGTCGAGGGATGAGCATGCTGGCCGAGATGGCGGCGCGGGGGAAGGTCCGCGACATCTACGAGGCGGGCGACGACCACCTCGTCATGGTGACGAGCGACCGCATCTCCGCGTTCGACGTGGTGCTGCCCGACCCGATCCCCGACAAGGGGCGGGTGCTGACCGGGCTCTCGCTGTTCTGGTTCGATCGCACCGCCGACATCGTCCCCAACCACCTCGTGACCGCCGACGTCCGCGAGATGCCGGCGCCGTTCTCCGACCACGCCGAGCTCGCCGGCCGCACGATGCACGTGCGCAAGGCCGAGATGGTCCCGGTCGAATGCGTGGCCCGCGGCTACCTCGCGGGTTCGGGCTGGAAGGAGTACAGGGCCGACGGCACCGTCTGCGGGATCCCTCTGCCCGAGGGGCTGGTCGAATCGGCCGAGCTGCCCGAGCCCATCTTCACCCCCGCCACGAAGGCCCAGACCGGCCACGACGAGAACATCTCGCTGGAGCGCGCCGCAGAGATCGTGGGCGAGGGCCTGGCCCAGCGTCTCAAGGAGCTGACGCTCACCCTCTACGGGTTCGCCCGGGACTACGCTCGCGAGCGCGGCATCATCCTGGCCGACACGAAGTTCGAGTTCGG
>DATKBL010000156.1:0-9059 GCA_035513995.1 Actinomycetota bacterium
GACCCCACCGGGATGCACGTGTATCAGCCGGGGTTCCTCTACGTGGCGCTCGGTCAGGCCCACGGCCGCTGGCTCGCCCGCGACGAGCGGACCCTGCTGCGCAAGGACGTCGAGCTCGCCGTGGAGGCGGCCGTGCGCGTCGACCCGGCGGCGGGCACCATCGAGCTGGAGCGGGGCGGCACGCTCCCCTACGACTACCTGGTCCTGGCGACGGGCGCCCGACTGGTGAAGGACGAGATCCCAGGGCTGATCGAGGGGTCCCACGACTTCTACTCGCTCGAAGGCGCGCTGCGGTTCCGCGAGGCCCTGCACGGGTTCCGGGGCGGGCGGATCCTCGTCGGCGTCGCGGGCATCCCCTACAAGTGCCCACCGGCGCCGGTGGAGTTCGTCCTGATGCTCGAGGAGGCGCTGCGGAGGCGCGGCTTGCGGGACCGCTCCGAGGTCACCCTGCTCTCGCCGCTGAACCGGGCCTTCACGATCGAGTCGGCCTCCAAGCTGGTCCAGCCGATCATGGAGCGGCGCGGGATCGGGCTCCAGACCTTCTTCAACGTCGACGCGGTGGACCCGGCGGCCCACGTCGTCGAGTCGTTCGAAGGCGAGAAGGCCGAGTACGACCTGCTCGTGCTGGTGCCCCCGCACCGGGGCCAGGAGGTCGTGGAGGTCTCGGGCCTCGGGGACGCCGGCGGCTGGATCCCCACCGATCCGGCCACCCTCCAGCACCGCGAGCACGAGCGGATCTGGGCGATCGGCGACGCGACGAACCTGCCCATCTCCAAGAGCGGCTCCACCGCCCACTTCGAGGCCCCGGTCGTGGCCAGCCGGATCGCGTCGCTGATCCAGGGGATCGCGCCGATCGCCTCCTACGGCGGGCGGGTAGTGTGCTTCCTGGAGACGGGCGGCGGAAAGTCCACGGTGCTGCGCTTCGACTACGAGCACCCGCCCGTCCCGCCCAAGCCCTCGCGGCGGTGGCACGCCGCCAAGTGGCTCTTCAACCGCCTGTACTGGCACACCGTGCCGCAGGGGCGGATCCCCGAGCGCGTGGGAAGCCCCGAGTCGCGGTCCGAGGAAGGGAGCGATTCATGAGAACGATCACGAAGACGCTGGACCTGAAGGGCCTCTCCTGCCCCCTGCCGGTCGTGAAGACCGCGCAGGCGATGCGCGAGGCCGCGTCGGGGGACCTCCTCGAGGTGCTCGCCACCGACCCGGGGTCGGTCCCCGACTTCCGGGCGTGGTGCGCCACCACGGGCAACGAGCTCGTCGAGCAGACCGAGCCGGACGGCGTGTACCGGTTCCTGATCAAGAAGGGGTGACCACGATGGCAGAGCTCGCAGAGCTCCCCGTCCCGGAGCCGGCCGACGAGAAGAAGCTGGTCATCATGGCCTGGAGCGGTGACCTGGACAAGGTGTGGCCGACGCTGATCCTGGCCACCTCCGGCGCTGCCATGGGGATGCGCACGACCGTTTTCTTCACCTTCTGGGGGCTCTTCCCCCTCGTGAAGAACGACGTCCGCATCACGGGCGAGAACTGGATGCAGAAGATGCTGTCGATGATGAACCGCGGCGGCACGGAGCACCTCAAGCTCGGCAAGATGAACTTCGCGGGCATGGGGCCGTGGATGATGAAGAAGCTGGCGGCCGAGCACAAGGTCGCGACCCCCACGGAGTTGCTGGAGCTGGCCCGCGACATGGGCGTGCGGCTGGTACCGTGCCAGATGACGATGGACATGCTGGGCCTCCGCCACGAGGATCTGATCGACGGCCTCGACGACCCCGCGGGCGCGACGAGCGCCCTCCTGGAGGCGCAGGACGCGGTCACCCTCTTCATCTGAATGAGGTTCTCGGGCCCGTCCGCCGCCGCCCAGGTCCTCGCCCGGATCTGGCTGGCGTCGGCCGCGGCCTCGCTCCTCCTCCCGCCCGCCGACCGGCTGGGCTGGTGGCTGCCGATCCACCTCGCGCTGGCTGGGGCTGCCGGGACGGCGGTCGCCGGCACCCTACCCCTCTTCGCGAACACCCTCGCCGGCGCACACCATCTCCCGCAGCGATGGGACCCGCTCCTGCTCGTCACGGCCGGGGCAGCGTGCATCGCCGTGGGGAGGCCTCTGGGGATCGCGTGGCTGCTCGCGGCGGGCGGGACGGCGTACGCGGCGGGATCGCTTCGGCTCACCTGGCTCGTGCTCGCGGCCCGACTGGTCGGCCGGAACCGTCGTCACAACGCGGCCCTAGTCGCCTACGCGGGAGCGGCGCTGTCGCTCACGCTGGGCGCGGTGCTCGGAGGGCTGCTCGGAGCAGGCGCCGTGGGAGGCCTCGCCGTCGCGGACGTCCGTGCGGCCCACGTCACGCTGAACGCGGAGGGGTTCCTCGCGCTGACCGTGACCGGATCCCTGCTGGTCCTCATCCCGATCGCCCTCCGGGTGCGGGCCCCCGATGCCGGCGGCCGCCTCGCCGTCGCGGCTCTCGCCGGCGGCGCCGGACTACAGGCAGCAGGTCAGGTTGCGGCCTGGCCGCCGCTGGTGATCGCGGGAGCCGCGGCCGCCCTGATCGGAGCGGCGGATCTCGTGCGCGTGGCGGCCGCGGCGCTGGCGAGGCGCCCCCGGATGCCCGAGCGGGGCGCGGCCCTGCACCTCCTGGCGGTACCCGCATGGCTCATCGGCGTGACGGCCGCCGCGCTCGTTCTCGCGATCCGGGGCGCCCCCGCCTGGCCTCTCCCCCTCGTGACGGCCCTCACGCTGGGAGTCTTCGTCCAAGCGCTGCTCGGGGCATGGTCCTACCTCCTGCCGGTCTCCGACCCCGGGGGCTCGCCGGCGCGCCGCGCTCGCCTCGAGCGAACCCGGCGATGGGCCCTGGCGCGGGCGGCGACCTTCAACGCCGGCGTGGCCCTGACGGTGCTGGCCGCGGCCGGGTGGGTCCCGGGTCCGGCGGGGACCACCGGGCTGGCGACCGCCGGCGCCTCCGCCCTCCTCACGGTGACCCTGGCCTCCCTCCCGGCGCCGGCGGTCGCCGAGGCAGAGTGACGGCGTCCGACCTGGCGGGCGCGGGCCGGACGGCCCTGGGCCGCCCCCAGCGACCTCCCTACGGTGGAACGACGGAAGGAGGTAGCGATGGCTGGCTGGCTGGAGTTCGGTCAGTGTCCCGGCTGCGGCTACGACGTGGCCACCGGCGAGGGCACGAAGAGCTGCCACTACCACGACTGCCCGTACCTGCCGCCACAGCTCGACGTCCTCTGCCCTCAGTGCCGGTTCGACTTCTTCACCGGCGAGGGCAACCCCCCCTGCGCCGATCCGGAGACCTGCGCGGAGGGCGAGGCGGCGCGAGCGAACGTCGAGAACGTCCGGCGGTGGAGGGTTCACACGTCGATCGGCTGAGGCGGGCCGCGGCGGCCTCGATCGCCGCCAGCCTGCTCCTCCTCGGCGCGTGCCAGCGGGCCCCGGAGCCCGCGGTCGGCCAGCAGCGCCTGCGCGTCTCGCTGCGGGAGTTCGCCTTCGACCCGTCGGAGATCGAGGTGCGGGCCGACGTCCCCGTCGACCTGCGCCTGCGGAACGTCGGACGGATCGAGCACAACTGGACCCTGGTGGCCGGGGACGGCCGGGAGATCAGCTACGTGCTCCTCGAGCCCGGGCTCCGGGGGCACGATCGGTTCACCCTCGCCTCAGGTACGTACGACCTCCTGTGCACGATTGAGGGGCACGCCGAGGCCGGCATGCGGGGTACGGTCACGGCCGGCTAGCAGTCCCGCTTCTTCTGGGGCCGCGTGGGCCACATCTTCTCCACCTCGGCGTTGACCTCCGCCCCGAGCAGTACCGCGATCGCCGTGACGTACATCCAGAGGAGGACCGCGATCGGAGCGGCCAGCGGGCCGTACGTGCCCGACCCGAAGGCGAAGGCGAGGTACACGCGCAGGCCGATCCCCCCCAGGAGCCATACCCCCACCGCCACGAGGGCGCCGGGCAGGTCTCGGCGCCACCGCGTCTCGAGCGGGACGGCCAGGTGATAGAAGAGCGCCAGCATCCCCACCCCGAGCAGGGCCACCACCGGCCAGTACAGGAACCGCCAGGTCGCCGCGGCGACGTCGGCCAGCCCGAGGGGGTCGGCGAGCGCTTCGAGCACGCGCGGGCCGGCCACCAGGATCGGGATCACCAGCACCAGCGCGAGGATCGTCCCCACCGTCAGCCCCAGCGAGAGGAGCCGGCGACGCCAGAGCGACCGCTCGTCCACCTCTTCGTAGGCGATGGCGACCGCCTCGACCAGCCGCGTGGTCGCCCGGGACGAGGCCCACAGCGTGAGCACGATCCCCACGGAGGCCACATCGGCCCTTCCCTCGGAGAGCAGGCGATCCACGAGCGGGCGCACGGTCTCGGACACTGTCTCCTCGGTGAGAAAGCTCCCCGCGACCGCCAGAACCTGGTCGCGCATCGCCGCGCCCACGTCCTCGCCCAGCAGCTCGGAGACGTACCCCAACGACCCCAGGATCGTCAGCAGCGCGGGAGGGAAGGAGAGGAGGAAGAAGAAGGCCACCTCGGCCCCGAGGCCGAAGATCCGATCCTCGAGGGAGTCGCGAACCGTGCGCACCGCCAGCGTCGGGAGCGCGCGCCAGCCACTCGGAGCGTTCGGGGCGTCGGGCACCGCCCCGATCATCCCACAGAGGCCCTCAGCAGCAGGCGGCCATCGTCTGGGCGTTCTCCAGCACCGTGTAGACCTCCCACGGGGCCCCGTCAGGGTCCTCCACCCAGACCTTGTCCTGCTTCGCGTAGCAGCAGGTCACGCCCTCCTCCTCCCTGACCGGCAGCCCTTCCCCGGTCAGACGACGGGTGGCGCCGTCGACCTCGTCGGTCGAGCCCACCTCCACCCCGAGGTGGTTCAGGCTTCCGCCCTCGGCACCCTCGATCAGCACCAGCTTGAGCGGAGGGTCGTTCAGGGCGAAGTTCGCGTAGCCGGGTCGGCGCTTCGCGGGCTCCGCCTGGAAGAGCTTCCCGTAGAACTCGACGGCCCGATCGAGATCCGACACGTTCAGGGCCAGCTGGACGCGCTGCACCGGCGCCACCTCCTTATATCGACGACGGTCGATATCTTGCCCTATATATCGATGGCTGTCAATCTCGCGCTCGGAGCCGTCGGGCCAGCGCCCTGACGGCCAGGGTGGCCCCGACCGCGATGACCGCGCCGAGCAGGACGGCCGCCGCCCCGATCCACCAGTTGGTGTCGGCCAGCTCGAAGGGGCGGCCCGCGGCGGCCTCCAACGCGCGGATCCCCCACAGCACGAGACGGACCGGGAGGAACAGTAGGGTGCCGACCACGCTCACCACGAACCGTCGACCCACGACGATCGGCGAGAGTCCCCACAGCACGGCGTAGCCGAGAGCGCCCCACAGCGCCCCGGCCGCGATCGCAGCCATAATCGGATGGACTCGCGGGATCGGCGGGTACTCCTCGGACACCGCGCCATCCTCCCATGCGAGATGATCGGTGCGACGGGTAGGCTGGCGGCCATGACGACCATCGCCTTCTGCGGCCTCGGGCAGATGGGCGCCCCCATGGCTCGCCGCCTACTCGAGGCGGGGCACGACCTCGTCGTCTGGAACCGGAGCGAGGAACGCACACGGGCCCTCGTGGAGGCGGGCGCCGAGGCCGTGCGGACGCCCGCCGAGGCGGCGGCCGGCGCCGAGGCGGCGATCACGATGCTGGCGGACCCGGGCGCGGTCCGGGAGGTCGTCCTCGGCGACCAGGGGCTGGCGAAGAGGCTTCGAGATGGGGCCGCCCTGATCGAGATGTCCACGATCGGCCCGGACGCGGTCTGGGAGATCGGGGAGGGGCTCCCCGATGGAGTGGGCATGCTCGACGCGCCGGTGCTCGGCACCGTCCCGCACGCCGAGGAGGGGACCCTCCAGCTGTTCGTGGGCGGGCCCGCCGCCCTCGTCGAACGATGGGCGCCCGTGCTCGCCGCGATGGGCACGCCGCGGCACCTCGGGGACCTCGGCGCGGGGGCGGCGATGAAGCTCGTCGTGAACTCGACGTTGGGGGCGCTCATGACCGCCCTGGGGGAGGCCCTGGCGCTCGCCGACGCCCTCGGTGTGGACGAGGACCAGGCGCTCGACGTCCTCGAGGGGTCCGCGATCGGGGTGACGACCCGTTCCAAGCGAGAGCGGATCGCCTCCGGCCGGTACCCGCCGAACTTCAGGCTCGCGCTCGCCGCGAAGGACCTCGAGCTCGTCAGGGACGCGGCCGCCCGGGCCGGGGTTGATCTCCCGTTGGCCGAGGCAGCGCTCAGCCGCATCGAGGCGGCTCGCGATGCGGGGCTCGGGGACCTCGACTACTCGGCGGTCGTACCGCACATCCGGGGGCGCCCGGCGACCGGCTAGCCGAGCGCTCCGCGGATCAGGTCGGCGAACTCACCCAGGCGGCTCCGGTCGCCGGGCGCCCGCATCAACGGCACGTGGATCCCGTCGCCCACGTACCGGGGGATCAGGTGCACGTGGTAGTGGAAGACGGTCTGGAGCGCCGCGTGACCGTTGCTCTGCAGGATGTTCAGGCCATCGGCCCGCAGCCCGTCGCGGACCGCCCGCGCAAGGTGGCGCACCGATCGCCACACGGCCACCCCGTCCTCCTCGGGAAGGGTCCACACGTCGGGAGCGTGGCGTTTCGGGATCACCAGGCAGTGGCCGTCGGTGGCGGGGTTGATGTCCATGAAGGCCATCGTCTCGTCGTCCTCATAGATCGTCCGGGCGGGCGCCTCTCCGGCGACGATCAGGCAGAAGACGCAGGTCTCGCTCACGCGCGGGTCGTGGGGTAGCCGGCCGCGTCCCATGCGGTGCTGCCGCCGAGCACGTTCCAGACGCCCTCATGGCCCTCTCGCAGGAGGAGGCTGGCCGCGGCCGACGCACGGTAGCCGGTCCCGCAGAGGACGGCGAGGGGGCGGCGGCTCGGCACCTCGTCGAGGCGATCGGCGACCTCTGCCCCCGTGACGTGGGTCGCCCCGGCGATGTGCCCCGCGGCCCACTCCCCCGGCTGGCGGACGTCGAGGATCGCGACGTCCGCCATCCGGCGCCGCAGCTCGTGAACGTCCATCACCGGCATCGCGCGCACGTCCCCCCGCCACGCGTCCATCCCTCCCGCGAGCCAGCCCACCGGGACGTCGTACCCGATCCGGAGGAGGTGCCACGTGGCCTCCATCAGCCGGCTCGGATCCTCGAGCACCATCACCACCCGCGCGCCCTCGGGGAGGAGCGTGCCGGCCCATGTGGGGAAGGAGCCCCCGAGGCCGGCGCTCAGCGCCCCTGGGATGTGCCCCTCCGCGAACGCCTCCGGGGTGCGCGTGTCGAGCGCCACCGCCCCCGCGGAGAGTCGCAGCTCGACCTCGGGCGACGTCAGCTGGGGGGGCGGCCGCACCGGCCCCAGCAGCGCGGGCCCCTCGAGGTTCTGGGCGCGCATCCTCCGCCAGTACGGGGGGACCGCGGGGAGATCCTCCAGCGAGACGCAGCCTCCCGGGTCCCCGCCCAACCTGGCGAGAGCGGGATTGGTCCTCCGCTCGTACCCGATCGTCGTGGAGAGACGGCTCCCGATGCTCCTTGCGCAGAGCGACCCGGCCACGTGCGTGGGATGGACCTCGACGTGATCGGGCAGCGTGAGGATGCGCTCCTCCAGCGTCCGGCACAGGACACGGGCGGCCTCGCGCGCCTCCTCGCGCCCTCCCAGCAGATCGGGCCTGGCAACGTCCCCCACCAGGAGCGATCCACCGGAGAGGAGCATCAGCGGCTCGGACCCGTCCACGGATGCGTCCTGGACGAGGAGCGCCACGTGCTCGGGCGTGTGACCGGGCGTGTGGAGCACCTCGACGACGGCCTCCCCCACCTCGAGTGTCTCGCCGTCCTTCACGGAGCGATGAGGGTAGCGCGCGTCCCCGTGCGCCGAGGCCAGGATCTCGACGTCGGTGCGTGCCGCGGTCTCGGCGAGGCCGCTCAGGTAGTCGTTGTGGCCGTGGGTGTCGAGGGCGAAGGCGATCCGCACGCCCCGCCTCGCGGCGGCCTCGAGGTACGGGTCCACGTCGCGCCGCGGGTCGACCAGCAGCGCCTCGCCCGCGTCGTCGGACCCCACGAGGTAGGAGGCATGACCGAGCTTCTCCTCGTGGAACCGATCCAGGAACATCCGGCGCTAGCCTACGCCTCCGGGGTCGGGGAGGGGGTGGGCGACAGGCTGGGGCTGGGGCTGGGACTGGGCGGGGGGGACGGGGCCGGCTCGCCCCGGTCGCCGTCGGATCGGGGGCGCTCGTTGCCCTTCGCCGATGGGGAACCCTCGTCTGGGCCCTCCGTCTCGGGGGGCGGCGCCTGCTCCCCGCCGGCGTCGGCGGTCACGAGCTCCAGAGTCACGAACGATCCCTCCACGAGGGCGGAGCCGGGCGGGGGGTCCTGCGTGGCCACGACGTGCGGCGTCTCGTCGCCGAGCGGGGCTCCTCGGAAGATGGGCACGAGGCCCGCGCGCTGCAGCGTTCGGCCGGCCTTCTCCTGCGACATCCCCACCACCGACGGCACCTCGACCTCGACCTCGGCCCTTCGCTGCTCCCCCGCGCTGACACGGCCCTGCGGCTCCGACGGGCCCGCTCCGAACCCCAGGATCGCAGGCGCCAGCACCGCCACCACGCCGAGGGCGAGGGCAGAGGCCCACCGCAGGCGGCGGGGACGGCGCTGCTCGGGGAGGCCCCGGACCGTGGCCGCGCCCTCCAGCGCCGCCAGCATGGCTCCCGCATCCGGGAACCGCCTCTGCGGGTCCTTCTGCATCGCCCTGCGCACCACCGAGGCGAGCGCGGGGGGCACGTCAGGGGACACCGCCTCGACCGCCGGCGGCGTGTGGCGGAGATGCTTCACGGCCACGGTCACGGGGTTGTCGCCGGTGAAGGGCCGGCGGCCGGTCAGCATCTCGTAGAGGACGCAGCCGAGCGAGTACACGTCGCTGGCCGGGGTGGTCGGGCGGCCTCGCGCCTGCTCGGGTGAGAGGTACGCGGCCGTGCCGAAGATCGTGCGGGTGTCGTCGGGCTGGTCGGCGGGCCTCGCGATCCCGAAGTCGGCCACGCGG
>DATKBL010000157.1:0-2422 GCA_035513995.1 Actinomycetota bacterium
ACGGCCGGGGTGTTCGAGGGGCTGGAGCCGACGACGGCGTCCTCGTACCAGACACCGTCCGCCATCAGGGATCGGAGTACCGGCCAGTCTCCCGGGTGCTCCTCCAGGACGTTCCGGCCGACACCGTCCCAGATCACGATCGCGACGAGGGCGGGCGGCTCGGCGTCTCGGTCCCCCAGCACGTCGGGCAGCGACCGCCCGTCCGGCGCGTCGAACGCGAGGCTCAGCATCCGCGCGATCGTCGGCGCGATGTCGGCCACGGTGACGGGGTCGACGACGGGACCCACTGCCGGGACCTGACCCGGCCCGTACCAGAACAGGGGGACGTGCTGGGTGTCGCGGCTGGGTGGGGCATGCGAGATGCCCGGGCCGACCGGATAGCCCTCTCGGGGGACGAGCTGCACCTCGCCCGAGCGCTCGGGGTCGTAGCCGTTGAGGATCCACCCCCGCGTCTCTTCGGGCAGATTGCACAGAGACCGCCGCGAGTCGTGAGGCGGCTCGGCGGGCGCGGGCGGGGCGGTACACGCGGACGCGAGCGCGACCGCCACCGCCAGGGCGAGACGCATCACCACGGCAGGCCGGGGTCCGGCGGCGTGGTCAGGTCCCCCTCCGGATAGAGGCCGCGATCGATCGCATCGATCCGTCGGGGCGTCAGCGACTCGAGCCACCCCCCGGGCAGCGCGGCGGCGAACGCCGGCGCGTCGAGCTCTTCCTCGGCGATCGCCTCGAGGTCGGTGCCATCGGGGAGCACCTCCCGAACGGGGATCGTCCCCACGAAGCGCGCCACCGCCTCGACGGTGATCCCGGCCTCGCGGAGACGGTCCCGGTACAGGTACAGGTCGTCCGGCGAGGTGGTCTCCACGATCTCCCGGCCGAAGTACGCGTTCACGGCGTCGGCGACCTTGAACTTGTCCACGCGGTGACCGCCGGTGACGGCGGGAATCGGCGTCTGGCCGTGGTCGGCGGTCATCGCCACGACGTACTCGCCGCGCCCGACCTCGCGATCGAGCGCCGCGAGGATCTCCGCCACCACCCGGTCCTGCATCGCGAGCGCCTGGCGCTGCTCCTCCGAGAGGTAGTTCCAGATGTGCCCGCCGAAGTCGGTCGGCTTGAGGTTCACGAAGAGGAGGTCGGTCACATCGTCGTCGCCGATCGGCTCCCGCTCGATCATCTCCAGGACGACGTCCCCGACGTACGCGGCGTACGCGGGAGTGCCGGGGATCCGCGCGGGGTCGGACAGGTCGTTCTCCATCCAGGCGCCGTCCCGGGCGCCGTCGGCCGCGTCGAGCTCCTCGAGGTGGGCGTCGAGGACCTCGCGCCCCGGAAGGTAGTCGGGGAACGAGTAGAACTCCTCGTTCGCGTACCAGCGCTCCTCGTTCCGATCCCAGATCACGGCGAGGTCGCGGTCGCCGCCCTCCGCCGCGGCGCCCTTGCCCATCATGCCGAGGTGCCACGACTCGAAGCCGACCATCCCGACCCACGCTCGGTTCCCCTGGGCGCGATCCCACGCGTCGGCCACCGACTCGACCTCGAGCAGGCTCGGGTCGGCGCGGTCGAAGTACACCTCTCCGATCGAGCCGTCCGGGAGGCGGCCGACGATCTCCGGCATGCCGTGCGTCCGGGGGAACGCCCCCGTCCCCATCGTCGCGTGGACGGGCGCGGTCACCGGCGGGGCCGAGCCGACCGTGGCGTTCGTGTAGACGGTGCCCTCGCGCATCAGGCGCGCCCCCACCGGCCAGTCGTCCGCCCACTCCTCGAGCACGTTCCACCCGCCGCCGTCATGGACGATCAGGACGATCGCCTTCGGCGGCCGCTCCGCGGGAGCGAGGGCCTCGACCAGGGGCCGGCCGTCCGGCGCCTCCCACGGGAACCCCATCATCGCGGCGAAGGTCGGGGCCAGGTCGGCGACCGTCACCGGCCGGTCCTCGCGAACTCCCTGATGCACGAAGCCCGGGCCCCACAGCGCGATGGGCACCCGCGCGAGGTAGTCCCACGGGACCGCGTGGCTCGTCCGCGGGTCGTTCGGCCCGCGCACCCCCGACCCCCACGTCCCCATCACGTTGTGCGGCGCCGTCACCAGGAGCACGTCGCCCGACCGGCCGGGGTAGTAGCCGCGCCACAGTGAGCGAACCACGTCGCGACCGACCTCGGCCGCCATCTTCTCGACCGTGGGCGCGCCCTCGGGGGCGGCGGTGGCTCCCGAGGACGTGCACGCCCCCGCGAGCAGGGCGCAGGCGAGCATCGCGGCCGCGGGACGGAGGCCGCGCGGGAGGGACGCCGGAGCGGTTCGGGTGCGCACGGGTGCTCTAGAATAGGGCGTCCCGAACGGCACTGATGAGGTGTATCCATGCGCATCCTGATCCTCGGCGGCGACGGCTATCTCGGATGGCCCACCGCCATGCACTTCTCGCAGCGCGGGCAC
>DATKBL010000158.1:0-17046 GCA_035513995.1 Actinomycetota bacterium
ATCGCGAGGATGCGCGCCATGCGCGCCATGCTAGATGCGGGGGCGGAGTGCGGGCTACCCCACGGGGACGAGCACCTCGGCCTCCACGTGGCTCAGCCCGACGCCGAGGTACTCGGCGGCGGCCTGCGAGAGGTCGAGCACCCGTCCCTCGATGAAGGGCCCCCGGTCGTTCACCAGGACGGTCGCGCAGCGGCCGCCGTGGATCACGTGGAGGAACGAGGGGAGGGCCAGGGTCCGGTGGGCCGCGGTGAACAGGCGGGGATCGAAGATCGCGCCGCTCGCGGTGGGGCGGCCGGCGAAGTCCCAGCCGTACCAGGAGGAGACGCCCTCGAACCCGTCGCCGGTGGGGCGGAGGCCCGAGGGGATGTCACAGCCCCGGCCGCCGTCGGGTCCCAGGAGCTCGAGCAGCTCGGACTGGTCGACGCCGCCGGTGATCAGAGGGGCGCGGGTGCGCGCGCGCTTCTCGGCCGCCGCGAGTCGGCGCGCCTCCCGCTCCAGGGAGTCGACGCGCGCACCCGCGCCCCGCGCCGCCTCCCTCACCCGCACGAGGGCGAAGCCCATCTCCTCTCGCAGCCTCTCGAGCCTCCGCTGGATCGCTGAGAGCTCGCGGCGACGCTCCTCGAGCCGACGCCCCAGCGCGGACCGATCGCCTCGCTCCTCGAGCACCCCGGCCACGCGCTCCACGTCGTCCACGAAGGTCCGCTGGATCGCCTCCCGGACCACGAGCATGTCGGTCACGCTCCCTGCCGACAGGAACGCCTCGAGGAAGCCCCCGGGTCCCATCTGGTAGGCGGCGCGGGCGCGATCGGAGAGCGTCCGTTGGGCGTCGGCGAGGTTCGCGTCCAGCCGAAGGTCCTCTCGATAGCCGTCCACGAGAGCGGCGGCCAGCCGGCCGGCGCGCCCTTCGAGGACGCGGTAACGCTCGCCCATCGCCGCCAGGCGCCCTTCCAGCGCACGGACCTCGCCCCGGGCGGCGTCGCGCGCCGCTCGCGCTTCGGCGAGCGGGTCGGCGGCGCTTGTCCCCCCGCTGAGCAGCAGGAGGAGGGCGACGGCGGCGGCGAGGAGCCTGGGCATGTCCACCGAAGGCATCGGCGGGAGCGGCGGATCCCTTGATGCCGCGGGGGGGATGCCCGATAGGATGAGAGCGACGTGGCGACGATCGGCATCCTCAACGGCGGCGGCGACTGCCCGGGCCTGAACGCCGCGATCCGCGCGGTGGTCCGCAAGGGCGTGGAGGTCTACGGCGACCGGATCCTGGGGTTCCGCGACGGCTACCGGGGGCTCCTGGACGGCACCGCGGTGGAGCTGACCCCCGACAGCGCGCGAGGGATCCTCCACCGGGGAGGCACCATCCTCGGCACGTCACGGGTGGATCCCTTCCGTGTGGAGGGAGGCGTCGACCTCCTGAAGCGAACGATGGAGACCTTCGGGGCCGACGGGCTGATCGTGGTGGGAGGCGAGGGCACCCTGGGGACCGCGGCGAAGCTGTGGGCCGAGGGGGTGTCGATCGTCGGGGTCCCCAAGACGATCGACAATGACCTGGCCGCGACCGACTTCACGTTCGGGTTCGACACCGCCGTCCAGATCGCCACCGACGCGATCGACCGTCTGCACACGACGGCCGAGAGCCACAACCGGGTGATGCTCCTCGAGGTGATGGGGCGCCACGCCGGCTGGATCGCGCTGTACTCGGGGCTGGCGGGAGGCGCCGACGTGATCCTCATCCCCGAGGAGTCCTTCGACATCGACGAGGTCTGCTCGCACCTCAGCCGCCGGCAGTCCAAGGGGCATTTCTTCTCGATCGTGGTCGTGGCCGAGGGGGCCGAGCCGAAGGAGGGGACCCTGGAGGTCCCCACGTACGACCGCGACGAGTTCGGCCGGCCCAAGCTGGGGGGGATCTCCACGGTGATCGCCGACGAGATCCAGCGGCGGACCGGGTTCGAGACGCGGGTCACGATCCTGGGCCACGTCCAGCGCGGGGGCACGCCCACGGCGACCGATCGGGTCCTGGCCACGCGGTACGGCATCGCGGCGGTCGACCTGGCCACCGTCGGAACCTGGGGGAGGATGGTCTCGCTCCGCGGCCAGGAGATCGTGGACGTGTCGCTCGACGAGGCGGTGAGCGAGCTGAAGGTCGTGCCGCGCGAGCTCTACGAGGTGGCGGAGGTCTTCTTCGGCTGACCCGGGGCGAGCCCCGCCTCGCGGATCGCGTGCAGCCACCCCGCGCCCCGGAGGGTCTCGGCCGCACGGTCGACCTCGCTCCGGCCTCCCACCAGGTCCGGCCCGAAGACCGTCCCGGCCCAGTAGACGAGGGAGGCGACCTGGTTGGGGAAGCCGAGCCTGCGCTCCAGCGCCGCGGCCTGGGCGGCGCGCGCCCGCGCCTGGTCCTCGTCGCCCTCGAGGCGCGCCAGCACGGCCATCGCCATCAGGGCCGTGACCCCGAGCATGGGCTGGTCCTCCTCCAGGGGAATCTCACCCTCGAGCAGCTCTCGTGCCTCCTCGATGCGGCCCTCGCCGAGGAGGAGCAACGCGACCTCGCTCGCGGTCCACGTGGTCAGCGCGCCTTCGCCGAGCGCGAGGCAGAGGTCGAGCGCCTCCCGCAGCGGGACCTCCGCCTCGGCCGCCCTCCCCGCGAGACGATGGACGTACCCGAGGTCCCCCAGCGTGCTGGCCAGCTCCCATCGGGCGCCCAGGTCCCGGAACCCGGTCGCCGCGGCCTCGAGGTGGGGGAGCGCCTCGTCGAGGCGCATCATCCGGCGGAGCGAGTTGCCGGCGCTCTGCTGGGCCACGGCGATGGTGAACGGCTCGTCGACCTCCCTCCCGATCCTCAGGGCCTGCTCCGCCAGCCCGAGCACCTCCTGCTCGCTCCCCGCCGAGGACACGACGGAGGCGAGCGAGACGAGGGCGCGAGCCTCTGCCCAGGAGTCTCTCGTCCCTCGGGCCACCTCGAGGGCCTCCGTGAACATCCCGCGCGCGGACTCGAGGTCGCCACGCCAGTAGGGGGCCCAGCCGGCCATCAGGAGCGTCCGGGAGATCGCCCAGGGGTCGCCCAGCGACCGGGCGGCGACGAGCGAGGCATCGAACAGCGCGGCGGCTCGGTCGACGTCGCGGTCGACGTTGAGCACGACATCCGCGAGGAAGCGTCCCGCCATCGCCCGGGTCCAGTCGTCCTCGGCGCCGAGCTCGAGCGCCCGCTCCAGGGCCCCTCGTGCCTGCTCGAACTCGCCCAGCCAGTAGCGGGCCTCGCCCATGCCCGCGAGCATCCGGGCCTCGCGGACGCCCCATCCCGACTCGGGGCCGGCGAGGTCCAGGCCCCGACGGTAGAGGTCGGCGGCGGCACGCGACTCGATGCGCCGGCGGGTGGCGTCGCCAGCCGTCGCGAGAGCGTCGATGGCGCGATCCACGAACGAGGGGTCGGCCGTTCCCAGGTCCATCGAGGCGCGAGCCGCGCGCTCGAGGTGGTGCGCGATCGCCTGCGCGTGACGGGCGGCGTCGTCGGAAGCGAGGTGGTCCGCGACGGCGAGGTGGAGCCGGGCCCGCTCGCGCTTGGCGAGGCTTTCGTAGGCCACCTGCCGGATCATCTCGTGCCGGAAGCGCCACCGGCCGGGTCGAGCGTCGCGGACCAGGAGCTCCGCCTCCTCCAGCCCCTCGAGGATCTCGTCCCGGGGCGAGGCGATCGCGGCCAGGTCGTCGACCTCGAACCTCCCGCTGGGGAACACCGAGGCCGTCCGGATGAGCCGCCGCGCCGCCTCGTCGAGGTGATCGATGCGCGAGGCGGCGGCCGCCTGGACGGTGGGCGGGATCACCCAGCGGGCCGGACCGCCTCCGGGTGGCTGCTCCAGCAGCATCCCGGTCGTCTCGACGATGAAGTAGGGGTTCCCGCCGGCGAGCCGGACCACGCGGGCGCGGGTGGGCTCCTCGAGCGCGTCGCCGGCCGCGCGGGCGAGCGTGGCGGCTTCCTCGTCGGGGAGCGGCTCGAGGCGCAGCGTCAACACGTCGGGGATGCCCGCGCCCCAGGTCGGCCTGACGTCGAGCAGCTCGTCTCGTGCGAGCCCGAGGACCAGGAGCGGGGTCCGCCGCAGCCCGCGGACGAGGTCCTCGATCATCTCGAGGAGGTCCTCGCGCGCCTGATGGAGATCCTCGAACACCAGGACGACGGGTCCCCTTCTGGCGAGCCCCGCCAGGAGCCCCTCCATCCCGCTGCGGACCTCGCCGACACGGTAGGGGTGCCCGCCCGGCTCGTCACGACCGAGGCCGAGGGCGAGCCCGAGCCTCGCGCTGGTCCGCTCCACTTCGTCGGCGTCGCAGCAGCCGGCCACGACCTCCTCGAGCCTGGAGCGGACCTCCTCGGCCGGGGCGCCCGCGGCCAGGTCGAGCTCGTCCCGCAGCATCTGCGTGATCGGGCCCAGCGTCTCGCCGCCCTCCGCGGCGGCGCTCCCGCGCAGCACGTGGGTGTCCTCGGGGAGGCCGGCGACCACCTCGTCGCCCAGCCGGCTCTTCCCGATCCCCGGCTCGCCCAGGACCGTGACCAGGTGCGGTCGCGAGGTCTCGCGAGCGCGGTCGAAGGCGGCCAGCAGCAGGTCGCGCTCGCGGGCCCGGCCCACGAACGGGATCGTGCGGCGGGACGAGCGCATCGAGATCCCGCGGACGGGATGGGCCTCGACGGGCTCGTCGAACCCCTGCGCCGTCACCGTGCGCCGGTCCCCGTACTCGACGGCGTCCCGCGTCAGGTGCCAAGTGGTCTCACCGGCGAGGATCTCTCCGGGCTCCGCCACCTGCTGGAGACGGGCCGCCAGGTTGACCGGAGCTCCCGACACGAGGAGCTGGTCGCCGTCGCCGCTGCCGGCCGCCACGGGCCCCGAGTTCAGGCCGATGCGGAGCCGGAGAGGCTCGTCGAGCGTCAGCTCCTTCGTAAGCCCCTCGGCGCGGTCGCGGATCGACACGGCGGCGCGGACCGCCCGCAGCGCGTCGTCCTCGTTCACCTTCGGGACCCCGAAGACGGCCATCACGGCGTCGCCGATGAACTTCTCGGTCCTCCCGCGCAGCGAGGTGACGACGTCTTCGGCCGCGGTCGCGAAGGCGCGCATCACGGAGCGGTAGCGCTCGGGGTCGAGCCGGGCGGCGAGGCGCGTCGACCCGATGACGTCGGCGAACAGAAGGGTGACGAACTTCCGCTCCTCGCCCCCCGTCGCCGCGGTCGAGGTGCCGCAGGCCGGGCAGAACCTGGCGTCGGCGGGGAGGAGCTCGCCGCAGCTGCGGCATGTCTGCTGGCTCACGGCGCCAAGCATATCGACGGCGGAGGAGGTCCGGCGTGTATCCTCGGCGGGTCGTGGCCGAGATCCGTGTGGACCTGTTCAGCGACACCGTGAGCCTCCCGACCGACGGGATGCGTCGGGCGATCGCGGAGGCCGAGGTCGGTGACGAGCAGAAGTTCGAGGACCCCACGGTGAACCTCCTCCAGGAGCGCGTCGCCGAGCTCCTGGCGGCCGAGGCCGCCCTCTACATGCCGTCGGGGACGATGTGCAACGAGGCCGCGTTCGCGGTCCACTGCCGTCCGGGCGACGAGATCATCGCCGACCACAACGCGCACCCGGTGACCGCCGAGGCGGGTGGCCCGGCCGTGCTCTCCGGCGCGATGGTCCGGGGGGTCGTGGGGGACCGCGGCATCTTCACGGCCGACCAGGTGCGGGAGGCGATCCGCCGGCCCCTCCGACTGTCACCCCGGAGCCGCGTCGTCTCGGTCGAGAACACCTCGAACTACGGCGGGGGTCGGTGCTGGCCGATCGAGCGCGTCCGAGAGGTGACGGCGGTCGCGCGCGAGCACGGGCTCGCGGCGCACATGGACGGGGCCCGGCTCCTGAACGCGGTGGTGGCGACGGGCACGCCCGCCGCCGAGTTCGCGGAGCCCTTCGACAGCGCCTGGATCGACTTCAGCAAGGGCCTCGGGGCGCCGGTGGGGGCCGTCCTGGCCGGCTCCCGCGACTTCATCGAGGAGGCTTGGGTCTGGAAGCAGCGGCTCGGGGGCGCGATGCGTCAGGCTGGGATCGTCGCCGCGGCCTGCGTCTACGCGCTCGACCACCACGTCGAGCGGCTCGCCGACGACCACGCCAACGCGAGGGTGCTGGCGGAGGGGCTGGCCGACCTGCCCGGGGTCGCGCTGGACCACTCGACCGTGGAGACGAACATCGTGGTGTTCGAGGTTGAGGGGATGCCGGCCGAGACGTTCGCCGGCAGGATGCTCGAGGAGCACGGCGTGCGCGTCAGCACGCTGGGGCCGGGCACGGTTCGCGCGGTGACCCACCTCGACGTGGATCGGGAAGGCGTGGAGGCCGCGCTGGGCGGCGCGAAGGCGATCCTCAGGTGATGGCCGCGCGGAGCTCGGCCGACAGGTCGAGCTGCTGGCGGACCCTCATGAACCGTCCGTAGACCACCCCGACGGTCTCGTCGTCGGTCCAGGTGCACGCGGCACCGGGCACGTCGGCGTCGGCCGGGAAGCAGACGAACAGCGCGCCGTCGCGCTCCACCTGGATGACGTCACGAGGGCGCGGGGCGGGCGCTTCGAGGAACCGGGATCCGAGCTCGGCGGGCGCGATCTCCCGATCGGAGAGGATCGCCGTGATGGCGAGCTCGGAGCCGTGTCCGTAGAGCGCGCCGTGCATCTCGATCCCAAGCAGGTCGCCGACCTCGGTGACGGCGTCCTCGAACTGTGTCGCTGATGGGGAGTCGAGCCGATCGAACGTGCGGAACGACCCGGGGAACGGGTTCGCGGTGAGGAAGCGCCATGCGAGGAAGCCCGCGACCGCCACCACGACGACGAGCGCGATGCGCAGGACCTTCCGGGTCGACGTCGAGACGGCGCCGGAGACAACCGAGACGTCCGACTCGCCGGTGGCGTCGGGCCGGGCCCACTCCGCGGGAGGCGTCACCGCGCCCGGGAACCGCTTGTAGCACTGCCAGCAGAAGAGGCTGCCGGTCTGGTTCACGGCGGCGCAGCTCGAGCAGGTCGTCCTGGCCTCGAGCACGAGGGTGGAGGTCTCGGTCATACGGCGGATATATCGGCACCCCCCATGCCCCCTTGAGCCGGTCCGACCGGAGGCACCCGATATGGGACGCTCACTCGCCGGCGAGCCTACGGAGGAGCGCCAGGTTGCGCCGATCCTCCTCGACCTTGCCGGGCGTCTCGATGATCACGTGCACCCGGCGGACGGCCTCGTGGGCGAGGATCGCGCGGAACCCGGGCTCCCCGATGTGCCCCTCGCCGATGTGGGCGTGGCGGTCGCGGCGCGAGCCGCGCGGATCGCGGGCGTCGTTCGCGTGGACCAGACGGAGCCGCCCCGAGAGGCCCTCCTCCTCGAGCGCGTCGAGCGTGGGCCCGACCGCGGCGGGATCGTCGAGCGGCGCGCCCGCCGCGAACAGATGGCATGTGTCGATCACGAGCCCGAGGCGCGCATCCGAGTCCGCCGCCTCCAGGAGTTCGGCGGCCTCCGGGATCGTCGAGGCCACCGTGCCCGCGCCCCCCGCCGTCAGCTCGAGAAGCACCGGCGCCCCGGCCTCGGCGATCGCCGTCGCGGCGGTCGCCGCCCTGGCCACCGCCTCGGGCCGCTCGCCCGGCCCCCCGGCGCCCGCGTGGACGACCAGGCCGTCGAGCCCGAGCGCCGTCACCACCGCGGCCTCCCCGGTGGCGAGCTCGACCGACCGGCGCCAGAACTCGGGGTTGGGGGAGGCGATGTTCACGAGGTAGGAGGCGTGGGCGAACGCCGGCGGGTCCCCGGCCGCGTCGCGGCGGGCGCGGAACTCCTCGGCAGCCTCCTCGGAGACGCGCGGAGTGGCCCAGGCGCGCGGGTTGGAGACGAAGATCTGGAAGGCCTCGGCGCCGCGCGCCTCCGCCTCGTCGACGGCGTTGGCGGCGCGCCCGCGGGTCGGGACGTGGGCCCCGATCCGGGGCCGGGTCATCCTCCGCCGATGTAGATCGTGACCTCGCCGCCGGCCTGCACGGTCGTCCCGGCCCGCGGGCGCTGGCCGACCACGCGATCGCCCGAGGAGCCGGGGACGCGGAGCGCCTCCACCTCGAGCCCGAGCGCGCGGAGCTCCGCCGTGGCCTCGTCCCTGGACAGCCCGATCACGTTCGGCATCGGGAAGTTGCGGGGCCCGCGCGAGATCACGAGCTCCACCGTCGAGCCCGGGAGCACGCGAGCGTCGGCCGGCGGCGACTGCCTGATCACCTGGCCCCGCGGCACCCGGTCGGAGAACTCCTGGGCTGTGGCCACCTGGAGGCCCGCGGCGATCAGCAGGGCCTCGGCGTCGGAGGCGGTCCGCCCCACGACGCCGGGGACGGGGACCGGTCGGGGCCCTCTGCTGACCGTGAGGACGACCTGGGTCCCGACCTCGATCTCGCGCTCCGCGAGCGGGTTCTGCTCGATCACCTCGCCCTCGGGCGCATCGGGGTGGAAGACGCGGCGCACGTCCGTGGTCAGCCCGACTCCACGGAGCATCTGCCGGGCTCGCTGGAGGGTCTCGCCGGTCACCTCGGGGATCGCCACGAGCTCCGGACCGCGGGAGAGCACCACGCGGATGTCGGCCCCTCGCTCGACGACCTCGCCCGGCGCGGGGTCCTGGGAGAGGATCCGGCCCGCCTCCACGTCGGAGGAGAACGCGCGCCCGTCCACGATCAGGTCGAGGTCGGCCTCCCCGGCCCTCGCCTGGGCCTCCTCGACGGTGAGGCCCTCGAGGCGCGGGGCGTCGGTGCGGTGGGGGATCAGGTACGTCCAGGTCGCCCAGCCCGCGCCGGCGAGGAACGCGAGCATCGCGAGGACCCGGACGAACCGCGCGAACGCCCGGCGGCGCCGCTTCCGTGGGGGCAGCGCCTCGGGGATCGTGACGGTCGGCGCGCGGTCGGGGGGCACCTCCTCCACGGTCGGCGCGGCCTCGGCGAGGGTCGCGATCGGCGGAGCGGGTGGGAGCTCGGCCGTCGAGGCTGCGAGCTCCTTGCGCATCTGCTCGGCGCTCGCGACACGCTGCTCGCGGTCCTTCGCCGTGGCGTGGGCGACGACCTCGTCCAGCGAGTCGGGCACCATCGGGTTCGCCCTCGAGGGCACCGGCATGCGGTCCTGCAGGTGCTTGTAGGCGATCGCTACCGACGTCTCGCCGGTGAAGGGGACCCGGCCGACGAGCAGCTCGTAGAGCACGACGCCGGCGGCGTAGAGGTCGGTGCGCGGGTCGGCCGGCTCGCCCTGGATCTGCTCGGGCGCCAGGTACTGGACCGTGCCGGTCACGGTCCCGGGAGCGTGGGTGACCCTCGACTCCGCTAGCGCACGAGCCAGCCCGAAGTCGGCGACCTTCACCACACCCTGCTTCGTGATGAGGATGTTCTCGGGCTTGACGTCGCGGTGAACGATCCCGTGCGCGTGGGCGTGCCCCAGCGCGGACAGGACCTGGGAGAGCACCTCGGCGGCCTGGGCGGGCTGGAGCGGCACGCCGTCGGAGAGCACCGTTCGGAGATTGGGGCCGCGGATGAACTCCATCACCATGAAGTAGGTCTCCCCGGCCTGTCCCCAGTCGTGCACGGCCACGATGTTGGGGTGGGAGAGCTTCGCGGCCGAGCGCGCCTCGCGGCGGAAGCGGTCGATGAAGTCGGAGTCGCCCGCGAGCGCGGGCTGCAGCATCTTGAGCGCGACCTCCCGGTTGAGCACGGGGTCGTGCGCACGGAAGACCTCGCCCATGCCGCCTGCGGCGACCCGGGCGAGTATCTGGTAGCGTCCGTCTACGGTCGTCTCGATCATCTCGGGGGGAGCGGCCTCGTCTCGCATTGTAGGGGGTCATGCCCGACTACCAGGGAAGGCTCGACGAGATCGAGCGGGCCGTGGACGCGGGCCGCGCCGATCTCGGGGCGCTGGGCTTCTGGAAGCTGCTCTCCGAGGCGAAGCGCGATCCCGGCGCGGCGGCCCACGCCGAGCGCATCGGCCGCATCGATCGGAAGGCCTTCGAGTCGCGGAAGAAGGTGCTCCTCCCCGTCTGGCTCGGCAACCTCGTGCTCCTCTCGGGCACCGTCGTCCTGCTCGCCACGGTCGCCGTGGCGCTGCGCCTGGCCACGGGCAGCATAGGGGGAGGGCCGAACCCCACCCTCGCCGGTGCCCTGCTCGTCGTCGCGGCCGCGGGGCTCTCGGCGACGGTGCACGCGCCCGCCCACTGGCTCGCCGGCCGGGCCGTGGGGATGGGTTTCACTCGCTACTTCCTGGGCGGCCCCTTCCGGATCCAGCCGGGCGTGAAGACCGACTACGCGAGCTATCTGCTCACCCCCGCGGCCCGGCGGGCCACGATGCACGCGGCTGGCGCGCTGGCCTCGAAGGTCGCGCCGTTCGCGGTCTTCGGCTGGGCCTACATCTTTCACTGGCAGCGGGGCTGGGACCTCCTGCCCTCCTGGTCGCTGTGGACGCTCCTCGCGTTCGGGCTGTTCCAGATCGCCACGGACATCGTCTGGTCGACGAAGCGATCCGACTGGAAGAAGGTGCGCCGCGAGCTGCGCGTCGCCCGTGAGGTCGAGGGCACGGGCGAGCCCGCCGACGCCTCGATTGGGTAGGATGGGGAGGAACCGGGGAGCCCGGAGGGACCGGGCTGAGAGGCCGGCTGCACCGCCGGCGACCCGCGGAACCTGATCCGGGTAATGCCGGCGCAGGGAGGCGCGGGCCGCCGGCCGTCCGGCGGCCGAACCCGTTCCGGAGGACGCATGGACGATCAGCTCGTCATCGCGAACCGGACGTTCCGCTCGCGGCTGATCGTGGGGACCGGCAAGTTCGGCTCCCACGAGGTCATGCGCGACGCGCTGGAGGCCTCGGGCGCGGAGATGGTGACCGTGGCGCTGCGCCGCGTGGACCTCGATGCGAGCGGGGGCCCCGACATCCTGGAGCTCATCGATCCCGATCGGTATCTGCTGCTGCCCAACACGTCCGGGGCGACCGATGCCGAGGAGGCGGTCCGGCTCGCGCGACTCGCGCGCGCGGCCGGTCTCCCCGAATGGATCAAGCTCGAGGTCACCCCGGAGCCCCGATACCTCCTCCCCGACCCCGTGGAGACCCTCTCCGCCGCCGAGAAGCTCGTGGCCGACGGCTTCACGGTCCTGCCGTACATCGGCGCCGATCCCGTGCTCGCGAAGCGCCTCGAGGAGGCCGGCTGCGCGACGGTGATGCCGCTCGGGTCCTGGATCGGCTCGAACCAGGGCCTGCGGACGCGCGACGCCGTGGGGATCATCGTCGAGCAGGCGACGGTCCCGGTCGTGGTGGACGCGGGGCTGGGCGCTCCGTCGCACGCGGCCGAGTGCATGGAGATGGGCGTGGACGCGGTCCTCGTCAACACGGCGATCGCGGTGGCCGGCGACCCGCCGGCGATGGCCAAGGCGTTCGCCAAGGCCGTGGAGGCCGGCCGTGAGGCGTGGCGCGCCCGGCTGGGGGAGGCCCTGGGCGAGGCCGAGGCCTCGAGCCCGCTCACCGGGTTCCTCGACAAGATCGGGACCTCGCAGACCGACCCCTTCGTCTCGGAGCCCTGAGGTGCCGCGCGTCACGAGCCTCGCCGACCTGGCCGAGCCGCGCCCCGACCGCGACGGCTTCCTCGATCCATACCCCGAGCGGACCTTCGCCCAGGAGCTGGCCGCGCTCCCGATCGACGACCTGCTGGCGATCGCGCACAACGCCCCCGGCGCGCGCGTCGACCGCGCGCTGGCGACCCGGCCGGGGGAGCGGACGCTCGAGGATCTCGCGGCGCTGATCTCGCCGGGCGCGGCGGAACGGCTCGAGGATCTTGCGGGCGCCTCGCGCCGGCTGACCCTCGCCCGCTTCGGGCGGACGATGCACCTCTACGCCCCGATCTACCTCTCGAACGAATGCCTCACGACGTGCACGTACTGCGGCTTCGCCAAGAACCTGTCGGTGGAGCGGAAGACCCTCCTTGAGAGGGAGAGCCTTGAGGAGGCGCGTCACCTGATCGGGCAGGGTTATCGGGCGCTCCTGCTGCTGACCGGGGAGCACGAGCGGAACACGGGCGTCGACTTCCTCGAGCGGCACATCCGCGAGCTGGCGCCGCTCGTGCCCTCGATCGCGATCGAGGTGCAGGTCTGGAGCGAGCGCGAGTACCGGCGCCTGCGCGAGGCCGGGTGCGAGGGTGTGGTCATCTACCAGGAGACCTACCACCCGGGGCGCTACGTGGAGGTGCACGTGGCCGGCCGGAAGAAGGACTACCGGTGGCGGCTGCTGGGGCCCGAGCGCGCCGGGCGGGCGGGGATGCGCCGTCTGGGCATCGGGGCGCTGCTGGGGCTGCACGACGACTGGCGGTACGAGGCGATCGCCACCGCGGCGCACGCGCGCTTCCTCCAGAAGCACGCGTGGCGGAGCCAGGTCACGATCTCGGTTCCGCGGATCCGGCCCTCGGCCAGCGGCTTCCAGCCCCGCACGGTCGTGGGCGATCGCGACCTCACCCAGCTCGTGTGCGCGTTCCGCCTGGCGCTGCCCGACGCCGGCATCGTCCTCTCGACGCGCGAGCCCGCCGAGCTGCGCGACGGCCTCCATCGGATCGGCGTCACCCACACGAGCGCCGGATCTCACACGGAGCCCGGCGGCTACGAGCACCCGGGCGAGGCGCAGGAGCAGTTCGAGATCGCCGACCTGCGGAGCCCGGCCGAGGTCGCCGCGTCGCTGCGGGCGATGGGCTACGACGTCGTCTGGGAGGATCCCGCGACCCCCGAGGGGATCGGCCGGGGCCTTGCCGCCGTCCGCGGCTGACCGCGGTGCCCCTATCACCAACGGCTCTTTACAATGAGCGGGTGGACCCCGTGCGGGACATCGAGCGCGTGGCGCTTCTGCGCGAGCCCGTCCGCCGCCGTCTCTACGACGTGGTGCGGGGGTCGGGGGGCCCGGTCAGCCGCGAGGAGGCCGCGGCCGCGGCGGGGGTCTCGAGGAGCCTCGCCGCGTTCCACCTCGATCGTCTCGCCGACGCCGGGCTGCTCGAGGTCGAGTACCGGCGTGTGTCGGGTCGTCGCGGACGGGGGGCGGGGCGTCCCGCGAAGCTGTACAGGACCGGACGCGACCGCGTTGAGGTGAGCCTCCCCCCGACCCGGTACGCGCTGGCCGGCGAGCTGCTGATCCGCGCGCTGCGGGAAGCCGGGCCCAGCCGCTCCCCCGTGGACGCGGTGCGGGACTCGTCGGAGTCTTACGGGCGCGAGGCGGCTCGCGAGCTCGGCCGCGGGATCCGTCGCCGAGCGCCGCTGCCCCGGATGGGGGAGGCGCTGGAGCGTCTCGGGTTCGAGCCCGAGGACGACGGCGAGCGCGTGCTCCTCCGGAACTGCCCCTTCCACGAGCTCGCGCAGCGCGACTCGGAGCTCGTGTGCGGGATGAACGAGTCGTTCCTTCGGGGCCTGGCCGACGGCTTGACGGGCGGCCGGGCCGCGGTCCACCCGTGCGCCGAGGAGGGGTACTGCTGCGCCGTGATCCGGAAGGCCTCGTGATCCGCGTCACCGCGAACGGGAAGGCGTTGGAGCTCGAGGAGGGCTCCTCGGTCGGCGACCTGATCCGGTCCCGGGACCTCGATCCCCGCTACGTCGTGGTGGAGCTCAACGGCGAGCCGCTGGAGAGGGCCCGTTACGAGGAGGTCACGCTGAGCGACGACGACCGGCTCGAGCTCGTGCGGGCCGTGGCCGGGGGCGCCGACGACCGGCGGGCCCGACTCGAGGCCGCGCGGCTTTACGTGGTGACCGACGCGCGCCGCGCCCAGGGCGACCTGGAGGCGTTCCTCGATGCGATCCTCGGTTCCGGCGTGGACGTCGTGCAGCTCCGCGAGAAGCAGGCGGAGGCGGGCGACGTGCTCCGGTGGGCCGAGGTCTTCCGCGCCGCCGCCGATCGCCACGGGACGCTTTTCACGATCAACGACCGCCCCGACGAGGCCATCGCGGCGGGGGCCGACGGTGTCCACGTGGGCCAGAACGACCTGCCTGTCGGCGTGGCCCGACGCGTCGTCGGCGACGACCTCATCGTCGGGCTCTCCACGCACGCGGCGGGGGAGTGGGACGCGGCCCCGCCCGAGGCCGACTACCTGACGGCCGGCCCGGTCTGGGAGACCCCCACGAAGCTCGGCCGCCCCGCGGCGGGCCTGGAGCACGTGCGCCACGGGGCGAGCCACGCCGACCGCCCGTGGTTCGCCATCGGCGGAATCACCGTTGAGAACCTCCCGCAAGTCGTGGAGGCGGGTGCAACCCGGATCGTGGTCGTGCGCGCCGTCACCGAGGCCGAAGCGCCGGCCTCCGCCGTCAAGGATCTCCTCGGACTCCTGCCCTGATCGTGTCGGTGCCCACCGGTAGCCTTCCTGCGTCCCCCTCTTGTCGCTCGACAGAGGGAGGACCACAATGGCGATCGATGAGCGCTCACGTCATCGCATGTACGAGCGCCTCCAGGAGGTGCTCGGCGAAGAGGAGGCGGCCACGCTGATGGAGCACCTCCCGCCCGTAGGCTGGGCCGACGTGGCGGCCAAGCGCGACCTCGATGGGCTGCAGAACGCGCTGCTTGCGCGGTTCCGAGCTGAGCTGAACGAGCAGACGCGAACGATGATCCACGCCATGATCTTCTCGACCTCGGCCGCCGTCCTGGCGGTGGGCAGCCTCGCGGTGGCCGCGGTGCGTCTCTAAGCGTGCTGGCTGACGGTATGTCCGAGCGAGAGCCCCGACGGGCATGCGAGGTGCTGACGGGAACTCGGCCGGCCGCCAGGGTGCCGCGCGTCTCTAGCGTAGCCAGGTCTTCATGATCACCTTGAGGAAGCTCCACCCGTACTTCAGCGGGCGCGGCTTCTTCGTCTGCCCGTGCTTCCGGGCCTGCACGGAGATCGGCACCTCGACGATCCGCGCTCGATGCCGGAGGCCCTCGATCAGGATCTCGGATGTCCAGAACTGGTCCTCGTCGAGGAAGAACGTGCGAAGGGTGTCCGCCCGTGTGGCCCGGTAGCCGTTCGAGACGTCGGTGAGGCGGGTGCCCGTCATCAGCGAAACCAGCCCCGAGAAGAACAGGACCCCCAGGTGCCGGACGTGGCTCTCCTTCTGGTAGGTGCCGAGCATTCGCGAGCCCTGCACCATGTCGGCCTCGTCCCGGAGGATCGGCCCGACGACGTCGGGGAGCTCCTGGGGCAGGTGCTGCCCGTCGGCGTCGAGCGACGCCACGATCACCGCCCCGAGCCGCAGCGCGAGCTCGTAGCCGATGCGCATCGCCTGTCCGCCACCGCGCCGGATCGGCAGGCTCGTGACCAGGGCACCGTGCCGTCGGGCGACGGCGGCGGTCTCGTCGTCGGAGGCGTCGTCCACGACCAGCGGCACGACCGGGCGCCCCTCGATCTTCTCGGGCATCTGGTCGAGGACCTCGCCGATGCTCTCGGCCTCGTTGTAGGCGGGGAGGACCACGACGATTCGGTCGCCGGCGGGAAGGCTCTCGGCCCGCTCGTCGTCGAAGGACTGCTGTCCCATCCACTCCATGAGGACCTTGAAGTCGCGCCGGACCTGGTCGGTCTCGCTCATCGTCCTCAGGACCAGGAGCAGGAGGACGATGTTCCCGAAGATCAGGACCGCGAGGAGTCTCTGACCCCCCCCTCGCTGGAAGTCGAAGAGGTCGAAGAGCGGATCGAACAGGCTTGGCGCCACCGCCAGCAGCCCGAGGGCGAGCGCGATGGCCGAGGAGATCAGCAGGTTGAGCCGCGTGATGCGCCGGCGACGGAACCGCCAGATCGCCGAGACGAGGAGCCCGGCGGCGAAGACCGCCGCGAGGATGCGAAGCGCCGTCAACCGCTGGGTGTGCGCTCGGCCGCCCGGGGCGCCCACCGCGTCTCGGGCAGCATGTGGTCGCGGATGACCCGGTCGGTGTGACGCTGGATCGCCTCGAACATCGACTCGATCAGCGTCTCGGAGAGGTAGTGGGGCTGGAGGCCGAGGTCGAGCAGCTTCGTGTGCGCCGGGTTGTAGTAGTGCTCCTCCTCCTCGACCCGCGGGTTGTCGAGGTGGTCGACCCGCACCTCGAGGCCGACGTCGCGGCCGGCGCGGGCCACGGTCTCGGCCAGGTCCGTCAGCGAGAACGTCTCGGTGAACTGGTTGAACACCCGGAACTCGCCCGGCTTCGCTCGATGGAGGACGGCCAGCTCCACGCACTGGAGGGTGTCCACGATGTTCAGGTAGCCGCGCGTCTGCCCGCCACCGCCGTACACCGTGAGCGGCTGGCCGATCACCGCCTGGACGCAGAAGCGGTTCAAGGCGGTCCCGAAGGTCTCGTCGTAGTCGAAGCGCGTGGCCAGGCGCGGGTCGAGGCGGGCCTCAGGAGTGTCGATCCCGTACACCACGCCCTGGTTGAGGTCGGTGGCGCTCAGCCCCCAGGTACGGCACGCGAAGTGGATGTTCGTCGAGTCGTGCACCTTCGACGCGTGGTAGAGCGACCCAGGCTGCTTGGGGAAGGGCACCGTGTCGCTTCGGCCCTTGTGTTGGACCTCGAGGTAGCCCTCCTCGATGTCGATGTCGGGGGTGCCGTACTCGCCCATCGTCCCCAGCTTCACGAGGTGGGCGTCGGGCGCGATGTCGCGCATGGCGAAGAGCACGTTGAGGGTCCCGATCACGTTGTTGTACTGCGTGAAGACGGCGTGCGCTCGGTCGCGCATCGAGTAGGGGGCCGAGGGTATCTGGCCGTAGTGCACGATCGCCTCGGGCCGGAAGGTCAGGAAGACGCGCTCGAGGGTCTCCCAGTCGCAGACGTCACCCTCGGTGACCCCGATGTGCTTCCCGGTGACCTCCTCCCACGCCTTGGCGCGCTCGGGGAGCGAGCCAAGGATGGGCGTGAGGGTATCGGTCCCGGCCTCGGCGTGGGCGCGCCGGCGCAGGTAGTTGTCCACCGCGTGCACCTCGTGCCCGCGCTGCGAGAAGTGCATGGCGGTGGGCCATCCGAGATAGCCGTCGCCGCCGAGGATCAGGATGCGCATGGATACACCTCATCAGTGCCGTTCGGGACGCCCTATTCTAGAGCACCCGTGCGCACCCGAACCGCT
>DATKBL010000159.1:0-14999 GCA_035513995.1 Actinomycetota bacterium
GTGAAGCCGGGCCACTTCGTGCTGTGCGACCAGCTCGTGGACCGGACCAGCGGGCGCGAGGACACCTTCTACGACGGGCCCGAGACCACGCACATCTCGTTCGCCGATCCCTACTGCCCCACGATGCGCGAGGTGGCGTTCGGCCAGGCCCGCAGCCAGGGGATCGAGATCCACGACCGGGGGACGGTGGTCGTGATCCAGGGCCCGCGGTTCTCCACTCGAGCGGAGTCCGCCTGGTTCCAGTCCGAGGGGTGGGAGGTCATCAACATGACCCAGTACCCCGAGGCGGTGCTGGCTCGCGAGCTGGAGCTGTGCTTCCTCAACATCTCGTTGATCACCGACTACGACGTGGGGGTGGAGGGCGAGGAGGTCGAGCCCGTGACCCACGAGGCCGTGATCAAGGTCTTCGAGGAGAACAACGCGAAGCTGAAGGAGCTGCTGCACCGGATCGTGCCCGAGCTACCCGAGGCACGAGACTGCCCCTGCGCCACTGCCCTCGAGGGCGCGCGGTTCGAGCCGTAGGCGTTCGTGTCGGTGGGGGGCGCTAGGCTCCCCCACGTCTCCCATCCCTCCCCCTCGGAGGAGGACGCATGCGCAGGAAGCTCCCCCGGTCGTCGGTCGCGCTCGCCCTGGCCGCGCTCGTCGTCGGCGTAGGCACGACGGCGGCGCTCCGGGACCGTCTCGCCGAGCTCGAGGCGCGAGCCGACGCGGCGGGCGACCTCGGGCCGGCGGTCGCGGCGGCGACCGATCTGTCGAGGGGCGCGCGGATCGGGGTGACGGACGTCCGGGCGATACACGTCCCCGCGGGGCTGATCCCGTCGGGGGCGCTGAGCGAGGCCGCAGATGCTGTGGGCGCGACGCTCAGCGGCGACGTATCCGAGGGCGAGATCCTGACGGAGGCGCGGCTGGCGAGGGCCGGGCCGGTGGCCGCGCTCGTCCCCGGCGGGTTTCGCGCGCTCGCGGTGACGGTGGCGCTCGCGCCCGGGCTGCTCGCGCCCGGCGATCGCGTCGACGTCTTGGCCGTCGCGCCCGGGAGGCCGTTCGCCGAGGCGCTCGCCGTCGGAGTCGAGGTGCTCATGGTGCGCGAGGCCGCGTTCGCGGAGACCTCGGTGGCCACGGTGGTCCTGCTGGTCACGCCGGACCAGGCCGCGGAGCTGGCCGCGGGGAGGGCGGTCGCCGAGCTGACGCTCGCGGTGGCGCCCGCGGAGGCGCTCACGGAGGAGGTCCCCATGAGCGGCTAGACTTCCGCGCATGCTTCGAGCCCTCATCCTGGGCGCGGTTCAGGGGCTGACGGAGTTTCTCCCGATCTCGTCCTCGGGCCACCTCGTGCTCATCCCCTTCGTCCTCGGGTGGGAGAGCGGCGGAGGGTTCCAGCCGGGAGTGCCGTTCGACGTCGCCGTCCACCTCGGAACGGCGCTCGCGGTGGTGGCCTACTTCGCGAGGGAGCTGTGGGCCATCGCCGGCGGGACCGTGAGGGTGGTGGCCCGCCGCGGCCGCGGAGAGGATCGCGTCCAGGCCCGGCTGGCCCTCCTGCTGCTCGTGGGGTCGGTCCCCGCGGCCGCGGCGGGCCTCCTGCTCGAGCCCTTCTTCGTGGGGCTGTTCGAGGAGCCGCAGATCGCCGCGCTCCTCCTGCTGGGGACCGCGGCGCTGCTCCTGGCCGGGGAGGCGATGCACGATCGCCAGGGCGAGCCGCGCCGCGGGCTCGAGGACCTCGGCCTCGTGGACGCGCTCACGGTGGGCGCCTTCCAGGCCCTCGCGATCGCCCCGGGGATCAGCCGCTCCGGGGCCACGATCGTCGCCGGGCTCGGGCGACGGCTCGAGCGGGACGCCGCCGCCCGGTTCTCGTTCCTGCTGGGCCTCCCGGCGATCGTCGGCGCGGGCATCCTCAAGATCCCCGACTTCCCCCCGGGCACCGATCTTGTGCCGGTGATCGGCGCCGCGGTCGTCTCCGCGGTGGCGGGGTTCGCGGCGATCGCCTTCCTCCTGCGCTACCTGCGCACCAGGACGCTCAGGCCGTTCGCGGTCTACTGCGTGCTGGCCTCCGCCGTCGGCCTCGGCGTCTGGCTCGTGCGCTGACCATCAGGCCGGAGGCGGCGGCTCCTGGGGCGTTGTCGGGGGCGGCGGGGGCGCCCCACCCGGCGGCGTGGCCGGAGGCGGCGGCTCACCGGCGGGAGTGGCCGGGGGCGGAGGCATCGTCGGAGTCGGAGGAGCCGCGTAGTCGACCGGCCGTCGGTCGGCCATCATCGCCCAGCCGGCGAACGCCGCCGCCGCCAAGAAGAAGAGCAGCGCCAACCACCAGCCGAGCTCGAAGTTCACCTCGAAGCCGACCAGCGACGCCCCCTGTCCGAACTCGCCGGTGATCGAGGTCCGAAGCAGGAACAGGAACAGCGCTCCAAGGATGCCCGCCACGAGCGCAGAGATGGCCCCGATCCGATCGCGGAGGAAGCTCACGCCCACACCCAGGATCGCGATCGCGAACGCGACGATCGCGTAGATCCTCCCCGGGAACTCCTCGGTCTCGCTCGGCGTGACCTCCCCGCCCAGCTCGGCCAGATCGGCGAACTCTCCCGAGGGCTCGATGTCGGCGCCGCTCACGATCTCCCACCCGGTCGCGCTCACGATCTCGACCTCTCCCGTGGGCAGGTCGGGGATCGGAGTCGGGCCGGCCTGCGGCAGGCCGCCCAGACCCTCGAGCGCGCTCGCGTTGCACGATATCGAGACGAAGGGAAGAAAGAAGCAGATGGCGGCCAGGGCCAGGAACGCCGGCGAGAACAACCTCTTCATCGAGTCTCCTCCCGTGGAGAGTGGGCTTCATTTGATGCTATGGCAGCGTGCGGGTCAAGCATCGAGGTCAGGCGCCGGCGACGGTCATCTCCCCGACGAGCAGCGTGGGGGTGCCGATCGCCCCGCCCCCTGGGAAGAAGCGGAGGTCGGAGCCGACCGAAGCGAGCGACCCCAGCACGTCCTGGAGCGTGCTGGCGATCGTCATCTCGCGGAGGGGCTCGCCGAGCCGGCCCCCTTCGACGCGCAGCCCGGTCGCGCCCACCGAGAACTCCCCGCTCACGGGGTTGGCCCCCGAGTGGACCCCGGTGACGCTCTGCACGTACACGGCGGTGCCGGCGCGGGCGAGCAGCGCCTCGGGGCCCTCCGCCCCCGGCTCCACCACGAGGTTCGTCGGTGAGACGCCCGGCAGGCTCCGGTAGCCGGCGCGCCCGGCGTTCCCCGTGGAACGCCCGCCCGCCCGCGCCGCCGTCTGCGTGTTGTGCAGGAAGCCCCGGAGGACCCCAACCTCGATCAACGGGGTCCGGCCCGTCGGCACCCCCTCGTCGTCGAAGGGCGCCGAGCCCGGGCCGTCGGGCAGGCGGCCGTCGTCCACCAGCGTGAGCACCTCGGCACCCACCCGCTCACCGACCTTCTCCGCCAAGAGCGACCGGCCCTTCTGCACCTCCTCGGCGGAGAGGGCGCCGGCCAGCACGCCCAGGAACGACGACGCGGCCCACGGGTCGAGGACGACCGGCACCCGCTCGGTGGGGGGCTTGCGTGCCCCGAGCAGGCGGGCCCCCCGCTCCGCGGCCTCGGCGGCCGCCCCCCGCCAGTCCAGCTCGTCGAGCTCCCTGGCCACCGCGAACGAGTACCCCGTCTGCGTCTCGCCGTCGCGCTCGGCCAGGGCCATCACCATGCACCAGCAGTCCGTCCGGTTGCGCTCCACCTCTACCCCCGCCGTGGAGGCGATCGCGACGCGCGACACGACGTCGGCGTAGATCACCTCCTCGACCTTTCGCACCTCGGGGTGAGCGGAGGTGGCGGCGCGGTCGAGCTCCAGCGCCAGCTCGACCTTCCGCTCGGGGCCCAGCTCGGCCTGGGCTTCCCTGAAGAGTCCGGCGAGTGGCTCGACGGCCGCCGCCTCCGGGAGGACGTTCGCCTCGTCGGGAGCGGCGTGGCGGGCGCCCTCCCGGGCCGAGGCCACGAGGTCTGCCACCTCGTCCACGTCGGGGTCGGCGGCCCACGCGTACCCGAGGCGGCCGTCCGCGATCACTCGGACACCGACTCCGCGCGTCTCCGAGCGCGACAGGGATTCCACCTCGCCGCGCCCGGCCTTCACCTCGGTCCTGCGGGACCCGCCGGCGTACGCCTCGACGGCCTCCCCCTCGGCCGCCGCTCGGAGGGCGGCCCGGCACAGGTCGGCGAGGTCAGCCACCGGTGCCTCCCACCGTCATCCGCGCGATCCGCAGGGTGGGGCTCCCCGTGGTGACCGGCACGCCCTGGCCGTCCTTCCCGCAGGTGCCCGGCCGGAAGTCGAAGTCGCTCGCCACCGCGTCCACCGCCTGGAGGATCGCGATCCCGTTCCCGATCAGGTTGGCGCCGCGCGCCGGGCTTGTGATCCTCCCATCCTCGATCAGGTACGCCTCCGAGGCGCCGAACACGAAGTCGCCGGTCGCCGGGTTGACCTGCCCGCCGCCGAGCGCCTTCACGTAGAGCCCCCGCGACGTGTCCCCCAGGATGTCGTCCGGGTCGTCCTTCCCCGGAAGGATCGAGGTGTTGGTCATGCGAGGGATCGGGAGGTGCGCGTAGGACTGCCGCCGAGCGTTGCCGGTCGTGGCCGCGCCGTCCTTCCTCGCCCAGAAGCGGTCGTAGAGGAAGCTCCTGAGCACGCCCTCCTCGAAGACCACCGTCCGCTCCGCCGGCGAGCCCTCGTCGTCGAACGAGAACGAGCCCCACGCGTGCTCCACCGTGGCGTCGTCCACGCCTGTCACGATGGTCGAGCCCAGCGTCTCGCCGAGGCGGCCCCGATAGATCGAGGCCTCCTTCCCCACGGTGTCGGCCTCGAGTCCGTGCCCGCACGCCTCGTGGAACAGCACCCCGCCCCCCGCCGGTCCCACGACCACCGCCATCTCGCCCGCAGGCGAGGGGGACCCGTCCAGCATCGCGATGGCCTGGCGGGCGGCCTTCTCGCCGACCTCAGCCGGAGGGTGGCGCCGCAGCACCTCGACCCCTCCGAGCCCGGCCGGGCCCTCGAACCCGGTCTGCAGCACATCGTCCCGCGCCGCCACGACCTGGACCATCAGCCGAAGGCGGTGCCGGTCCTCCTCGATCCAGAGACCCTCGGAGCTCGCGATGACCAGGCGCTGGACGGAGTCGCCGTACCCGGCGATCACCTGGCGGACCTCGGGCCCCGAGGCGCGCGCGGCGTCGTCGGCCTCCTCAAGCCAGCCCACCTTCCGCTCGGCCGGCACGCCTGCGGTGGGCTCCTCGGGGTCGTGGGTCACGCGTGGCTCGGCCCGCGTGAAGTCGAGCACCGAGGTCCGGTCCGAGCCCCGGGTCGCCGCGGCCGCCGCACGGGCGGCCTCGACGAGCGCCTCACGATCGAGGCGGTTCGAGTAGGCGTAGGCGGTCGTGTCGCCGGCCACCGCGCGGACGCCGGCCCCTCGGTCGTGCCCGGTCGAGAGCTCCTCGATCTTGCCGTCGTCGAGCCTCCCCGAGGTCGATCGGCGATCCTCCGCGAAGATCTCGGCGAACGCGGCGCCGCCGTCCAGGGCGGCGCCCAGAACCTCTCGGGCCACGGATCGATCGAGCACGAGGCCGCATCCTAGCAGGGCCCCGTCTCGGATCGGGCCTCCACTGTGGCCCAAGCGGGGTGCAGCAGGTAGCGTGGCGACCATGAGCCGGGTCTCGGCCCGCCGGCGCGCGCCCCGCGGTGGGCCGCGCCGCCGGCCACGCCGCGCGTGGCCGGCGGCGCTCACGTGGTGCGGGGCCGCCGCCCTCGTCCTGCTCGGCGCCTTCCTCGCCCACCCCCTCTTGGAGGGGTACCGGCTCCCGCTGGGGCCCGACGGCCCGGTCTACGTCTGGTGGTCGCGGTTCGTTGACGTCGAGGGGCTGGAAGCGGTCCGTCGGCCCGGGACCCCGGCGCTGATCCTCCCCCTCACCACCCTGCTCTTGACCGAACCGTTGCACGTCGTCGCAGCCCTCGAGCCCGCCCTCGCGATGGCGGTGGGGCTCGCCGGCGGAGCCCTCGTCGAGTCGGCCCTCGGCCCCGACCGCGTCCGGTTCGCGATCACCGCGCTCCTGACCGGCGCCTTCGCCGGGCTCCTGGCCGCCGGGTGGCTGGCCAACCTGATCCTGGCCGCGCTCTTCCTCGTCGCGCTCGCCGCGTTCGCGCTCGCCGAGCGATCGTGGCGGGCCGTGATGTTCGCGGCCGGCTGCCTCGCGGCCGCGGGGATCGCCCACTCCCTGTTCCTGGCCGTGGCGCTGGCGATCGTCGCCGGGACGGTGCTGCTGCTCGCGCCCGGAGCCTTCCGGCGCATCCGCCGCGGGGAGCGGCCCTTCGACACCGCCGCGATGCGACTCAGCATCGGGGCCGCGGCCGGGGGAGGCGTGGCGCTCCTCGCCCTCGGCCCGCTGGCCGGCGGCTCGGGAGCTCCCGGCGACACGTCTCAGGACCAAGTGTTCCGAGGGCTGGGGATGCGCGAGACGCTCACGGAGCGGTACCGGGAGCGCCTGTGGGGCGACGCGCGTCGGGTCGCGTCGCCCGCCGTCGGCGCCGTGGCGGGCGCGGCGTGGCTGGGCCGGCTCGAGGCGGTGGGGGACGAGCGCCGCCGCTACGTGGGCGCCCTGGTGGCCTCGTGGGTCGCGGTCACCGCGGTCGGTGTCGGCGCCCTCTGGGCGACCGGCCTGGCCCCGCCGGGCCGCTTCCTGACGTTCGCCTATGTCCTCCCGCTGACGACGGCGGCGGCCGCAGCCACGGCGTTGCGGCGGAGGGGATGGATCCGGGTCGCGGGGGCGGCCGCCGCGGCGGCGGTGGCCGCCACGTCGCTCTGGGGCTGGTACCGGCAGACACCCTTCATGAGCGAGCGTGAACTGGAGAGCGTCGAGGCCGTGGCTCCCGTCCTCAAGAACCTCCCTCCCGACACGCCCGTCGTCGTCGTCGTGGACACCGAGGAGTTCGCCGCCGCCTTCCACGTCGCGCGGTTCGGGAACGTGATCCGGGCGGCCATCCCCGCGGAGCGGATCGGCGACACGTACCTCTTCGTGGGCGGCCCCGAGGAGGTCCTGGCGGGGCGGCCCGGCACGCGGAGCGAGGACCCCGAGTACCGGGGCCTCGCGGAGGCCTACCTCGAGCGCGTCCGCCCGCTGCTCGACCAGGCGGCGATCCTCGTCCTGGCCCCATTCAACCCTCAGGGGTTCGCCGAGGCCCGGCGACTCGGCGCGGAGGTGTCGGAGGACACCGTGCTCCTGCGCGCCCCCGAAGGGGTCGCTCCCGGAGCCGCGGGGAACGGGCCCGTCGGGATCTCCCCAGCGGCCTGGGCCGGTCTCGCGCTCCTCGCCGCGATCGTGCTTGCGCTGCTCGGCGGCGGGTGGGCCGCCTGGGGGCTGCCCGGGATGGGGCCGCTCCCGGCGCTCGCGGCCGCGCCCGCGGCGGGACTGGGCGTGCTGATCCTCAGCGGGCTAGCCGCCGACAGGCTCTCGCTCTCCCTCGCCCACGGCGGAGCCGCCATCGCCGGGACCCTCGCGCTCGTCGGCTACCTCCTCGCGGCCCGATACCGCGCGGTCGAGGACGCCGAGCACGCGGGAGCGTAGGACCGGGCCCTCCAAGAGGAGTGGATCATCCGTCCCGGCAGCGGGAGCCATCCGGAGGCGCCCGCGCAGCTCCAGGAGGAGGCGCACGAGCACCGCGAGAACGATGGGCGTGGCGACCCAGTGCAGCCAGATCACCATCACCTCCCAGACCCGCGGAGACCTCGTGGGTTCGCTCATCAGCTCGGTGAGCACGAGGGCGACCGAGATGAAGATGGCCCCGTTGCGGGCCGGCTTCGGCAGCAGCCACGCCAGCGGGATCATCCAGGCCGCGTACCAGGGGAGGAGGATCGGGGCCATCATCAGTCCGAACAAGGTGGCCCACCCCATCGAGGCGACGATCAGCTCGGGGCCGACACGCGCGGGGTCCCGGGCGAGGTGGCGCCCGATCGCGATCAGGACGAGCACGAGGAGCACGGGGAAGGCCAGGCGGATCAGGGCGGACGTCAGGTCGCCCGCCGTCTCTCCCGCGATCGCGCGGACCGCTCCGCGCAGCGTCACGACGAGGAAGCGGGACGGGGCGAGCCACCCCTGGCGCGTGGTGAGCTCCAGCTGCCCCATCGTCGGGTCCTCGAGCGAGAAGAATCGGATGGCGAACGGGAGCGCCACGGCCACCCCCATCGCGGCGTGGGCCCCGAGGCCCTGGAGCCGCCGACCCCTGGGCCTCGAGGCCAGCGAGCCCACGACGAGCATGACGAGCGGGAGGACCGCGGTCGCCTTCACCAAGCAGCCCAAGACGAGGACGCCGGTCGCCAGCACGTCCCGACGCACGAGCACGAGGAACGCGGCGCCGGCCACGGCCAGGCCCACCAGGGCGTCATTGTGCCCTCCGGCCACGTTGTGGAAGACGATCACCGGGTTCCAGCCGATCAGGAGGCCGGCGAAGGCGGCGCGCTCGGGCCGGACACGCCTCGCGGCAGCCACAACCGCGAGCATGGTCCCCACGCTCGCCAGAACGGCCGCGAGCTTGAACGCGTCGACCGTGGTCGGCACGCTCGAGACGAGCCCCGTGAGCCATCCGGCCAGAGCGCTGAACGCCGGGCCGTAGACGGAGGGCGAGTCGATCCAGAAGTGGGACACGTAGACGTAGAAGGGGTCCGAGAGGAACTGCCCCGGCGTGAACAGGTAGGGGTTCACACCATATCTCGAGACCATCCGTCCGTAGTACGCGTAACTGTAAACGTCCCGCGAGAGGAACAGGGGGATCACGAACGCCAGCGCGTGGAGCGTCAGACCCACCCAGACGACCCGCGACACCGAGAGCTCGCCTCGCCAGGCGGCGCGAGCAGCGTACACGAACGCGACCGCCGAGGCGGTCAGGAGGACCACGCCGACCACCGCCGCGACATCCCGATCCAGCGCGTCGACGCCCAGCAGTTCGGAGAGTGTTCGCAGGACCCTCGGGGACCGATCCTCCGGATGCAGGAAGGGGGTGAGCGGGGAGTTCGGCCGGGAGGCCAGGACCGCCACCGCGCCGAACGTGGCGAGGATCGCGGTGGTGGCGAGGCGAGCGCGGCTCCTTGTGCCCATGGGAACGGGCCGAGGGTACCAGGGACGCCGCGAGCGGGACGGCGTCCGCCGACCGGGCCATCCCCCCGCATCCGCCGACGGGCCACGAGGTGGGACGATCCGGCGACATCAAGTTTAGGCGGGGCTCCCGCCGATACATCGTGCGGGACCCCTGGACGACGGCAACGATACAAGGGGGCATGGCGTGACCACATCGGTGGAGACGGGAACGGACCCGATCGACACGCTCTACACCGCGCGGATCGTGGCGCGGCGTCGGCTGCTGAGCCATCTGGTGGAGGCGCGCGACCACGAGCGCCAGCGGATCGCCTCGGAGATCCACGACGAGCCCCTCCAGGTGCTCTCCACGATCTCCACGCGCCTTCAGCGCCTGCGCCTGGGCCAGGAGGAGCCGACGCTGCGCTACGAGATCGCACAGATCGAGGAGACGCTCTCGGCGGCGATCGAGCGGCTGCGCGGCCTCACCTTCGAGCTCGCCGCCGCCCCCCGGGAGGAGCCCGGCCTCGTGGCCGAGATGCGGGCGATGCTCGAGCGCGCTGCTGAGGAGAGCGACCTCGAAGCGCGACTCAGCGAGCGAGTGGTCAGGGAGCCGTCGCTCGCCAACGCCATCGCCGCGTATCGGATCCTCCAGGAGGCCCTGGCGAACATCCAGAAGCACGCGCGCGCGAGCCGCGTGGACATCGCGGTCGAGGCCGAGAGGGACCTCTACGTCCGGGTCGAGGATGACGGTGTCGGGTTCGAGCCCGAAGGGGTCGTGCCCTCCCCCAGCCACATGGGCACGGCGATCATGAGACAGCGCGCGATGGCGGCCGGAGGCTGGCTCCGCCTCGAGAGCGAGCCGGGGAAGGGCACGATGATCGAGTTCCACCTGCCCGGACGGGAGCAGGCGGAGCCGGTCGCGACGGACTGACCTCCCGGGATCGCGCCCGATACCTGCTATCCTGGTGTTCGAGGGCGACAGGTCGTCGCCCGTGAGGGTTCACTTCCCGTTCCTCCTTCGAGTCGCGGCAAGGCGAAGCCTCGACCGAACCGCGGCCTTCGCCGCGCGAGGAGGAACAGATGTCCGACTTCCGTACACTTGGCGCTTCGACGCCCGTGATCCAGGCCCTCGAGGCCCACGGGATCCGAGCGCCCTTCCCCATCCAGACCCTGGTGCTACCCGACGCCATGGCCGGACGCGACGTCCTGGCCAAGTCGCGCACCGGGTCCGGCAAGACGCTCGCGTTCGCGATCCCGATCGTGGAGAACACCGACCCGAGGGACCGGCGTCCCACCGCGCTGATCCTCGTCCCGACGCGTGAGCTCGCCTCGCAGGTCTGCGAGGACTTCGAGCTGATCGCCAAGGCGCGCGGCCTGCGGGTCGCCGTCGCCTACGGCGGCCTGGGGATCCGCGAGCAGGCCAACAAGGCGGCCAAGGCCCACATCCTCGTCGCCACGCCCGGGCGCCTCGAGGATCTCGCCCAGCGCGGCCTCGTCAAGCTCGACGGCATCCGCGTCCTCGTCCTCGACGAGGCCGACCGCATGCTCGACATGGGCTTCCAGCCTCAGGTCGACCGCCTCGTTCGGCGGGTGCCCAAGGAGCGCCAAACGATGTTCTTCTCCGCGACCCTCGACGGCCCGGTCGGGTTCCTGGCCTCCCGCTACACCACCGACGCCGTCCGCCACGAGATCGAATCGCTGATCGAGACGGTGGACGAGGCCGACCACCGGTTCCTGCCGGTCCCCGGCGGCGACAAGCTGCCGGTGCTCGTGGACCTGCTCGCCGAGAAGCGCGGGCTGGCGCTGGTGTTCGTCCGGACGAAGCGCGGCGCCGACCGCCTCGTGACTCGCCTGAAGAGCAAGGGGGTCCGGGCCGCCGCGATGCACGGCGACATGCGTCAGCAGCTTCGCGAGCGGACGCTGGCGCAGTTCGTGAACGGCTCGATCGACACGCTCGTCGCCACCGACGTGGCGGCCAGAGGCCTCGACCTCGACGACATCACCCATGTCATCAACTACGATCCGCCCGAGGACGGGAAGGGTTACGTCCACCGCGTGGGTCGCACCGCGAGGGCCGGCCGCGCCGGCACCGGCGTGACCCTGGTGACGCCCGACAAGCAGGGCGACGTCGGACGGATCGCGCGCCACCTCAAGCTCGGTGACGAGTTCGAGGAGGAGGGGATGAAGATCCCGGCACCCCGGGCCGTCTTCACCTCGAGCCGTCGCGGACGCGGACGGGGACGCCCCCGCCGCCGCTGACCGCGGCGATCACCCGAGCGCGGCGCGGAGCCGCGCGATCTGCTCGCGGGTCGAGGCCGACGACGGCCCACCCGGCGCGGAGCGCGCCTCGGACGAGCCCGTCAGATCCGGCGGCTCCGTGAGCGCCGGGTGCACGGCGGCCCATTCCTCCGCCCCCACATCGACGATCGTCCTTCCCTCGCCCTCCAGCCGAGCCACGAGTCGCCCCACGACCCCGTGCGCCTCCCGGAATGGGACTCCTCGCGCAACGAGGTGCTCCGCGAGGTCGGTGGCGAGGAGCTCGGGGTCGGAGGCCGCCGCCGCCATCCGCTCCACGTCGAACGACAGCGTCCGGACCATGCCAGCCATCGCTTCGAGAGCAGGGGCGAGGGCGTCGTGGGCGTCGAAGACCGCCGTCTTATCCTCCTGCAGGTCGCGGTCGTAGGCGAGCGGCAGCCCCTTCAGCACCGTCGCCAGATGGACGAGGTCGCCGAGGACCCTCCCCGCCTGCGCCCGGGCCAGCTCGGCCACGTCGGGGTTCCGCTTCTGAGGCATCATGCTCGATCCGGTGGCGTACGCGTCCGCCGGGCGCGCGAACCCGAACTCGCGCGAGCACCACAGCACGAGGTCCTCTCCCAGGCGGGACACGTGCACCGCGGTCGAGAGGCACGCGGAGAGGAGGTCGAGGGCGAAGTCGCGGTCGGACACGGCGTCGATCGAGTTCTCGAAGGTCCGGGCGAAGCCGAGCGCCGACGCCGTGACGTCCCGGTCGAGCGAGAGGGTGGAACCCGTGGCTGCGCCGGCGCCGAGCGCCGAGACGTCGGCGCCGGCGCCGGCGCGCTCCAGCCGCTCCGCGTCGCGGGCCAGCGGGAACGCGTGCGCCAGCAGGTGGTGGGCGAGGGTCGACGGCTGGGCCCTCTGGAGGTGCGTATAGGCGGGGAGCGGCGTCTCCGTGTGCTCCTCGGCCCGGTCGGCGAGGGCCCCGGCCAGCTCGCGGGCCCGGCGGGCCAGCCCGGCAGCGCCCTCCTTCACCCACAGGCGGAGGTCGGTGACGACGAGATCGTTGCGGCTCCGGCCTGCGTGCATCCGGGCGCCCAGATCGCCGAGTCGCTCCGTCAGGACGCGCTCCACGGCCAGGTGGACGTCCTCGTCCTCCTCCTCGAAGGGGAACGTTCCCGTGTCGGCCTCCTCGAGCAGTCGATTCACCTCCTGGACGAGCCGATCACGCTCGCCCGCCTCCAGCAGGCCCGCACGGGCCAGAGCCTCGCAGTGAGCACGCGTGGCCCGAAGATCCTGGGGGAGCAGTCGCCGGTCCACCGTGCTGCGCGTGAAGGTCATCGCGTCCGCCGCGGGGGCCTCCTCGAACCGGCCGCCCCATAGGGGCTGGGGGGACCGCTCCGTCGGAGGCCGCTCCGCGACGGGCGTGCTGGCGGGAACGGGCGGGGCCACGGGAGGCGCGGTCGGCTCTCCGTCGAGCCGGCGCCCCGCCCACACCCGCACCGGGAGGGACCACAGCCGAACGAACCCCTCCGCGTGGCGCTGGTCGAACCGATCGGCCCCGCCCTCGTAGGTCGCCAGCGACAGGTCGTAGAGCGCCCGGGGGCTGCGCCTGCCCACGACCGAGCAGCCGCCCTTGAAGAAGCGGACGCGGACCTCACCGCCGACGTCGTCCTGGGTGCCGGCCATGAACGCCCGGAGGCCGGCGTGGAGCGGGCCGTACCACTGGCCGTAGTAGCAGAGCTCCGCCCACCTGCGCTCAAGCCCCGCCTTCTCGTGGGCGAGGTCCCGCTCGATCGTCAGGTCCTCGAGGTCCCGGTGCGCCCGAATCAGCGCCAGCGCCCCCGGCACCTCGTACAGCTCCCGCGACTTGATCCCGACCAGGCGGTTCTCGATCACGTCGACGCGCCCGAAGCCGTGGGCCCCGCCGATGGCGTTCAGCTTCGCCACAAGCTCGGTGAGGGGGGAGGCCTCCCCGTCCAGTGTCACGGGGCGTCCTCCCTCGAACGCGATCGTGACCTCGGTGGGGACGTCCGGCGCGTCGAGTGGATCGACGGTGAGCTCGAAGGCGTCGCGCGGGGGCTCGTGCCAGGGGTCCTCGAGCGGCCCGGCCTCGACGGTGCGGCCCCACAGGTTCTCGTCCACCGAGTAGGTCGAGGCCTCTCTCGCCTGCGGGATGCCCCATCGCGCCGCCAGCGCGAGCGACTCCTCGCGTGAGCGCGACGCCTCGCGGATCGGGGCCACCACGCCGAGGTCGGGGGCGAGCGCCGCGAACGACGTCTCGAACCGGACCTGGTCGTTCCCCTTGCCGGTGCATCCGTGCGCCACCCACCGGGCGTCGACCTCGCGGGCCAACGCGACCACCTCGGCCGCGATCAACGGCCGGGCCAGCGAGGAGACGAGCGGGTAGGCGCCCTCGTACAGCGCGTTGGCGTGGAGCGCGGGGAGGCAGAACTCCTCGGCGAAACGGTCCCGGGCGTCGATCACGCGGAGATCCGCCTCGGCGGCCCCCGCGCGGGCCTTCACTTCGCCGAGGTCGTAGGGCTGCCCGAGATCGACGAACGCCGCGACGACCTCGAGGCCACGCTCCTCGCGGAGCGAGCGCGCGGCGACCGAGGTGTCGAGACCGCCCGAGTACGCGAGCACGCAGCGCTCGCTCATCCCGCCTCCCTCTGCGCGAGCCTCTCCAGGCGGCGCTGGACCGTTCGGCCCCGGACCCCCTCGCGGGCCACGACGAGGATCGTGTCGTCGCCGGCCACCGTGCCCACCACGTCGGTGATCTCGACCCGGTCGAGCACCTGCGCGACGGCGTTCGCCGCGCCCGGGGGGGTCCGCACCACGACGAGGTTGCCGGAGGCGACGATCCCCAGGACGAACTCCTGGAGCACGTGACGGAGCTCCTCCTTCCGGCCGACGGGCGCGGCGTCCTGGGGCGACGCGTAGCGGAGGTGCCCTGATGCGTCGCGGACGCGCGTCAGCCCCAGCTCATCGAGGTCCCGCGAGACCGTCGGCTGCGTGACCTCGTATCCCAGCTCCCGCAGGCGATCCAGGATCGCCTGCTGGGAGGCGAGCGGTTCCCGGCGCACGAGCTCCAGGATCGCCTGCTGTCGCCGTCGCTTCATGTCTCCTCCCCCAGGACAGCCTCGAAGGCTTGCACGGCCGCGTCCACATCGGCCTCCGTCACCGTCAGGGCCGGGGTGAACCGCACGGTGTTGCGGCCGGCCTGCGTCAGGACCAACCCGCGGCGCAGCGCCGCGAGCACGACGTCGCGGGAGCCCATCTCCGGCGGAAGCTCGACGCCGACGAGCAGGCCGCGCCCCCGAACCTCGATCGCGACCCGCGCGGCCTCCGCGAGGCTGGTCATCAGCCGCTCCCCGGTAGATCGAGCTCGCCCCAGGAGGCCCTCCTCCACGATCACGTCGAGGACGGCGAGCGCCGCGGCGCACGGGATCGGCCCCCCGCCGAAGGTGGACGCGTGGTCCCCGGGCCCGAACGCCGCGGCGGCCTCCTCGGTCGCGATGCAGACCCCGATCGGAAGCCCTCCCGCCAGCCCCTTGGCGAGCGTCACCACATCGGGACGGACCCCGTCGAGCTGGTGCGCGAACCACGCGCCGCAGCGACCGGCGCCCGTCTGGACCTCGTCCAGGACGAGCAGGGCCCCCGCGGCGTCGCAGGCCTCGCGT
>DATKBL010000160.1:0-2995 GCA_035513995.1 Actinomycetota bacterium
CCGCTCGATCCGCGCCCGCCCCTGGAGCATCTTGGTGACCTTCGCGGGCGGGCCCTTCGCGCGCGGTGACACCACGTACGTGAGGACGAGCTTCGAATCGGGGTTCGGCTCGAGCGCGTACCGTGCGATCTCGTCGAGAGCCACCGAGGCGGCGCCCTGGAACCCGGTCACGAGCAGGGCCCGCGCCTCCCCCAGCAGCGAGGGGGTGGCCAGGTCGGCGGTCAGCCCGGGCCGCCACGAGGCGGCCTCCACCTCGCTGGGGCGGACGCCCTCGAAGAGCCGCTGTGCGGCCTCGCGCAGCAGGAAGTCGCTCTCGCCCCAGACGAGGACGACGGGGTCAAGCAGGTGACATCACCACGGACGGATGCTACCGCGCGGGGGCGACGGAGGCCTCGGACGTCACCAGGGGCACACCGGCCCCGAACGTCACGGTCACCTCCCCGGCCAGGTCGGTGCGGATCACCCGGGCGCCCGAGGCCCGCAACGCCTCGAGGGTCTCGGGCACGGGGTGGCCGTAGTCGTTCTCTCCCACGCTGACGACCGCCACCGAGGCTCCGACGGCCTCGAAGAACGACGGGTCGGAGGTGGACGAGCCGTGATGCGGGACCTTCAGGACCGTGGCCTGGACGGGGTCCCCGTCGTCGAGCAGGTCGAGCTGCGCGGGGACCTCCGCGTCGCCCACGAAGAGCACCGTGTCGATCCCGTAGGTGAGGCGCAGGACGATCGAGTCGTCGTTCGGGGAGTCGACAGCGCAGGCATCGGGGCCGAGCACCTCGATCAGCAGAGCCCCGAGGCGCAGGCGCTCGCCGCCCCGAGGGTGGTGGACGGGGACGCCCTCGTAGCCGGCCGCCTCGAGCATCCGCAGATGGGAGGGCGAATCGGCCGGACACCCAGGGTCGAACAGGAGGCCCACCGGGTGACGCGCGAACACGGCCGGGAACCCCTCGACGTGGTCCTGATGGGCGTGCGAGGCGACGACGAGGTCGAGACGACCGATGCCGAGCGCGGCGAGCCGGGTGGCCACCTCCTGCTCGTCCGGGCCGGCGTCCACCAGGATCGTCGCGCCGTCGGGGGTCCGGACGAGCGCGGCGTCCCCCTGCCCCACGTCGAGGAACCGCACCTCGAGGGAGGCCGGCGGCGCGCCCCGGAACGCCACGACCCAGACGGCGAAGGACAGCAGCACCAGCAGCGCGGCCCGGCGCGGGGGGATGGCGCGCCGGAGCGCCGCGTAGACGACGATCCCCAGGAGCGTTGGCACCAGCCAGTCGGCACCGACCAGCGAGGGCAGAGCGAGGCGCGCGGTGCGGTCGGCGACGGCCTCCAAGTACACGATCGGGAGCGCGGCGACGACGCCGACGGCGGAGCCGAGGGACGGCCACGCCAGCGCCAGCGCCGAGGCCGCCGAGCCCCCGAGGAACGCGGCCCCCACGGCGGGGAACGCCAGCACGTTCGCGAGGAGCGTGGAGCCGGGCACGATACCGAAGGCGAAGAGAAGGAGCGGGGTGACGGCCACCTGGGCGCCCGCGGTGGCCGCGGCGGCGAGCGCCACCGGTCGGGGCAACCAGCTGAGCCGCGCCGCGATCGGGGGCGTGAAGGCGAGGAGGCCGCCTGTGGCCGCCGCCGAGAGCTGAAAGGCCAGCGAGCGGGCGAGTCTCGGGTCCACGAGGAGGAGGATCACGACGGCCCATGCCAGCACCCCCGCGGTCTCGCGCGGGCGTCCGGCGGCCACGCCGAGGAGCGCAAGGCCGGCCATGACGCCGGCGCGGAGCACGGAGGGCTCCCAGCGGGTGATGAGGGCGAACAGGAACACGGCGAGCCCGCCCGCGACCAGCCGCGCCCGGGGACCCATCCCGGCCATCGCAGCCAGCCCCAGCACGGGGGCGAGGACCATCACCACGTTCGACCCCGAGACGGCCACGAGGTGCCCCAGCCCGGTGGCTCGGAAGTCCTCCACGATCTCGGGGTGCATCTCTCGCGTGTCCCCGATCGTCAGCCCGAGGAGCAGCCCGGCCTGGCGACCCGGGAGGGCCCGCCGCGCCCCGGTCGCGAGCGCGTCGCGCACGCCGTTCGCGACCCGGAGCCACGGGCTGCGCGGCGGGCCCTCCCGGACGAGCTCCGAGGCGGAGACGAGCGCGTCCACGCCGCGGTCGGCCAGGTAGCCCTCGAAGCCGTCGTCGGGAACGACGCCGCGGAAGCTCCCGGATCCACCCAGGCGATCCCCGGCGGCCAGCGCCGGCGGCGCCCCCCGCCCCGAGACCCATACTCGTAGCGAGGCCTGTCGCTCCCCCGCCCGGTCGATCCGAGCCTCCAGACCCCAACCGGTGGGGAAGGTCCTGGGATCCGAGCGCGCGGCGCCGGAGAACGAGACGCTCCGGCCCTCCAGCGGGCCCAGGCTCGCCGGCGGCCCGAGGCGCAGCCCGGCCCACCCCAGGCCCAGCAGGACCGTGGCGGCCGCCAGGACGAGAGCGCGGGCCCGGCGGGGCCGCCCAAGGTCGGCGTCTCCGGGACCCGGAAGGAAGCCGGCAGCCCCCAGCACCCGCTCCCGATCGCCGAGAACGCGGGCGGCGACGTGAGGGCTCCTGGCCGGGGGCGCTCTTGGCCGGGCCCGCCGGATCGCGAGCAGCACGCCCGTCGCCCCTCCGGCCATCATCGCCCCGGCCGCCGGCCCCACCCGACCCCATCCCATGAGGAGCCCCGCCCACAGCGACCCGGCCAAGACCAACGCCCCGCCCATCAGACCGTCACCAGTGGCCGGAGCTCCTCGAGCGTGACCTCGCCGATCCCGCTGACCGCGACCAGCTCGTCGACCGATGTGAAGGGGCCGTGAGCCTCCCGGTGATCGATGATCCGCTGAGCCAGCACCTCGCCGATCCCCGGCAGCGAGTCGAGGGCCGTGGCGTCGGCCGTGTTGACATTCACGAGCGACGCGCTCTCGCCGCTCGCGGGTGCCGAGCCGCCCGAGGGCGGGACGCCGGCAGCCGGGGCGGCGCCCCGC
>DATKBL010000161.1:0-13010 GCA_035513995.1 Actinomycetota bacterium
GGGTCCGCGGAGCTGTTCGAGCGAGCCGTGCGGTCGATGCCCATGGGCGTGGCGTCCTCGTTCCACGCGGCCGACCCCTACCCCGTCTACCTCGAGCGCGGCAAGGGCAGCCGCGTGTGGGACGTGGACGGGAGCGAGTACATCGACTTCCACAACGGCTTCGGCACGATGGCGGTCGGCCACGCCCACCCCAAGGTCGTGGAGGCGATCGGGCGAGCCGCGGCCTCGGGCACGCACTTCGCCGTCACGACCGAGGCGGCCGTGGCCTACGCCGAGGAGCTGTGTCGCCGGTTCCGGCTCGAGTCGGTGCGCTTCGTGAACTCCGGCACCGAGGCCACGATGGACGCGATCCGGATCGCCCGCGCGGCCACCGGCCGCCACACGGTGCTGAAGATCGCCGGCTCCTACCACGGACACCACGACACCGTGATGTTCAGCGTGGTGTCGAACGCCGACATGATGGGCGGCCGCGACGTGCCCCCCGACCGGCCGATGTCGAAGGGCATCCCGCCGGAGATGGCCAAGCGCACGCTCGTGGTGCCGTTCAACGACGCCGACGCCCTGGAGACGCTGCTGGGCGAGCGGGGCTCCGAGATCGCCTGCCTGATCATGGAGCCGGTGATGATGAACATCGGGATCGCCCTCCCAAAGCCCGGCTACCTCGAGCGCGTCCGCGACCTGTGCACCCGCCACGGGGTGGTCCTGATCTTCGACGAGGTGAAGTCGGGGGCCACGATCGCCGAGGGCGGGGCGACCGAGCGGTTCGGCGTCCAGCCCGACCTGGCGTGCTTCGCCAAGGCGATCGGGGGTGGCGTGTCGGCGGGGGCCTTCGGCGGGAAGGCCGAGGTCATGGAGGCGATCGACCGGGGGGCGGCGCAGCAGGGCACCTTCAACGGGAACCCGCTCGCGGCCATGGCCGGGCTGGCGGCGCTCACCGAGGTGCTGACCCCCGAAGCCTACGAGCACATGGGGTCGATCGGGACGCGGCTGGCCGAGGGCTGCCGCGCGGCGATCACCGAGCACGACATCCCCGCGCACGCCGTGGACCTCGGCTGCAAGGGCTGCGTCTCGTACCGGCGGGAGCCACTCCGCGACTACCGGGACTTCCTCCAGGCGGAGCCGGCCCTCTTCGAGGCGGCGTGGGCGTGGGCGATGAACCGGGGCATCTTCATGACCCCCGGCGACGAGGAGCAGTGGACCCTGTCGGTCCAGCACACGGCCGAGGACGTCGACCGGTACGTCGAGGTCTTCGCCGAGTTCTGCTCGACGCTCACCTCGTGAGCGAGCCCGTCCTGCTCGAGGAGCAGCTCGGGCCGGTGCGTCGGCTCACGCTGAACCGGCCCGACGTGCTCAACGCGCTCTCCCGGGAACTCGTCGAGGAGCTCTCGGCCGCGATGGGCCGCGCCGCCGAGGACGACGACGCCCGCGTGGTCGTGATCCGCGGCGCCGGCCGCGCCTTCTGCGCCGGCTACGACCTCAAGGAGGAGGGCCGCTCGGGCGAGATGGACCCCGTCGCCTGGAGGAACGAGCTCGCGCACGACCTGCGGCGGATGCTCGAGATCTTCGACCACCCCCAGCCGGTCATCGCCGAGGTGCACGGCTACTGCCTCGCCGGAGGCTGCGACCTCATGATGATGTGCGACATCGCCGTCGCCTCCGACGACGCGATGTTCGGCGAGCCCGAGATCCGCTACGGCAGCGGCGTCGTCACGCTGGTGATGCCCTGGCTGGTCGGGGCTCGGAAGGCGAAGGAGCTCCTGCTCACCGGCGAGGACCGGATCCCTGCCGAGGAGGCGCGGCGGATCGGCCTGGTGAACCGCGTGGTCCCTGGCGACCGGCTCGAGGAGGAGACCCTCGCGCTCGCCCAGCAGATCGCGGTGATGGACCCGGTGAGCATCTCGCTCACGAAGGCGGCGATCAACCGCTCGCTCGAGTCGGCCGGCTTCCGACAGGCCCTGTGGGCGAACCTCGAGCTCGACGCGCTGATCGAGGCCGCGGAGGTCCCCGAGCGGAAGGAGTTCAACCGGATCCGGGAGGAGCAGGGCCTGAAGGCCGCGATCCGCTGGCGCGACGAGCGGTTCCGGATCGAGGACGAGCCCCGGTGACGAGCGCCCGGGCGTTGCGCCCGCTGCTGGCGCCGCGGGCGATCGCGATCGTGGGGGCCTCCGAGGCCGAGGGGTCGTGGGCGCCCGAGTTCTACGAGAACCTCCGCGCGGCGGGCTTTGAGGGCCCGATCTTCCCCGTCAACCCCAAGTACCGCGAGGTGTGGGGCTTCCGCTGCGTGCCGTCCGCGGCCGACCTTCCCGTAGGGGTCGACCTGGCCGTGATCGTGGTGCCGGCTCGGCAGGCCGTCGGGGCGGTGGAGGACGCGGCTCGCGCCGGCGTGCGCAGCGCGATGGTCGTGTCGAGCGGGTTCGCGGAGGTCGGCGGCGAGGGCGCGGCGATGCAGGATGAGCTGGCCCGGACCGCGCGGCGCGTGGGCATGCCCGTCGTGGGCCCCAACGTGGAGGGCTACCTCAACGTCCCCGACCGTGTCTGGTGCTACGGGACCGGGAGGCCGCCACCCCTCGTCCCCGGCGGCCTCACCATCGTCTCGCAGAGCGGGACGGTGGCCTGGTCGCTGGCCCAGATGTCCGCCGATCGCGCGCTCGGCGTCCGCCTGGTGATCGGGGTGGGGAACGAGGCGTCGGTCGGGCTGCCCGAGATGCTCGCGTGGGCGGCGGCCGACCCCGGGACCACCGTGGTCGCCACCTACGTCGAGACGGTCCGTGACCCCGGCGGCTTCGCCAGGGCCGCCGAGGCCGTCCGCGCCGCAGGGAAGCCGCTGATCGTGTGCGCGCCCGGCCACGGCGAGATCGCCGGGCGAGCGGTGGTCGCCCACACGGGAGCGGTCGCCGGGCGCACGGGAGTGCGCGACGCGTGGCTGCGGCGCCTCGGCGCGGCGCTCGTGCCCGACTCGGTGACGCTGTTCGAGACCGCCGCGCTGGCCTCCCGAGCGCCGCGCCTCCGGCGCCGAGGCGTGGCGGTCGCCTTCCAGTCGGGTGGCTCCTGCACCCTGTTCGCCGAGCACGCCGAGGCGGCCGGCCTGGAGATGCCGGCGCCCTCGGCCGCCACCATCCGGCGCCTCCGTCGCGCGCTGCCGCCGTTCGCCACGCCGGGCAACCCGCTCGACGTCACCGGCCAGGCCGCCGTGGAGACCTCGATGTTCGAGAGCGCCCTCGAGGCCCTCGCCCGCGACGCCAAGATCGGCGTCGTCGCGTTCGACGCCTTCCCGTCGCGCGACCCCGTGCAGGGAAGCTGGGAGCCGTCGGTGCTCTCGGCCGCGGAGCGGCTCGCCCGCTCCACCGGCACGGTGATGATCTCGCTGGCGCCGGTCCCGCTGGCCCTCGACGAGACCGGCCGCAAGACGGCCGAGCACCTTCGGATCCCCGTCCTTCAGGGCCTCCCGGCCGCGGCCACGGCGATCCGCGCCCTCGCAGACCTCGCTGCGGGCGAGAGCGAGCCGGCGCTCCCTCCGCACCCGAATCGCCGCCGCGCTGGGGCGCTGCTCCGGGGACGGTCCGGGCCCCTCGACGAGGTGCGGGCCCGGCGCCTGCTAAGGCTCTACGGCGTGGACGCCCCGGACGAGGAGGTCGTGGCCATCCCCGAGGAGGCGGCCCAGGCCGCCTTGCGGGTGGGCTTCCCCGTGGCCGTCAAGGCCCTCGCCGCCGCCCTCCCCCACAAGGCGAGCGCGGGGGCGGTGCGCGTCGGGCTGCGGACCGAGGCCGAGGTCGAGCGGGCGGCGAGCACGGTGCTCCGTGCGGCGCGCCGGGCGGGCGTGGAGCCCGACGGCGTCCTCGTCCAGCGCATGGCCTCGGGGGCGGAGGTGCTCGTCGGCGGCCTGTGGGACGAGCGCTTCGGGCCGGCCGTGACGGTGAAGCCCGGGGGGTCCGCCGTCGAGGTCGGGGAGGCCGAGTTCCTCGCGGCGCCGCTGCGGGCGGGCGAGGCGGAGGCGTTCGTCGCCGACCGGGCGGCCGCGCTCGGGCTCGACCGTCGGCGCCACGACCTCGGGGCGGTCTCGGCCGCGCTCGAGGCCGTGGCGCGGCTGCTCTCCGACCTCGGCGGGCGGCTCACGGAGCTCGAGGCGAACCCGCTGATGGTGTCGCGGCGGGGCGCGGTCGCGGTGGACGCCCTGGCCGCTGCCGGGAGCGTCAGCGGCGGACCAGCCGGAACCCGCGCAGGTCGAGCATCGACCCGGTCCGCTGGTTCCTCGGCTTGAAGTCGGGCTCCACCTCGTCGCCGATCTCCGGCCCCCGGTCGTCGAAGCCGACGAGATCGTGCAGCAGCACGGTGTCGGCGCCGTGGAGCCGGATCAGGCCGAGGGTGCGGGGCACGTCCAGCGGCTCGCCCTCGACCCCCGCGTAGACGACCGTGTACGACTCGAGCGTCCCCCGCGGCCCGACGGTCCTGTCGGCGTCGAGCTCTCCGAGGCAGCGCTCGCAGAAGATCCTGTTGGGGCAGTAGACGACACCGCAGCGCTCGCATCGGGACGCCAGGAACTCCCCCTTCATCAGCGAGGCGAAGAAGGCCTCCCCGGCCACGCCGGGCGTGTAGCGATGCTCCAGCGGGATGTGCCCCTCGACCAGCCGGACATCCTTGGGGTCGGAGATCTTCTCGAACATCAGCCCGCCTTCCGCTTCGCGCTCGTCTTCTTCCGCGACCCGGAGCGCTTCGCCCCCGTCTTCTTCCTCGCGGACGCCGGCTTCCGGGCGCCCTTCCTGAGCGCGGCGTCTCGGGGCCGGAAGTGGCGGATGTCGAGGATGGAGCCCCTGCGCTCACCCTCGGGCTTCCACACCGCCTCGACCTCCATGCCCACCTCGATCCGCTGGGGATCGACCTCGCCCAGCTTGTGCATGAAACCCATCATCGGCGTCTCGATGTCGAGCTCGAGCACGAACGGCAGCTCCGGCTCCTCGAGCTCCACCATGTCCCACCGGATATAGCAGATCGAGAAGGTGTTGACCGTGCCGCGGTCGGGGACCTCGACCCAGCGATCGGTGGGGCGGAAGCACTCCTCGCAGAACATCCGGGGCGGGACGAGCGTCCGGCCGCACGACCGGCACTCCCGCCCCAGGATCCGCCCCTCCCGGAGCCCGTCCAGGAACCGGCTGATCGCCACGCCCGTGTCCCAGGCGTAGCGGGCGTCGACCGCGAAGTCGACCGCGCCGACCGCGTTCCGGAACTCGTCGTTCGTGAGGGAGGTCGGGCCGTAGAACGTCGTGGGCTGGGTGTCGTCCACCGAGCGAAGGTCGCGCTTGGGCGTCATCGGCCCATCACCACCACGGTGCCGACCTGCATCAGGTCGCCCCAGGCCTGGGCGACGCCCTTCTTCGGGTCGCCGGGGACCTGCCGCTTCCCGGCCTGCCCGGACAGCTGCCAGTAGAGCTCCGCGATCTTCATGAGGCCGGCGGCGGCGATCGGGTTCCCCACGCCAAGCAGGCCCCCCGAGGGGCACGACGGCAGGTCGCCGTCGCGGTCGAGCACGCCGTCGCGCATCGCCTCGGGCGCCTTCCCCTTCTCGAAGAGCTGGAGCCCCTCGAGGTGGTGCAGCTCCTTGTAGTCGAACGGGTCGTAGGGCTCGGCGATGTGGATCTCCCTGCGGGGCTCGCGGATGCCGGCCATCTCGTAGGCCTGCCTCGCGGCGTACTCGACGTAGCGCGGGTACACGAGGTCGCGGTTCGTCCAGTACGCCGTGTCGAGGTGCCAGCCGACGCCCTCGACCCAGACCGGGGTGGCGGACTTCTTCTTCGCCACGTGCTCGGCGGCGAGCACGACCGCGACCGCGCCGTCGGAGATCGGCGAGACGTCGAGCCGCTGGACCGGCCAGGCGAGCGTCTCGCTGTTGAGGACGTCGTCGATGGTGATGTCCGCGTCGCCGAGGAGCGCCGCGGGGTGGTCGGCGGCGTTCCGCTTGTTCTTCACCGAGACTGCAGCGATGTCGCGCTTGTCGATCCCGTGGACCTGCATGTAGCGGTTCATCTCCAGGGCGAAGATCCACAGGAGGTTCGGGCCGAGCGGCCGCTCGATCATGTTGTCGAAGATGGTGATGAACGCGCCCTGGGGGTGGGGCTGGGTCGAGGACATCTTCTCCTCGGCGACGACGAGGCAGGTGTCGAACTGGCCCGAGGCCACCTGCCACCAGCCCTGGATCGTGACGAACACGCCGGTGCCGCCGCCGACGTAGGTTCGGTAGTACGGCTTGCCCCATGCCCCCGCGCCGTCGGCGAGGTACTCGGCCTTCATGTGCACGCCGTCGAAGGCGTCGGGGGCGGTCCCCATCGCCACGCAGTCGATGTCGTCGATCGTCATGTCGGCCGACTCGAGCGCGGCCCGGGCGGCCTCCCAGGCCAGCTCCTTCCCCGTCTCCTGCGCGCGGCGGACGAACCTCGTCATCCCGGCGCCGACCGCCGCCACCCGCTGGCCCATCAGGACGCTCCCTTCAGGTACTCGATCACCTGCACGGTGTTGCCGTCGGGGTCGAGGAAGGAGGCGAACCGCGCGTAGCCCTCCACCTCGCCCATGTGGTCGAGGAACTCGACGCCCTTCTCCTCGAGGGCGGCGCGCGCCTCGTCGAGGTCGTCGACCTCGAACACGGCGGTGGCGCCTCCGGTCTCCATCGGCCTGCCCTCGATCGCGCCGTGGAGCGCGAGGCGGATCGTGCCGGTCTCGAACTCGGCCCAGCTCGGGCCCTCCTGCCGGATCAGCTCGAGCCCCAGGACGTCGCGGTAGAACTTCACGGCGCGATCGAGGTCCTGCGTCCAGTAGTAGACGTGATCGAGACGGCGCAGCCCGGCCATCATGCCACCGCCTCGTCGGAGGCGAACACCGCCACGGCGGAGGTCGCGGTGGGGACGCCTCGCCACGACTGCGCGACGGCGACGCCGGCGTCCTCGACCTGGCGCTCCCCCGCCTCGCCCCGGAGCTGAAGGACGCACTCGAGCGCGCGGGCGAGCCCGTTCGCCTCGAAGAGGTTGCCCTGGCCCAGAGAGCCGCCCGAGACGTTGACGGGGACCTCCCCGTCGCGCCCGAACAGCCCCTCCTCGAGCATCGCGCCGGCGTCTCCGGGGCCCGCGAGGCGCATCGCCTCAAGGTGCATCAGCTCGCGATAGGCGTAGCGGTCGTCCACCTCCGCGAGGTCCACGATCCCCGTGGGGTGGCCGATCCGCGCCATCCGGTAGGCGCGGTCGGCGGCCTGCCGCACGTAGTCGAGCTCGTCCCAGTCCCGGCTCTCCAGCGACGCGGCGCCGGTGGACCAGCCCGTGCCCAGCACCCACACGGGCGCGTCGGTGAGGTCGCGGGCGCGGTCCTCCCGGGCCAGGACCATGACGACGCAGCCGTCGGCACGGTCGGCGACCTCGAGGCGCTTCAGCGGCCAGGCGAGCGGCTCGGAGTCGAGGGCGTCGTCCGCCGAGATCTCGGTCGGGTAGGCGGCGCGGGGGTTGTCGAGGGCCATCCGCCGGTTCTTTGCGACCACGAGCGCGCACTGCTCCTCGGTCGTGCCCGAGATCTCGAGGTAGCGATGCATCTCCAGGCCGGCCACCGCGTGCGGCGTGAACCGCAGGGGCCGGTTGACGACGGGATCGAGGGCGAACTCGTGGATCGAGCCCAGCGTGAGGACGTCCGATGCCTTGCTGTGGCTCTCCACGGCCACCACCCCCGCGTGCCCGGAGCGGATCAGCATCAGCGCGGTGGCGATGCCGATCAGCCCGTCGGCCGAGACGGTGTGGACCGATCGGAGCGCGCCGCCGATCTGGTCGGGCAGGTACTCGTCGAAGATCGAGGTGCCCTCCCAGAAGTCCTCGGAGCACCCGATGAAGGAGTCCACGTCGCTGCGGACGCTCACGCCGGCGTCGTCGTAGGCGCGGAGGGCCGCCTCGAACATCAGCTCCTTGTACGAGACGCCGGCCGTGATCGGGGCGAACCCCGCGTGGCCGACGCCGACGATCGCTACGCGGTCGCTCATGAGCGGGCGCAGTCTAGCAAAGGGCTCCGGGGGCCCACGAATCAGGCCTCAACCCCGTGGGCGCTCCCAGAGCGCTCCCCAGCGGAGGAGCTTGGGGGCCTCCCCGCGGGCCAGGGCCCTGAGCGCCCGGTAGGCCGGCGACGAGCGCACGTCGGCGCCGATCGGCAGGTTCACCTCCACCCGGACGAGTCCCGCGCCCTCGTGGGTCGTCCTCGCCCCCAGCTCCTCGAGGATCTCGCGCATCGCCCGGTTCTCCTCGAGGACGAACCCGCGGAACCGGGTGATGCCGTGCTCCAGCGCGGCCGCCCCGAGCGCCTGCAGCAGCAGCGTGCCCAGGCCCCGGCCCTGGTACTCGTCGATCACGGTGACGGCCGCCTCGGCGACCTCCGGGTCGTCCTCGCACCGGACGTAGCGGGCCACGCCGATCCCCGGCCTGCCCGGCTCGTCCGCGGCCAGCGCCGCCCAGGCGAAGTGATCGACGTAGTCGACCTCGGTCAGCTTCCGGAGCATCTCGGGGGACAGCTCGTCCACCGGCGACATGAAACGCCGGTACCGGCTCTCGGGCGACATCCGGGCGAAGCCGTCGATGATCCGCTGCCCGTCCTCGGGGACGAGCGGTCGCAGCACGGCCCTCGTCCCGTCGGCCAGGACGACCTCGGTCGTACGCTTCCGGATGAATTCGGGGTCGAGCGTCGTCACAGCTGCTTCAGGAGCCGCTGCTTGTGGATCTCGAACTCCTGGGGGGTGAGGAGGCCGCGCTCGCGAAGCCTCGCGAGCCGCTCGATCTGGTCGATGGGCCCCGGCGGGCCGTTGCTGTTCGAGGTCACGATGCGGGCGTCGTCGATCAGGTCGTAGAGGGTGCGGTGCACGTCGTCGGCCCGCTGGATGGAGGCGAGCCGCGTGAAGCCCAGGCCGCCGGCCGACTCGATCACCACGTCGCCGACGCTCGCGAGCCGCTGGAGGACATTCTGGCTGAACACCACGTCGGCCACCCCGAGGATGGGGATCTCCACGGATCGCCGTGTGAGCCACCCCTGGCGGTGCATCACGCGCTCGTTCGTGATGATGTACTCGGAGGTCACCCAGCCCGCGATCCTCCGGAGCGGCCAGGCGAGCAGTATGAGGACGAAGGCTCCGACCACGATCCACCGCACCCACGACGGCCAGGCCTCGGGGATGCTCAGCAGGGCCGCCGCCATCCCGATCAGCACGAGCACGGTGATGACGAGCGGAGACACGACCCCCAGCCAGTGGGGTCGGAGCGCGAGCACCTGGTGCTCGCCGTCGGACGTCCGGCTCGGAAAGGCCAGTCCGGTACCTCCTCGTGTGTGCCGGTCCAAGGTAAGCCCGGGTGGGCCGGACGGCAAGACACGGGGTCAGGCTTCCTCGCGCGGGCCCAGCCCGTCCGCCCCCACATCCAGGTGGGCGATCTCCCCGAACGCGACGACGTGCCGCCCGTCCTCCGCCTCGATGACGAGGCCCCCGCGCTCGTCGAGGTCCACGGCGAGCCCCTCGACCTCGGCCCCGGCCGTGGTGGTGGCCCGGACCGAGCGCCGGAGCGACACGCATCGCTCGCGGTAGGCCTCGAGCACCTCCGAGGCGAAGCCCGGCGCCTCCGGCAGGAGGCCCACGGCGAGCCGCTCCAGGTAGCCCCGCACCAGCAGGGCGGGGTGGACGATCTGCCCCTCGACCGCGAGGCTCGTGGCGGTCCGTCGCAGGTCCTCGGGGAAGTCCTCCGCCTGCATCCCCACGTTGACCCCGACGCCGATCACGACGTGCGCGACGGCGCCGTCCTCGACCCTCGACTCGGCCAGGATCCCCCCGACCTTCCGCTCGCCGACGACGAGGTCGTTGGGCCACTTGCAGGCGACCGAGGCGCCGGCGAGCTCCCGGCAGGCGTCCGCCATGGCGGTGGCCGCCAGCAGGGAGAGGAGCGGGGCGTCCTCCGGGGCGATCGAGGGGCGCAGCAGCACGCTCATCAGGAGGGCCTTCCCGGGAGCCTCCACCCATCGGCGCCCCAGCCGGCCTCTCCCCTCGGTCTGATGCCCCGCCGCCACGACGGTCCATCCGGGAGCCCCCGACTCGGCCAGCGCCACGGCCTCGGTGCTCGTGGACGGGATGCGCTCGTGGTAGTGGGGAGGGACCTCGATGCCGGCGGCACGGACGGCTGCGCGCAGGCTATCCTGACTCAGCGTCTCGGAGCCCATGGGCGGGCCCGATTATCTCAGGTGGGGGTGGATGGGGAAGCAGCGCGTGCTGATCGCGAACCGAGGCGAGATCGCCGTCCGGGTGATCCGCACGTGCCGGGAGCTCGGTCTCCCCACCGTGGCCGTCTACTCCGACGTCGATCACGACGCCCTCCACGTCGAGCTGGCCGACCGCGCCTACCACATCGGCCCGGCCTCCCCCGCGCTCTCGTACCTCAACGTCGAGACGATCCTCGACGTGGCCCGGAGGTCCGGCGCCACGATGATCCACCCCGGCTACGGCTTCCTCGCCGAGAACCCCGACTTCGCGCGGGCCTGCGCGGAGGCCGGCCTCACCTTCATCGGTCCCCCGCCGGAGGCGATGGAGATGATGGGCGACAAGGCCGCTGCGCGCCGGACCGCTGAGCAGGTCGGTATCCCCGTGATCCCCGGGCTGTCGGAGCCGGTCGGGGCCGCGGAGGCCCTGAAGGTCGCCGAGCGGATCGGCTTCCCCCTCGCGGTGAAGGCCGCGTTCGGCGGGGGCGGCCGCGGGTTGCACCTGGTCCCGTCCGCCGCGGAGCTCGAGGACGCCGTGGAGCGGTCCTCCCGGGAGGCCAAGTCGTACTTCGGACGCCCCGAGGTCTACCTCGAGCGCTACCTCGCCAGCGCGCACCACGTCGAGGCGCAGATCCTGTGCGACGCCCACGGGAACGCCTCGTTCCTCGGCGAGCGCGACTGCTCGCTCCAGCGCCGCTACCAGAAGCTCGTCGAGGAGAGCCCCTCGCCGGTCGTGGACGACCACCTCCGGAGCCGGATCGGCGAGGCCGCGCTGGCGATCGCCGGGGCCTCCGGCTACCGGAACGCCGGGACGATCGAGTTCCTCGTCGAGGACGACGGCTCCTTCTACTTCCTGGAGATGAACACCCGCCTCCAGGTCGAGCACCCGGTCACCGAGATGGTGGCGGGGCTCGACCTCGTGCGGATGCAGATCGAGGTGGCGCTCGGCGAGAAGGTGGCCCCCAGCACCCCGGACCTCCGAGGCCACGCGATCGAGTGCAGGATCAACGCCGAGGATCCGGCCGCCGACTTCCTCCCCCGGCCGGGGCTGGTGAGCAGGCTCCGCTTCCCCGCAGGTCCCTTCGTCCGCGTGGACGCCGGGACCACCGAGGGGCGGACGATCCCCGGCGACTACGACTCTCTCTTCGCGAAACTGATCGTCTGGGGCGAGGACCGCGAGGCCGCCCGTCGGCGGATGCTCCGCGCGCTCGACGAGTTCGAGGTCGAGGGGGTGCCGACGACGATCCCCTTCCATCGGTGGGTCCTGGACACGATCACCTTCCGGGAGGGGAGCCACACCACGAGGTGGGTCGAGCGTGCTCTCGAGGAGGGGATGTTCCGGCCGGAGATGGCCGACGGGGATCCCTCGTCCCCGCCCTCGCCCACCGGCCACCTCGTCGTGGAGGTCGGGGGCCGGAGGGTCCCGGTCAAGGTCTGGGGAGAGGACCTCGCCGCGCCGCCTCCCGCGCCGGAGTCGGCCGCCCACGCGCACCACGCGGGCGCTCCGGGAGCGGTGGTGGCGCCTATGCAGGGGACGATCCTCAAGGTGCTCGTGGAGGAGGGACAGGAGATCGAGGCCGGCGCCGTGGTGTGCATCCTCGAGGCGATGAAGATGGAGAATCACATCGCGGCGACCCAAGACGGGACGGTCGGCTCGGTGGACGTCTCGCCGGGGGACGTTGTCCAGGGCGGCCAGACCATCGCGACGATCGGCTGACCCTCAGGTGCAGGGCAGCCCGGGCAGCATCCGGGTGGGGATCGCCGCGGCGAAGGCCTTGCCCGACCCCGCGCCGGAGGCCGCGACCCGCGCCTTGGGGAGCGCGAGCAGGTAGCGGGCGACCGCCTTCAGGCCGTAGCCGTTCCGCTTCAGCTCGGCCTCGTTGAGGAAGACCTCCGACGGCCGGACCCCCTTCACCACCGGGACGCCGTCGCCGTCGTCGAAGCGCGCGGTCAGCGCGGCCCGGATCTTGCTCACGTCCAGCGGGTTCATCCCGGAGACCGAGGGGAGCGGCGTGTGGCCGTGGTCGGCGGTCATGATCATCGCCCAGCGGCCCTTCCCCACGAGCCGGTTCAGGATCCCGATCAGCCGCGTCAGGTCGCGGTCCTGGTACCGGATCGCGTCGCCCATCTCGGGGGCGTGCATGTGCCACTCGTGTCCGACGTGGTCGATGATCTTGTGGTTGATCGCCAGGAGGTCGGGCACGTCGTCCTTCCCGAACCCCTCCCGCTTGATCAGCGTCTTGACGATCTTCGTCTGGTAGGGGATGCGGGCCGGCGAGTCGAAGCCGTTCCGCAGCCCCGCCAGGCTGTTGCCACGCCAGCGCCCGTCGCGCCTGCCGTCACGCTGGTCGAGGAGGCGGGCCTGGTGGGCCAGGCCGGGGAGCGCGTTCACCCACGTGGGGAAGCGATAGAAGCTCTTGCTCTGTCCGCGGATCCCCCACAGCGAGCCGGAGGCCTTGGCCACGATCGCCACGTCCTTGTCCCCGCCGTCGTGGAAGCTGCCGTGGCCGATCATCCCCAGGTGGCCGGGGACGCCCACGACCGCCCCGACCTTCGGCTGGTTCCCCATGTCCACGTCGTAGACGTCGGCGAGCGAGTCGGCGAGGAGCAGCTTCGGCCCCTTCGACCAGCCCCCGCGCACCTTGCCCCCCTCGCGCACCTCGAGGTCGGTCATGCCGTGGGTCCGCGCGAAGACGCCGGTGCCGATCGTGGCGTGCGCGGGCGGGGTCACCGAGGGAGAGGACCCCACCTCCCCGTTCTCGTAG
>DATKBL010000162.1:0-5789 GCA_035513995.1 Actinomycetota bacterium
GACGGCGCGGACGGGTGTGGAGGTCTCGAAGCTGCGGTGGGTGAAGAGGCGGTGGAAGCCGACCGTGACCCCCAGCCCCGTGAAGAGGTAGAAGCCGAGGAAGAGCCAGAAGTCGAGCCCGCTGATGCCCCAGCCCCACAGAAACACGACGGCGGCGATCACGCCGACGAGGGGACCGACGGTGAACAGCGCGGTCACGCGCCGCTGGAAGCGAAGCTCCTTCGCGGTCATCGTGCGGACGCCCTTGACCGCGGGGGGCCCCTCCTCGCGGAGGGCGTTGCTCATGATCGCCTCGGCGTCGGGGGGCAGGACGGCCTCGGGCTCGGCGAAGGTGCGCAATCGGGCTCCTTTCCTAGGGCAGCGTAAGTTACCTCACCGTAGGTTACGGTACCGTAACCGTCAAGCTCCTGAACCGGGAGCGGCCCGCGTGCGTCCGTAGAGGATGAGCTCGAACCCCGAGGAGGGCGCGATGCGAAGGCTCCGATGGCTCCTGACCGTGCCGACGGCGATCCTGGCTCTGTCACCGGTTCCGGCCGTGGCCGGGGGCGGTGGCGGCTGCCCCGAGCCCCTGACCAGCGCCACCGGGACCGTGGTCGAGATGCGGGACATCTGCTTCTCGCCGACGATCCTGCGGGTGCGGCCCGGCACGACGGTGACGTTCGTCAACCGCGACGCGTTCCCGCACAACGTGATCGGCGCGAACGGCAGGTGGGCCAGGCCGCGCAGCCTCGATCTGGACGAGGCCGTCACCCGGCCTTTCCGGGAGCCGGGTGTGTTCCCGTACGCGTGCGCGTTCCATCCCGGGATGCTCGGGACCGTGGTCGTCGGTCGAGGGGCCGTCGTGGAGACCACCTTCCTCCCCTCCACGCCGGAGGAGCCTGAGGCGGCTCCCGCGGAGGCGACGGCTCTCGTGGTCCCCGATCCTCCGATGCGTGTCCCCTCGAGCCTCGATTCCGACACCTCGGCCCGGTGGCGTCCGACGGTCCTCCTTCCCTGGGTCCTGGCCGCGGCGGCGATGGGCTACGCGGCCCTCCAGCGTCGCCGGGCCCGGCGACCGACCGCCTGACGTCTTGTCGAGGAGCCATCTCGTCGTCAGACTCAGGCCGACAACGGAGGGCGCCGGTGCGCGAGCCCGAGCCGGAGGTGGTCTCCCGCGCGCGGCGCGGGGACCTCGAGGCGTTCGAAGAGCTGGTCCGTTCCTGCCAGGCCCCTATCTACCGCTTCGTGCTGCGGATCGTCCGGGAGCCGGCCACCGCCGAGGACGTCACCCAGGAGGCCTTCCTCCGGGCCTACCGGATGCTGCCCCGCTTCCGCGGAGAGGCCAAGTTCACCACCTGGCTGTACCGGATCGCGCGGAACGCGGCGGTGGACTCGATGCGCCGCGGGGCGCACCAGCGCCGGCTCGCGGAGCGTGCGGAGCCACAGGTTCCCGTGGACGACCCCGCCCTGAGGATGACGATCGCCGCCGCCGTGGAGGACCTCTCGCCGCACCTCCGGGAGGCCTTCGTCGTCATCGAGGTGGTCGGCCTCAGCTACCGGGAGGCCGCCGTCGTCCTGGGCGTCCCCACCGGGACCCTGAAGAGCCGGATGCACGCCGCGAGGAAGGCGCTGATGGAGGTCCTGGCCCACGAGGAGGACGTCGATGAGGTGTGACGTCGCCGAGCGGGAGCTCTCGGCCGGCCTCGACGGCGAGCCGCTGGAAGAGCGCGTCCGGTCGCATCTCGAGACGTGCCCTCGGTGCCGTCACTTCGAGGCGGAGGCCCGGCGGCTCCGCGACGCGGCGCGGCTCGAGCCCGCCCCGGTCGTCCCCGACCTCGTCGCCTCGATCATGGAGCGGGTGGAGCGAGAGCCCGCGCGGCCCGGCTGGGGTCGCGAGATCGCCGCGTTCGCGGCCGCCGCGGTCGTGGTGGCGCTGGTCGCCGGCGGGCTCCCGGGCGTGCGGCGCGGCCCGCTCCCGGTGCGGGCCTCCGAGATCGCCGAGCGCGTGGCCGCCGCATCGCGGGAGATCTCGGCGTACCGGGCGGTGTTCGACGTCATCGAGCACAACTTCGCCGACGAGGTCCCCGAGCGCCGGTTCGAGGTGCGCGTCGCGTTCCGCGTGCCCGAGCAGTTCCGCGCGGAGGTTCGCGATCGCACCGAGTACCCGTCGGAGGCCTGGCCTCGGAACGACGTGACGCTGGCGGTCGACCGCGATCGCTGGTCGCTGTCGGCGCCCGTCACCTGCCCGAGGGAGGCCCTCCCCGCGTGCGCCTCGGGCGAGACCCGAACCCTCGCCGTCCGCGGGCGGGCGCCGTTCGACGGGGACGCTCCGCTCCCCACCGACGCGATCCTTCCCGTCAAGACGCTGTCGGGGTCGGGGAGGCTGCGGGTGCTGGGCGAGGGGTCCGTGTCGGGCCGGCCCGTGATTCGTGTGGAGCTCGACCAGCGTGACGCGACGCCGCTGCTCGCCTTCCTCCAGGCCGGAGGGTCGTGGCGGCCGTTCTTCCCGCTCGATCGCGTGGAGGTCTCGCTCGATGCGGAGACGTGGTTCCCCCTCGCCTACGAGGTGCGGGCCGGGGCCGGGGCCGAGCGCGAGGCGTGGGCCGTCCGCAACGGCCTGCCGGCCGAGGAGCCGGGGAGAGTCCTGCTGGCGGTCCGGGCCCGGTCCTTCCAGGACTCGGTCCCCAGCGACTGGCGGCCTCGTGTCCGGCGCTCGGGGGCCGTCGACCGCGGGTTCCGGGAGGTGGCTCCGGGCGGGCTCGCACGGGCGGCGGGGTACGAGCCGAGCGTGCCGACCGAGGTCGCCGGGCTCGAGTCGTACCGAGTCGGGGTCGTCGGCACGGGGGCCGGGGCCACCGAGGTGGTGACCTCGTACGCGCGAGGCCTCTCGTGGCTGCGGATCCGGGAGACGCGCTCGTGGGACCAGGAGGCGCTGTTCGGCGACGTGGGGCCGCTCGCCGCCCGGATCCGCCTCCCCGGCGGCGGCGTCGCCTACCACGAGCCCCCCACGGCGATGCTGGGCAGGCGGCTGGCGATCCACGGCGCCCGCACGGACCTCTATCTCGAATCGAATCTGCCGCTCGAGCGGCTGCTGGAGGTCGCGGGCTCGATGCCGGTGGAGGGACGGCCCGTCCCGGACGCCTGGCGGACCCGCCGCCTTCCGGGCGGGACCCTCGAGGCGGGGGTGAAGCTCGAGGAGGCCGTCCGAGCCCTCCCAGATCTCGCCCTCCCTCGAGCCCTGCCGGCAGAGTACCGCCTCTGGACCCTGCACCTGTTCCGAGGGCGTGAGGGGAGCGCCGTCACGGCCTTCTTCCGCCGCTCCGGCGGAGAGCTCGACGGGACTGGGATCCGCCTCCATCAGGTCGAGCGCGCCGGCTTGGCGCCACCCACCGACCCCGGCGCGCTCGCGGTGCGGCTGCGCGGAGAGACCGGGCGCTACTCGCCGATCCGCGGGGAGCTCGAATGGGTCGAGGACGGCGTCTATCGATCGCTGCGGGCCGACGGGCTCGATCTCGATCACCTCGCACAGGTCGCTGGGTCGCTCGAGCCGGTCGGAGGTGCGTCGTGAGAGGGCTTCGCATCGTGGCGGCGGCCGTTCTCGGCGCGCTGGTCGGGGGCGCCGTGACCCTGGCCCTCCCTCTGGAGGACCCGCGGCCCACCGTCAGACCGCCTCCGCCCGCCGACGTGGTGGGAGGGGCTTCGATCAGGACCCTCCTCGCCTGGACCCCTGGCGGCCTTCCCTCGGGCTACGCGGAGGCCGCTCGTGGGCTCCGGGCCGTGCGAGCCGCTGCCGAGGTCCGGAGCGGTACGGCCTGGCTGACCGGGTGGCGGGGGGTCGGGCTGCCCGCGGAGACGACCCCGGCGGGGCTGGCCTTCCCGGTCGAGGTGGCCGCGGTCCGGCCCGCCTCGTACCGACGCTTCGTGCCCCCCGCCGAGCGCGCGGCCATCGCGGCGCTGGCCGACGGCGGCGCGCTGGTGAGCCGCGGGGCCGCGGCGCTCCGCGGCATCGGGCCGGGCTCGCGCCTGCGGTTCGGCCCGTTCGCCGTTCAGGTGCTCGGGGTCGTGGACGATGAGCTGGTGGGCGCGCACGAGGTCGTGGTGTCATTCCACACGGGAGCCCGGCTCGGGATCGCGCGTTCCCGCTATCTCCTGGTAGCGCCGCGGCCGGAGACGGAGCGACGGGTGGTCGAGGAGGGGCTCCGCCGGAGCCTCCCGGCCGGCACCCGGGTGCGCGTTCGCGGGCCGGGCGAGACGCCCGTCTTCCGGCACGGCGACGCGGTCCTTCCGTCGCTCCGGCTCAAGGAGCTGTTCGGGGAGTTCGCGGCCGCGCCGCTCCCGGGTGGCATGCTGCGGATCGACCCGCGCTGGGTCGCGCGGCACATCCGGACGGCGAGCGTGCCGGTGCTGGGCAGGGTGACGTGTCACCGCGCGATCGTGCCGGCCCTGCGCTCCGCGCTCCGGGAGCTCGAACGCCGCGGCCTCGACGATCTGATCGACCCCGGCGACTACGGCGGCTGCTACTCGCCGCGCTTCATCGCCCGAAGCCCGGGCGCGGGCATCTCTCACCACGCGTGGGGGATCGCCTTCGACGTCAACGTCGGCCAGAACCCGCTCGGCGGGGAGCCCCGGTTGGATCCCCGCATCGTGGACGTCTTCGAGCGCCGGGGCTTCACTTGGGGAGGTCGCTGGCTCGTCCCCGACGGGATGCACTTCGAGTTCCTCCGGTTCGTCGAGGGCGACTGAACCATCCGGGCCCGGCACGCGTCGGTACCTGCGAGACCAGAGGAAGGAGCCTGCCATGCGACGCCCACTTCGGAGGGGTCTCCTCGCTGCCGCCGCAGCTTGGGTGGTGCTCGCCATCGCCCAGCCCGCCGCCGCCGGCGGCTGGTGGTCCTACATCCCGCTCCAGGGAGCCGAGCTCGGGGTGGGGGAGCGCTTCATGACGGGCCGAGGCGAGATCCTCTTCGGCTCGGTCGAGGCAGCCGCTCGGGCCCGGCAGGGGCTCGACCGCTTCTACGCCTACCTGATCCTGGATATGGACTGGAGCGTCGTGGAAGAGGCGATGAGCGTCGCCGAGCCGGGAGACTGGTGGGTCCGCTCCGAGACCAGGATCCGCGTCGGCAGGGTTGAGGTTCGGGGAGGTCCGTCGAATCTCGCGCGGATCCGCGTCGCATTCGATGTCCCCGAGGTCGAGCCCGGCCCATACGCGCTCATGCTCTGCACCGCCGGCTGCGTCCGCCAACTGGCGGACATCGTCCCCTCCGAGGTCATCGTGACCGCGGACCCGGCGACGGCGCGGACCGCGAGAGAGCTCTCTCGGGTCCAGTCGCGGCTCGAGGTCGTGCGATCGCGGCTCGGTCAGCGGGTCCGCGAGCTGCAGCGGGGATCTCGTGAGGCCCCCGCTTCGGAGGTGGATCTGCTCGAGGCGCTCGACGGTGCCATCTCCCGCGTTCGCGCGCTCGAGCGGCGCGTGGCGGAGCTGGAGGGGGCGGCACCTGCGCTGGCCTGGCTCGTCGTGGGTGCCGCGGGAGCGGCGTTGCTGCTGCTCCTGTTGCGCAGGCGCCGCCCCCGTGAGCGCCCGCCCACGCCTCTCCCCGTGTCGTCGAGATGGAGCTCGCAGCGCCTCCCCAGGAGCTGGACCCGGAATCGGAGCCGGAGCGGACCCCGGTCCCGGCGGCCTAAGAGGAAGGGCGCCCTCCGGGGCGCCCTTCCTCGCGGCTCCTCGATCGTCCTCAGCGCCGGGCGGCTCCCGGCACGCGCAGGTCGGCCCAGACGAGCCGGTGGTCCGAGCTGGGGAACGGGAACACCCC
>DATKBL010000163.1:0-2065 GCA_035513995.1 Actinomycetota bacterium
CCGTGAAATCCGGAGGGGCCGGGCGATCCGGCGGCTGCGCTGGGTGCTCCTCGGCGCGGCCGTGCTCGCCGTGGCCACGGTCGTCGCCTTGCTGGTCGCCAGCCGGAGCGGCCGGCCCGCGGCATCGCAGGAGGAGGACGACGAGACCAGCTTCGAGCCCTCGGGTAAGCTGGTCACGGTGGGCGAGGGCTTCGAGCGCACCTTCAGCGAGGGCGACCGGCCGCTCTTCACCGTTCACGGAGACCGCTACTCGGTCGACCGGGAGGGCATCGTCTACCTCGATGGCGTCGAAGTGACGATCTACCAGGAGGACGGCTCCCGGTACGTGATCGAGGGCGCCAAGGGGCGCTTCGACATCGAGCGGCGGGAGGGGCGGCTCGGCGGAGGAGTGCGGCTGGCGACGCCGGCGGGCGTCTCGGCAACGATGCGCCAGCTCCACGTGCGCAATCAGGGCAACTCCCTCGCGAGCCAGGGCCAGGTGGTGCTCACGCTCGGCGAGGCCTATGAAGGGAGGGCCGACAAGCTCTGGATCGTTCCGGAGCGACGGCTCGTCCATCTGCGCGACGAGGTGGAGATCCGCGGCCTCGCCGGAAAGGCGGAGGGGTTTCGGCTCCGGGCGCGGGACGTCCTCCTCGATCCACGCAAAGAGTCCTTCCGAGCGGATGGGGACGCGGTCCTGAGCCGGCGGGGCGAGGTCATCCGGGCGCGGCGAATCTCGGCCTTCTTCGACGTGGAGACCCACGAGGTGCAATCCCTTCGGGCGCGGTGGGACGTCTCGGCCCGCTTCGACCGTCAGGGTACGTTGGCCGAGGTCGGCGGTTCGGAGGTGCTCGAGGAGAATAACGGGAGCGAGGCTGGCCAGGCGCCGTCGCGGGTGCTCATCGAATGCGAGGATCTGGTGATGATCCTCGATCCGGAGAAGCGGGAGGCCCGCGAGGTGAACATCGAGGGCGGCCCGCGAGGCGTCGCCAGGCTGACCTCCGTCGAGGAAGGGAGCGGGACCCGGCGCCTGCTCGAGGCGGTCAGGATCACCGCGGCCCTCGAAGAAGGACTGCCGGTCCAGGTCGAGGCCGAAGAGAGAGTCCTCCTGGCCATCCTGGCGAAGCCGCCTGAGGGCGCCGAGGGGGATGAAGGCGGGGGCTCGACCATCCCCGACGCGGCGCGGCGGGCAACCGGCGACAGGGCCGTCGCCGACTTCGGCAGGGAAGGCGTGATGAGCTCGGTCGAGCTCACGGGCGACGTGGTGGTCGCCGACGGCACCCTCGAGGCGACGGGGGGGAAGGGGGTGTACGACGTCCTCCAGGAGCGGGCCGAGCTCTCGGGCGGCGTGGTCCTGACCGATGGCGGCAGTCGGGCCTCGGGCGAGCGTGGCGTCTTCGACCTCCGCGAGGACCGGGCCGAGCTCTTCGGCCGTCCCGCGGTCGCCGAGACCGAGGCGGTGCGGATGGAGGCGCCGCGGCTGCTCTATGCCCGCGCCGACGGCCTGGTCCACGGGACCGGCGGCGTTCGTGCCCGCCTCGACGAAGCCGACGACTCCGTGTTGGGCGGCTCCCCTCTCGCCCGTGGCGACGGCCCGGTGTGGGTCGAGGCCGAAGAGGGGTTCTTCCGCGAGCAGCCCCGTGGCTTCTTGTTCAAGGGTAGGGTGCGGGCCTGGCGGGGCGACGATTTGCTGGTGGCGGACGAGCTCCGCGGAGACGAGACCGAGGATCTGCTGGTGGCGACGGGCGACGTCCGAACCCTCTGGGTGCCCGAAGGCGACGCGGTCGAGGAGCAGAGCCCGGCCGCAGATGGGGCCGAGGCCGCCGGACGGGCGCCGCTGGAGGTCCGCTCGACGAAGCTGGTCTACCGGAAGGCCCTGGGCCTGCTGGTCTATACCGGCGGGGTCCACGTGAGCCAGGAGAGCCGCACCCTCGCCTGCCGTGAGATGGATGTAGATCTGGCCGAAGGCGGGGGAGTGGAAGAGCTCCGGTGCTCGGGGGACGCCCGCGTCGAGGACCCGGTAGAGGGCCGGACCCTGCTCGGCGACTTCCTCCGCTACCGCCCGGACTCGCGGGTGGTCGAGGTG
>DATKBL010000164.1:0-5598 GCA_035513995.1 Actinomycetota bacterium
ATCGGGAACACCGACACCGCCAGCTCCTCCTGCCCGAGGGTGTGAAGCATGTAGGACTGATCCTTGGCGCGATCCACGCCGCGGAGGAGCCGCCACGACCCGGCCGGGCCGCGGACCCGCCGCGCGTAGTGCCCGGTGGCCACGAGGTCGAACCCGAGCGAGCAGGCGCGATCAAGGAACGCCCCGAACTTGATCCGCTCGTTGCACCGGACGCACGGGTTGGGGGTGCGGGCGCGCTGGTGCTCGCTCACGTAGTCGGCGATCACCCGCTCCTCGAAGACGTCCGAGAGGTCGGCGACCTCGAAGGCGAACCCGGCGTGCTCGGCCACCGCGCGGGCGTCGGCCTCGGCCTGCGGACCGCAGCAGCCGTGCTCGACGCCGTCCGTGTGGACGAGCTTCATGTGGGAGCCCAGCACCTCGTGGCCCGCCTCGGCGAGGAGGCAGGCGGCCACGGAGGAGTCAACCCCTCCGGACATCGCGACGAGCACGTTGGCCATCGAGGTCGAGGGTAGCATCGAGCCGCGCCGCGCCCGCGTCAGCGGACAGCGCGGTCGAGGGCGCGGGCGGCCTCCTCGATCGAGGGGAACGTCCTGGGGATCTGGGTCATGCGTCCCTCTCGCTCGTAGGCCGCGCGGAACGAGGATCGGCTCTCCCTCCATACGATGCCGGCCAGCGTCCCCCGCCTCCGGATCTCCCACGCCTGCCGGTCGGGGAGCCCCTCGGCCACGAGGTCCCTGGACGGATCGATCACCCGGCGGTCCTCGTCGCGCTTACGCTCCCCCATGGGGGAGGTATACCCGAACGGGGGGCGGGGCACGAACGCGGTAGCATCCACGCATGCTGGTCGACCTCAGCCACCCGATCGAGGATGGGCGCGGGGCCTTCCCCGGCCTCCCGCCCCCACGGATCGGCCCGATCCTCGACCACGACGCCTCGCGCGAGCGCTACCAGGGCAAGGCCGAGTTCTTCCTCGGGCACGCGGAGATCGCGACGAACACCGCCACCTACCTCGACGCGCCGTTCCATCGGTTCCGGGATCGTGAGGACATCGCGGGGATCTCCCTGGACCGCGTCACGGCGCTCCCCGGGCTCGTGGTGGACGCGTCGGCCGAGCCGGGGCCGGTGGAGATCGAGGCCGGGGACCTGGAGGGGCGGGCGGTCCTCGTGCGGACGGGGCGCGACGAGCTGTGGCCGAGCGACGAGTACTGGAGCCGTGGCCCCTACCTGAGCGAGCGGGCGATCGGGGCCCTGCTCGGGGAGGGCGCCGCCCTGGTGGGGGTGGACTTCGGGAACGTGGACGACATCGAGGACCCGTCCAGGCCCGCCCACACCCGCCTTCTCGAAGCGGGCGTGCTGATCGTGGAGAACCTCCGTGGCCTGGGGCCGCTCCCCCGCGAGGACTTCCGGTTCACGGCCGCGCCGGTGGCCGTCGTCGGCGCCGCCTCGTTCCCCGTGCGGGCGTTCGCCGAGATCCCCTAGGGCGGCGGCGGCGCCGACGGCTCGTGCCGGATCACGACCCGCTCCTCGAGCCGCTCGGTGCCCATGCCCATGCGCCGGCCCAGGTCCTGGAGCGGCACCGATCGAGCCCGGACGCCGAACGGACGCAGCGCCGTCTCGATCGTCGGCACGTCGCGCTCGGACGCTCCCCCCAGGTACGCGGTGACGAGATCGGTGCGGTCGGGGCCCGCCCCGCGGGCCACCTCGATCTGCCACAGCGGCACGCCGCGCGCCTCCCACAGGACCGGGAGCACCTCGGCCAGGTCCACGCGCACCTCGCCCTGGGACCCGACCGTCCGGACGAGCCAGTCGGTGAACGACAGCTCCGGGAGGATCCTTGGCACCGTCCTGCCGCACCCTGGGCAGGGTTTCGTCGTGATCCCCCGCTTCGCCATCACCCCCGTCCGGTAGCGGATCAGGACGGACCCTCGCCAGTCGAGCGACGTGTAGACGAGCTCGCCGCCGCGCTCCTCGTCCTGGACCTTGCCGCTCGACGGGTCGATCACCTGGAGGTACTCAAGGTCCGGGTACGTGTGGTAGCCGTGCGAGGCCTCCGGCCGGTTCGCCGGCGGAGGACACTCGGCCCACGCGACGCGAGCCTCCGGGATCCCCAGCATCGACACGACGTAGGCGTCGGGCGCCCCCCCGGCCCGCAGGCGGGCCGTGAAGCGCTCGCGCGCGCCCTGCATCCCTCCCTGCCCCCACAGCGCGAGGACCCGCAGCCTGGCGAAGGTCTCCGGCGGCGCCCCCCGCAGGAGGCCCTCCGCGTACCCGGGCTGCGAGGCGAGGATCGAGGCGGCCGCCCGGTGCATCCAGTGGGCGGCGCGCGCGGGCCGGACCGACTCCCCGGCCCCCAGGTGCAGCGAGGCCAGCCCGCCACCCTGCGCGGCGTAGTGGACGTGCCAGAACGGCAGCGTGGGCCCGTAGGGAAGGGTCGAGACGAGCACGTCCGACCGATCGGCGCCCATCACGACGAGGCTGCGGGCGCCCGCCTGGGAAAGCGCCGAGAGGTCGCGCATCGTGTAGCCCATCACCGGGCCGGCCCGGTCGGGGACGTGGAGGTGCACCGGCTTGAACTCCTCGGCGAGCAGCCGCTCGGCCGCGAGGTCGCCGCGGAGCAGCTTCTCGAGCGCGACCCGGCGGAGGGTCCGCCGATGCGCCCACCGCTTCAGGCTGCGCTCGTCGGGGCGCAGCATCGCCCGGAACGGCCGCCACCGATCCTCCTCGGTGGCCGCGAAGTCCCATCGCGAGACCATGGGCACGCGCTCGAGGTCCCGCAGGCGCTTGATGCCGCCCGGCTTGATGCCCCGCTGATCGAACAGCCGCCGGTAGAAGGGGCTGAACGGGTAGACGTAGCGGGTCAGGAGGTCGTGCAGCAGGGCCGCCTGGAGGCGCGCCTGGTCCTTGGGAGGCAGCCGGTCCCAAGGACGGGCCATCGCCTCACCCCCCCTTGCGCTTCTTCAGCTCCTCCGTGAGCTTCGGGACGACCTCGAACAGGTCGCCCACGACGCCGAAGTCGGAGAGGTTGAAGATCGGGGCCTCCGCGTCCTTGTTGATCGCGACGATCGTCTTGGACGTCTGCATCCCCGCGCGGTGCTGGATCGCGCCCGAGATCCCCACCGCGATGTAGAGCTGGGGCGAGACCGTCTTCCCCGTCTGACCGACCTGGTTCTGGTGCGGATACCACCCCGCGTCGACCGCCGCGCGCGAGGCGCCGACGCCCGCACCCATGACGTCGGCCAGGTCCTCGACGAGCGAGAAGTGCTCGGGCCCGCCCAGGCCGCGTCCGCCGGAGACGATGATCGCGGCCTCCTCCACGCTCGGCCGGCCCCCCGCCTCCTCCTGAACGCGCTCCACGATCCTGGCGGCCTTGGCATCGTCGGAGACCTCGGCCTCGAACCGTTCCTCGGCCAGCTCGGTCGGCGCCTCCTCGGCCACGAACGAGTTCGGCTTCACCGCGATCACCTGCGGGTCGCCCACGACCTGGCACTTCGTGATCGTGGCGCCGCCGAAGACGTCCATCCTGCACGTGAGGCGGTCGCCGTCGGCCTCGAGATCGGTGACGTCGGCCAGCACGCCGCTCTCGAGCTTGGCCGCCACGCCCGAGGCGAGGTCCTTCCCCAGCGGGACGCTCGCGAACAGGATCACCGCGGGCTCGTGCTCCCGCGCCAGCTTCACGATCGCGTCCACCGCCGGCTGCACGAGGTAGTCCTCGAAGTCCTGCGACTCCGCCACGTAGGCCTTGGGGAGGCCGTGCTTGGCGAGCTTCTCCTTGGCGGCGTCCCAGCCGGTGCCGACGAAGACGCCCGCGAGGTCGTGGCCCATCTCCTCGGCGAGCCGGCGAGCCGCCGTGACGATCTGGAGCGAGGCCTTGCTGGGGTCCCCGCTCGCGTGGTCGACGACGGTCCAGATCTCGGCCATCAGATGAACTTGTTCGTCTGGAGGAAGTCGGCCAGCTTCTCGTGCGCGTCTCCCTCGTCCTTCACGACCTCGCCCTTCTCCTTCGGCGGGCGGAGCGTGGCCTCCAGCACCTTCGTCTTCGATCCCTCCAGCCCGACCTGCTCCGGGTCGATGCCGAGCTCGTCGCCGGCGAGGACCTGGACCTCCTTCTGTTTGGCGGCCATGATCCCCTTCAGCGTCGCGTAGCGGGGCTCGTTGATCCCCTTCACCACCGAGACGATCGCCGGCAGCTCGGCCTCCACCACCGCGTGCCCGCCCTCCTCCTCGCGGTGGACGGTGATCTTCCCGTCCGCCACCTCGACCTGCTTCACGTAGGTGAGCGCGGTCATGCCCATCAGCTGCCCGAGCGCCTGCGGCACGAGCGACGTCCTGGCGTCGGTGGACTCGGAGCCGAGCAGCATGAGGTCGAACTCCTGCTGGGCCAGGGCGAGGGCCAGCACGTAGGCGGTGGCCATCGCGTCGGAGCCGTGGAGCCGGGCGTCGGTGACCAAGATGCCCTTGTCTGCCCCGAGGGCCAGCGCCTTGCGGACGGCCTCCTTGTCGGCGGGCTCGGGCCCCATCGTCAGGACGGTGACCTCGCCGTCGCCGGCAGCGTCTCGCAGCTTGATCGCCTCCTCGATCGCGTACTCGTCGACGGGGTTCATGATCGCCTCGACGGACTCGCGATCGAGCGTGAAGTCCTGCTCGTCCAGCTTCTTCTCGGCGGCCGTGTCGGGCACGCGCTTCACGCCTACGACGATGTTCAACGGTTCCCTCCTGGAGGGCCGGACGCGCCCGGCCCGCCGCGTATCCTAGCGCATCACGGACGACCACCCCGGGCGCCTCCTCACGCCCCTCTCGAGGCTAGAGTGGCGACGTGCGGCGCTTCCGGCTCGAGGCGGTCCTGGTCGTCCTCCTCGTGGCCGCCCTGGCGCTCGCGCTGGTCCTGCGCGGCATCACGGGCACTCCGGCCGCAGACCCAGGCGATGCAGAGACCTCGGACCCGCTTGGGCAGCCCACGCCCTGCATCCCGGCGCTCCTCGGCCAGCCCATCCCCGGCCCCGCCGCCGCGGAGGCCGACGTCGGCTCCGTCGCTCCGATCATCGAGGAGATCCGAGAGCTGACATTCGAGGAGGAGCCCGAGCCCGTCTACCTGGCCCCGGGCCCCCTCCGCGAGCGCGTGGCCGAGATGGTGGACGAGACCGACGACCGACTCGAGATCCAGGGCCGCCTCCTGATCGAGCTGGGGGCGCTCCCCGAGGAGCTGCACCTGGGCCGCGCGGTCGAGAACCTCCTGGGCGAGCAGGTGGCCGGCTTCTACGACCCGGAGACCGACGAGCTGGTCGTCTCGGCCGGCGCGGCCGAGGGCGGGCTCTCGACGACCGAGCTCCTCGCCCTCGTCCACGAGCTCGAGCACGCGCTGGCCGACCAGCGCCTGGGGATCCCCGATCTCGAGGCCCTGAACGAGGAGGACCAGGACGCGGCGTCCGCGGCGCAGTCCCTGGTCGAGGGCGACGCCCAGCTCACGACCGAGATCTACGCCGCCCGGTCGCTCAGCCCCGCCGATCAGCTCGCGGCGGTCGGCCAGGAGGCGCCCGGGCTGGGCGGCATCCCCCACTACCTCGCCCGCAGCCTGCTGTTCCCCTACGTGGAGGGCGCCCG
>DATKBL010000165.1:0-19050 GCA_035513995.1 Actinomycetota bacterium
CTCGAGGCGAGCGACGACACGAACGACAGCGCGACCGACTTCCGATTCGGTCTCCCGGCGCCGCGCAACAACGCCGGCGCGATCGGAGCCGCCCCCGGCGGGGCGCTGACCTTCGCGGGGAACGACTCCGTCCCCGAGCTCGCCGAGACGCATCAGGTCGTCGTGCGGCGCGCCGGGTCGACCACCGACCTCGTCGGGGTGAACTACGAGACGCTCGACGGCTCGGCCACCGAGGGGCTCGACTACACGAGCGCGAGCGGCAACACCCAGTGGAGCGACGGGAACGGCGCCGACGCCTCCTTCGGCGTGAGCATCCTCGACGACACCGAGCCGGAGGGCCCGGAGACGATCATCCTGCAGCTCCGCGACCCGACCGGCGGGGCCGTGCTCGGCGCGATGCCCAACGCGACGATCACCATCGAGGCGAACGACGACGCCATCGCCCCCACGAGTCGCATCCGCAAGCCACGCCACCGGAAGGCGTACGCGGCCAAGAAGGTCCGCCAGCTCACGGGGATCGCGATCGACGCAGATGCCGGCGTCGCCGGCGTCGAGGTGGCGCTCCTCCAGCGCCTGAAGAGCGGTTGCGCCTGGTGGAACGGGAAGCGGTTCACCAAGCGCGCCTGCTCCTCTCCTCGCTGGCTCGCGGCGAAGGGCGCCGGCTCATGGAGGTACCGGGTCTCGAAGCTGCTTCCCTCCAGCACCGGGAAGATCAAGCACTACGAGCTGCGGGTCGCGGGCGCGCGATCTCGCCGGCAACGTCGAGACGGCGTTCCAGGCGGGGCGGAACAAGAACCGCTTCGAGGTCAAGTAGCTCAGAGGCCGAGCAGACGCTCGGCGTTGCGGTGGAGGATGTTCTCCTTCTCGTCCTCGTCGTAGCCGAGGTCCTCGAACTCCGAGAACCAGCGGTCGAGCGGGATGAAGGGGTAGTCGCTCCCGAACAGCGTGCGCTCGTTGAGGCGGCGGCGCGCCTCGCGCCGCACCTCGGGCGGGAGGTAGCCCGGCGCCCATCCCGAGAGCTCGATCCACACGTTCGACTTGTGCAGCGCGTAGGCGAGGCACTCCGGGAACCAGGGCCAGCCGAAGTGCGCGGCGATCCAGGTCACGCCGGGGAAGTCCGCGCCCACCGAGTCGAGGAACCCCGGGTGCGAGTAGCGGATCTTCGTGCCGCCGGCCCCGGGCGTCCCCGCGCCGATGCCGCACGTGCCGGTGTGCATCAGCGCGACGAGGCCCCGCTCCTGCATCCGCTCGTAGATCGGGTAGAAGCGCTCATCGCTCGGGTCGAACTCCTGCATCGTCGGGTGGAACTTCAGGCCCCTCAGCCCGAGGTCGGCGGCGCGGTCGACCTCCTGGGCGGCGTCGGGCCGGTGGGGGTCCACCGAGCCGAACCCCATCAGGACGCCCGGGTAACGATCCGAGAGCGAGGCGAGGAAGTCGTTGCCCAGCCACCCGCGTCCGGTGACCGACTCGTCGTCCCAGTCGAGGACCACCCCGAGAACGTCGCGCTCGGCGTACTCCTCGGCCACCTCGTCGAGGGTCTTGCGCGGCGGCGACTTCCGGAAGTAGCGCTCGGTCGCCTCGAGGTGCGGCCCGATCGCGTTGTCCAGCCACTCGTCGGTCGGGAGGTGGACGTGGAGGTCGATCGCCTTGGGCATCCGGCTCAGTCGTAGTCGTAGAAGCCCTTGCCGGTCTTCCGGCCGTGCCACCCCGCGTCGACCATGCGGCGCAGCAGCGGGGGCGCCGAGTAGTCGGGGTCGCGGAACTCCTCGAAGAGCACCTCGGAGACGTAGACGGCGGTGTCGAGCCCGATGAAGTCGAGGAGCGTGAGCGGCCCCATCGGGTGGCCGAGACCGAGCTGGATCGCGGTGTCGATGTCCTCGCGGCTGGCGAAGCCCTCCTCGTACATGCGCACGGCGTTGTTGAGGTACGGGATCAGGAGCATGTTGACGATGAAGCCGGCGCGGTCTTTGGAGAGAACGGTGGTCTTGCCGAGCCGCTCCCCCATGCCCCTGGCGAAAGCCAGGGTCTCGTCCGAGGTGGTGAGCGCCCGCACGATCTCGAGAAGTTTCATGATGGGCGGGGGGTTGAAGAAGTGCATCCCCACGACGCGGTCGGGGCGCTTGGTGGCCGCGGCCAGCTTCACGATCGGGAGCGAGGAGGTGTTCGTGGCCAGGATCACGTCGTCGCGGGTGATCTCGTCGAGCCCGCGGAACACCCGGAGTTTCTCGTCGAGGTTCTCGGTCACGGCCTCGATCACCAGGTCGGCGTCGGCGGCAGCGTCGAGGTCGGTGGTCGAGGTGACGCGGCCCAGGATGTCGTCGCGCCCGCCCTCCTCGAGCTTGCCGCGCTCGACCGCGGTGGCCAGCGATTTCTCGTAGCGCTTACGGCCCTGATCCATGGCCTGGTCGTCGACCTCGATCGTCACGACCTCGCAGCCGGCCTTGGCGCAGACCTCGACGATCCCCGACCCCATGATGCCGGTGCCGACCACCGCGACCTTCTTGACGTCCTCAGGCTTCATCCGTCCTCCTTGGGGGTGCCTACGTTCCGCAGGCCACAGCCTAGCCCCGGGCGCGGGGGCGTGCCAAAGCTCACGGGAGGTCGCGCGGGGGCGGGCCGTCGTACTCGACGTTCTCCCAGCCCGGGTCGCGGTAAGGGCGCTCGCGCGTCTGCTCCTCGAAGACGTGGGCGACGAGGCCGGGGGTCCGGCCGATCACGTAGAAGGCCTTGCCCAGGCGCGGGTCGAGGCCCAGCTCGAGCATCAGCGCGGCCATCGCCCCGTCCACGTTCATGGCCAGGCGGCGGCCGAGCGCGCTCTCCACGGCGCGCTCGATCTCCTCGGCGATCGCACACCATCGCCCGCGGAAGCCGAGCTCCTCGGCCACCTCGAACAGCCGGCGCCCGCGCGGGTCGGGGTCGTGCACCACGTGGCCGTAGCCGGGGATCCGCTCGCCCCGCTCCGAGAAGGCGCGGACGACGCCCGCCGCGGCCCGCGCGGGGTCGTCGTCGAGCTCGGCCGCCTCCCGGAGCATCACCGCCCCCGCCTCGACCGCCCCCCCGTGAAAGTCGCCCATCCCTGCGACGCCCGTGGCCACCGCCGCCTGGAGAGGCACGCCGGTCGAGGCGATGTACCGGGCTGCCGCGACCGAGGGGGCGACGACGGAGTGCTCGACGGCCGAGACCAGCATCGCCTCGAGCATCCGGCCCTCGTCGCCCTCGGGGAGCTCGCCGGACAGCAGCAGGAAGGTGACGTCGGCGAACGAGCGACGGCCGATCAGCTCCATCAGGTCGTAGCCGCGCACGCGGATCTCGCCCGGAGCGACCCGGCCGATCGAGGTGCGCCAGGGCATCTCGGTCATCGGCCGAAGGATACCCGGCGGGTCAGGACGGGGCGTCCCCTGGGGCGATGAGGTCGGCGATCTCGGCCATCTGCTTCGTCAGGTCGTAGTCGCGAGGCGTGTAGACGCGGGCCACGCCGAGCTCGGCGAGCCTCGCGGCGTCGTCGTCGGGGATGATGCCGCCCACGATCACCGGCACCCGCTCTGGGTCCACGCCCTCCTCGCGCAGCCGCTCCAGGACCCTGGGCACGATCAGGTTGTGCGCCCCGCTCAGCACCGAGAGGCCCACGACGTGGACGTCCTCCTCGGCGGCCGCGCGGGCGATCTGCTCGGGGGTGAGCCGGATCCCCTGGTAGACGACCTCGAAGCCCACGTCGCGCGCGCGGACGGCGACCTGCTCGGCCGCGTTGGAGTGCCCGTCGAGGCCGGGCTTGGCCACGAGCATCCGCAGGCGGGTCACGCCCGCCCGCCGGGCCGCCTCCTCGACGCGGTGGCGAGCCTCGCGCAGCGACCCGGCGTCGGCGCCGACCCTGGACGAGCCGGTCACGCCGGTGGGCGCCCGGTACTCCCCGAAGACCTCGCGGAGGGCGTCGCCCCACTCGCCCGTCGTCACGCCGGCCCTGGCGGCCTCGATCGAGGCCGGGACCAGGTTCTCGCCGCTTCGGGCGGCCGCGCGGAGCGCGTCGAGCGCCCGCGCGGCCGCCGTCCCGTCGCGCTCGGCCCGCCACCGCTCGACGCTCTCGGCCTGCTCCGCCTCCAGCGCGGGGTCGATCTCGTGGAACGAGGCCAACCCCTCCCCCAGCCCCTCGACCAGGGGCGAGGGCTCGGTCTCCGTGTAGCTGTTCACCCCCACCAGGGTCAGGTCGCCGGCCTCGATCGCCCGCAGCCGCTCGGCGTGCTTCGCCACGAGCCGCTCCTTCATGTACCCGAGCGCCTCGACCGAGCCGCCGAGGTCCAACACGCGCCCCAGCTCCTCCCACGCGGCCGTGGCGATCTCGTCGGTCCGCGCCTCCACGACCTTCGACCCCTCGAAGAGGTCGGCGTGCTCGAGCAGGTCGGTCTCCTCGGCAAGGATCTGCTGGGCGCGCAGCGACCACTGCTGGTCCCACGCCCGGGGCAGGCCGAGGGCCTCGTTCCACGCGGGGAGCTGCACCGCCCGTGCCCGCGCGTCCCTCGACAGCGTGACCGCGAGCATCTCCAGCAGGATCCGGTGGGCGTTGTTCTCGGGCTGGGCGGCGGTCAGCCCCAGCGAGTTCACCTGCACGCCGTAGCGGAACCGCCGCATCCTCGGGTCCTCGACGCCGTACCGCTCCCTCGCAAGACGGTCCCACAGCTCGACGAAGGCCCGCATCTTGCTCAGCTCCTCCACGAACCGGATCCCCGCGTTGCAGAAGAACGAGATGCGCCCGACCACGCGGGCGAAGTCGCCCTCGGGCACCGCGCCGGTCTCCCGCGTCGCGTCGAGCACGGCCACCGCGTTCGCCAGCGTGAAGGCCACCTCGAGCACGGGGTCGGCCCCCGCCTCCTGGAGGTGATAGGAGCACACGTTGATCGGGTTCCACGCGGGGGCCTCCCGGGCGGTCCAGGTGATCAGGTCGGCGGTGAGCCTCATCGAGGGCTCCGGCGGGAAGATGAACGTCCCCCGCGACAGGTACTCCTTCAGGATGTCGTTCTGGGTGGTGCCGAGGAGCGCCCCGCGGTCGGTGCCGTGCTCGTCGGCCACAGCTACGTACAGCGCGAGCAGCCACACCGCCGTGGCGTTGATCGTCATCGAGGTGTTCATCTCGTTCACCGGGATGCCGTCGAGCGCCGTCCGCATGTCGCCGAGGTGCGAGATCGGGACCCCCACGCGCCCGACCTCGCCCGCCGACATCGGATGATCGGGGTCGTAGCCGCACTGCGTGGGGAGGTCGAACGCGATCGACAGGCCCGTCTGGCCCTTCGCCAGGTTCGCCTTGAAGCGCTCGTTCGTGGCCGCCGGCGTCCCGAAGCCCGCGTAGGTGCGGTAGATCCAGGGACGTTCCCGCTCAGGCATGCCCCGAGTCTACCCGGCGGCGAAGGCGGCTCAGCCGCCCCCGTTCACGCCGCAGACGGCGTTGAGGTACGGGTAGGGAGTGATCGCCGAGCCCCCACCCGGGTGCAGCTCGAAGTGGTCGTGGGGCGGCGTGCCGATGGCGTTCCCCGTGTTGCCGACGTAGCCGATGAGGTCGCCCGGGTTCACCTGCTTCCCGTCCACGCCGGCGAAGCGCGAGAGGTGCGCGTTGTAGACGTAGGTCCCGTCGGAGGCCCGCACGAACACGGAGTTGCCGCCCAGCGTGTTCCAGCTCTCGTCGGCCACACCCGAGAACGGCGCGCGGATCGGCGTGCCCTCGGGCGCGAAGATGTCGTTGCCCTGGTGGGTCCGCCCACCCGACCGCGGGTAGCCGAAGTCGTCGATGTAGGAGCGCGGCGAGTCCACCGGGCACCACTTCAGGATGCCGCTGGCGTCGATCGGCCTGCTGCTCCCCGAGGCGGCGCGGAGCGCGGCGAGGAGCTCCTGCCGTCGCTTCTTCTTCAGGTCGGCGACGAGCTCCTCGGCCTCCCCGAGCTTGGACGCGATCGAGGCCTCGATCGCCGCCTGCTCCTCCCAGCGCTCGTTGAGCTCCAGGTCTTGCTCCCGGAGCTGGGCGAGCAGCTCGTCCTGCTCCACGAGGAGCCCCCCGAGGTCCTCCTCGAACCGGCCGAGCTCCTCGCGCTCGACCTCGATCCCGATCGCGGTGCTCGCGTCGCCCTCGCTGAGGGCCGAGAGGAAGCTCACTCGGTCGGAGAGGTCCGTGATCGAGTCGGCCTCGAGGACGAGCTCGAGCATCCCCGCGGGCCCCTGGATGTAGACCTCGCGGGCCCGCTCGTCGAGACGACCCTGGAGCTTGTCGACGCGCCGGCCCTTCCGCCTGATCGTCTCCTCGGTGATCTCGACCTGCTCCTTGATCGCCAGGCGCTGCGCGTAGGCCTGGGCGATCTGCTTGTTGAGGCCGGCGATCTCGGCGTTCAGCGCGTCGAGCTTGGCCCGCTCTCCCTCGAGCTCGCGCTGGATCTGCGCCGCGCGCCGCTTCGCCGTCTCCAGCTTCTGCTCGGTCGTCTGGGCCGAGCCCGGCGAGACCTGGGCGAGGAGCATCAGCCCGACGGCGAGCGCGAGGCCCTGCCGCAGGCGGGGGAAGCCTTGACGGCGCCTGCTGAGCGAGTCCACGAACGGCTACCTCTACAGGAATCGTGATGCGGATGTCAACTGGTGTTCCCAGCGTGACGGCATTCGGCCGCCTGAGCAAGTATCGGCCGGAACGGCCCGCAACTACAATCTCCCGCGCGGGACGGTTCTCCCGTCATCCGTAGCAGCCGATCTCGTTCGCCCGCCGGTTGGCGGCGTCGGCGTGGGCCTGGCGCTCCTCGGCCGCGTCGTCGTCCCCCCGCTCCCGCAGCGACTCGGCCTCCTCGATCGCCTCCACGAACTCCCGATCGAGGACCCCGCAGTCGGTCTCGGACCGGATGTCGAGCTCCGGATCGCCCTCCGGGGCGCCCCCGCACGCCGCGAGGAGCAGCCCCGCGAGGACGATCGCTCGAGCCCTCACGAGTCGAAGGAGGTCCCGGGCAGACCGAGGTCCCGGGCGATCAGGACCCGCTGGATCTCGCTCGTCCCCTCCCCGATCTCGAGGACCTTCGAGTCGCGGTAGTACCGGGCCACCGGGAACTCCTCGATGAAGCCGTAGCCGCCGTGCACCTGCACGGCGTCGCGGGCCGAGGTGACCGCGGCCTCGGACGCATACAGCTTGGCGATGGACGCCTCGGTCTTGTAGGGGCGGCCCTGGTCCCGGAGCCAGGCGGCCCTGTAGGTGGCGATCCGGGCGGTCTCGGCGGCCACCCTCATGTCGGCGATCTTGAACTGCAGCCCCTGGAAGGCGCCGATGGGGCGGCCGAACGCCTCGCGCTCCTTCGCGTACTTCACCGACTCCTCGAGGCACCCCTGGGTCAGGCCCACCGCCAGGGAGGCGATGGCGATGCGCCCTTCGTCGAGGATCTGGAGGAACTGCGCGTACCCCTTCCCCCGCTCCCCGAGCAGGTTCTCCTGGGGCACGCGAACGTCGTTGAAGGCCAGCTCGTGGGTGTCGCTCGCGTGCCAGCCGACCTTCCGGTAGGAGCTCCCGACCTCGAAGCCGGGCGTGTCGCTCGGCACGATGATGGCCGAGATCTCCTTGGAGCCGTCGTCCAGCTCGCCGGTCACCGCGGTGATCGTGCAGACCTTCGAGATGGGCGTGCCGGAGTTCGTGATGAAGGCCTTGGAGCCGTTGATCACCCACTCGCCGTCCTCGAGCCGGGCGGCGGTCCTCGTGGCCTCGGCGTCGGAGCCCCCGCCGGGCTCGGTGAGCCCGAAGGAGCCGAGGATCTCGCCCGTCGCCATCGGGGCGAGCCACCGCTGCTTCTGCTCCTCGGTGCCGTAGTGGTAGATGGGGCTGGCGCCGAGGCCGACCGCGGCCTCGAGCGTGATCGCGATCGAGGAGTCGATCCGCGCCAGCTCCTCGATCGCGATGCAGAGCGTGAGGAAGTCGGCGCCCTGCCCGCCGTACTCCTCGGGGAACGGGAGCCCGAACAGCCCGAGCTCGCCCATCTGCTTCACGATGTCCATGGGGAGCTCTCCGGCCTGGTCCATCTCCTCGGCCCGAGGCGCGACGACCTCCTCGGCGAACTGCCGGACCAGCTTGCGGAACTCCTGCTGCTCGTCGGTCAGGTCGAAGTCCATCCGTCCCTCCTGGGTCGCTCCGAGTCTAGCCGAGGGCGGGCCGTGGAGACCGAGGCCCGCGCTGCGCTAGTCTGCCCCCCGTGGGCGAGGCCGCGATCGAGGTGCGGGATCTCCGGAAGTCCTACGGCGACGTGGAGGCGGTCGCCGGGCTCGACCTGACCGTGTCTCGCGGGGAGGTCGTGGCCCTCCTCGGGCCCAACGGAGCGGGCAAGACCACGACCGTCGAGATCCTGGAGGGGCATCGCGATCGAGACGGGGGCGACGTGTCGGTCCTCGGGCACGATCCCGCGGCACGCTCCCTCGACCTCCGGAGGCGCATCGGGATCGTTCTGCAGACGACGGGGATCGAGCCCTACCTCACGGTGGCCGAGACCATCGAGCAGTTCCGCGGGTTCTATCCGTCGCCCCGGCCGCTCGACGAGGTCCTGGAGGCCGTGGAGCTGACCGACCTGCGCGATCGGCGCGTGAAGCGCCTCTCCGGCGGGCAGCAGCGGCGACTCGACGTGGCCGTGGGGCTGGCCGGCGACCCCGACCTCCTCTTCCTCGACGAGCCCACCACCGGCTTCGACCCCTCGGCGCGCCGGGGCGCCTGGGACATGATCCGGAACCTGCGGGCGCTGGGGAAAACCGTGCTCCTCACCACGCACTACATGGACGAGGCTCAGAGCCTCGCCGACCGGGTGGCGATCGTCGTCCGGGGCCGGATCGTGGCCGAGGGCCCGCCTGCGATCCTGACCGGGCGCGACCGGCACGCCACGATCAGCTTCCGGGACTCGGGGGACGGGCTCCCGGTCGAGGTGGGGGAGGCGGAGGTCGAGGGCGGGATGGTGCGCATCCGGACCGAGGAACCCACGCGCGTGCTCCACACGCTGACGAGCTGGGCGACCGCCCGGGGCGAGGAGCTCGCCGAGCTGACGGTGTCCCGCCCCTCGCTGGAGGACGTGTATCTCGAGCTGACCGAGGCGGAGGGATGAGCGGCACCCGGCTCGCCGCCCGGCAGATCCTCTACGAGAACAGGGCCTTCTGGCGGAACCCGCCGTCGGCGTTCTTCACGTTCGCCTTCCCCCTGATCTTCCTGGTGATCTTCAACCTGCTGTTCGGCAACGAGACGATCCGCGTGCCCGGCGGCGAGACGAGCGCCTCCACGTTCTTCGTCCCGGCCATCGCCACGCTGGCGATCGTCACCGCGACGTTCACGAACCTGGCCACCTCGGTCTCGTTCGCCCGGGACCAGGGGCTGCTGAAGCGCTACCGGGGCACGCCGCTCCCCGCGTGGGCGTACCTGACCGGTCGGGTGGCGCACGCGATCCTCATCACCATCCTCCTCGTGGCGATCGTGACGGCCTTCGGCGCGCTCTTCTACGGCGTCGACGTGCCCACGAACACGCTGCCCGCCGTGCTGGTGGCGCTGGCGGTCGGAGGGTTCGCCTTCTGCTCGCTCGGGCTGGCGATGACCGCCGCCGTGCCGAACGCCGACGCCGCGCCGGCGGTGGTCAACGCGGTGATCCTGCCGTTGCTCTTCATCTCCGACGTGTTCATCCAGACCGACCAGGCGCCCGAGTGGGTGAGCACCCTGGGGAGCATATTCCCGGTGAAGCACCTGTCGGAGGCCCTGCAGACGGCCTTCAACCCGTTCCACACCGGCGCCGGGTTCGAGTGGGGCCACATCGGCATCGTCGCGGCCTGGGGCGTGGCGGGGCTGATCCTGGCCTTCCGGTTCTTCTCCTGGGAGCCGAGGACCTAGACGAGCCACTTCCCGGGTCGGCGTCGAGTCCCTATGCTTCCGGCATGCGGATCGCCCGCAGACTGACCCGGTCGCTCGCCGCCTTCGCCGCCGTCTTCCGCAACCCCGATCTGCGAAGGGTCGAGACCGCGTTCGTAGCCTTCGGGATGGCCGAGTGGGCCACCTGGGTGGCGATCCTCGTCTACGCCTATCAGCGGGGCGGGGCGACGGCCGCAGGCATCGTGGCCGTGATCCAGCTCGTACCCGCGGCGGTCTTCGCGCCGTTCGCCGCCACCCTCGGCGACCGCTTCCGACGCGACCGGGTCCTCTTGGCCTCCTACCTCGCGCAGGCGGCGGCCATGGCCGCGACGGCCGCCGCGCTCCTCGCGGAGGCACCGGTCCCCCTCGTCTACGGGCTGGCGGCCGTCGCGGCCACCAGCATCGCGATGACGCGCCCCGTCCACGGAGCGATCCTGCCCTCGCTCGCGCGGTCGCCCGAGGAGCTGACCGCCGCGAACGTCGTCGCCGGGTCGATCGAGAGCGCCAGCGTCCTCGCCGGCCCGGCCCTGGCCGGGTTCCTGCTCGGGCTGGAGGGACCGGGCTCGGTCTTCGCCGTGGTGGCCGCCGGGCTCCTGGTCGGGGGTCTCCTCGTCGCCGGGACCCGGGCGGTCCCGACGACGGGTGACGCGGAGGGGGCCGGCGCCGTCCTCCGCGACGTGGTGCTCGGGGTCCGCGACCTGGCCGCCGAGCGCGGCGCGCGCCTGCTCGTCTCGCTCGTGGCCGTGAAGTCGGTGGTGATCGGGGCGCTCGACGTGCTGATCGTGGCGATGGCGATCTCGCTCCTGGAGCTGGGTCCCTCCGGCGCCGGCTACCTCAGCGCCGCCCTCGGGGCGGGCGGGGTGCTGGGGGCGGCCGCGGCCCTCGGGCTGGTGGGGCGCCGACGGCTCGCCCCCGCACTCGCCGCGGGCCTCATCCTGCTCGGGGTGCCGGTGGCCGCGATCGGGCTCCTTCCGGGGACGCTGGCCGCCGCCCTGCTCCTGGTGGCCGGCGGGGCCGGCCACAGCCTCGCCGACGTGGCGGGGCGCACGATGTTGCAGCGGGCCGTACGCGACGAGGTCCTCTCTCGCGCCTTCGGCGTGCTGGAGGGGCTGCACATGGCCTCCCTCGCCGTGGGGTCGATCGCCGCTCCCCTGCTGGTGGCGACCCTGGGGACGACCGGCGCCCTCGTCGCGGTGGGGACGTTCCTGCCAGCGCTCGTCGTCCTCGCCACCCGAGGGCTGCACACCGTGGACACCGAGGTCGACGCGCCGGTCGAGGGCGTGCGCCTCCTCGCAGACATCGACCTGTTCGCGCCGCTCCCGGTCCCGACGCTGGAGCGGCTGGCGTCGCGGCTGATCCCCGTGGAGGCGCCCGCGGGCGCCGTGGTGATCAGAGAGGGGGACGAAGGGGACCGCTTCTACGTGATCGAATCGGGACGCGTGCGGGTCACGCGCGGAGGCGAGCCGGTCGCGGTCCTGGGCCCCGGCGACCACGTCGGTGAGATCGCGCTGCTCCACCGCGTGCCCCGCACCGCCACGGTCGCCGCCCTCGAGCCCGTCCGCCTGCAGGCCCTGGAGCGCGCCGACTTCCTCGAGACCGTGACCGGGCACCCCCAGAGCCGGGAACGTGCCCAGCGCGTGGCCGCCGCCCGTCTCCCCGAGCCGCGGGAGACGCGGTGAGCGACCGCCCCCTCCGGATCGACCCCGAGACGATGCGCCGGCTCGGGTACCGCACGGTGGACATGCTCGTGGAGCGGCTGGCCGACCAGGACGCCCCCCTGATCCGACGGGCGTCTCGGGAGGAGATGGAGGCCCGGCTCCACAGGCCGCCGCCGGAGGACCCCACGCCGTACGAGGAGGTCCTCGAGCGGCTGGAGCGGGACGTGCTGCCCTTCACCAGCCGAGGGGACCATCCGGGGTTCATGGCGTACATCCCCTCCTGCCCCACCTGGCCGGGGGCGCTCGGCGACCTGGTGGCCAGCGCGCTCAACGTCTACGCCGGGGCGTGGATGGACTCGGCCGGCCCCAGCCAGCTCGAGCTCACCGTCCTCGACTGGTTCCGCCGCTGGATCGGGTACCCGGAGGACTCCGCCGGGATCCTGGTGAGCGGCGGCTCCGCCGCGAACATGACCGCTCTGGCGTGCGCCCGCGAGGCGCTCCTCGGCGCCATGTCCGACCGCGTCGTCATCTACGTCTCCGACCAGGCTCACTCCTCGCTGGCCCGCGCCGCCCGCGTGCTCGGCTTCCGCCCGGATCAGGTCCGGGTGCTCCCGAGCGACCGCCGGTTTCGCCTTCGCCCCGAGCTGGTCGCCGACGCGATGGAGGCGGATCGCCGCGAGGGGCGCCGCCCCTTCCTGGTCGGCGCGGCGGCCGGCTCCACCAACACCGGAGCGATCGACCCGCTCGGGGAGCTCGCCGACCTCTGCGCCGAGGAGGGGGCGTGGCTCCACGTGGATGCGGCGTACGGAGGCTTCGCCGCCCTCACGGACCGCGGGCGCGAGGCGCTTCGCGGCATCGAGCGGGCCGACTCGGTCACCCTGGACCCCCACAAGTGGCTCTTCCAGCCGTTCGAGTGCGGGAGCGTCCTGGTGAGGCGGGGTCACCTCCTCGGGGAGGCGTTCACCGTGGACCCGGACTACCTGAAGGACGCGGAGGCCGACGCGGGCGAGGTGAACTTCTCCGACCTGGGGATGCAGCTCACCAGGATGTCGAGGTCCCTGAAGCTGTGGATGTCGCTGAACGCCTTCGGCGTCTCGGCGTTCAGGAACGCCATCGATCGGGCCATGGACCTCGCCAGCCTGGCGCAGGAGCGCATCGAGGAGCGGGACGAGCTCGAGCTGCTCTCGCCGGCCGGCCTGGGGATCGTGTGCTTCCGTCGCCGCTTCCCCGGAGGCGGGGCCGAGGTGGAGCGGCGGAACGCGGCGCTCGTCCCGGCGCTCGAGCGGACCGGCCGCGCGCTGATCTCGTCGACCCGCCTCCACGGGACCTATGCGCTGCGACTGTGCATCCTGAACGACACGACCCGCGCCGAGGACGTGCGCTGGGTGATCGACTGGCTGGCGGAGGCCGACGCGGAGGATGGGGCCTCCGCCGACCATCACGGCCGGCACGCGCCGATGCCCACGGCGGGATGGGGCCCGGACGCCGACCGCCTGCGCGACCTCGAGGTCTGCGAGGGGCTCACCGAGGACCAGCTCGCCTCGCTCGCCGGCTCGGCCCGGACGAGGACGGCCCCCGCGGGCACCACCCTGGTCGCGCGCTGGGAGTCCTCCCGCGAGTTCTACGTCGTCCTCGAGGGCGAGGTGTCGGTCGAGATCGAGGGGGCGGAGGTGGCGCGCCTCGGCCCCGGTCGCTTCTTCGGTGAGCTGGCGGCGCTCGACTGGGGCGCGGAGTACGGCTACCCACGACTCGCCACCGTCTCGGCCGCGACCGACGTCCGTCTCCTCGAGGTGCCGCCCGCGCGCTTCAACGAGCTCTTCCGCGGGTCCGAGTCGTTCGCCGCGCGGATCCGGGCCGCGATCCGGGAGCGGCTGCCCACCGACTAGTGGTAGACGCGGACCACGGTCCCGATCGGCATGATGTCGTGCAGATGGATCGCGGTCCAGTAGGGCACCCGCGAGCACCCGTGGCTGGCCGGGTAGTTCGGGACCGAGGGCCACCCGTGCACCGCCCGCAGGCCGTCGAAGTACGAGGGGTAGTAGAGCCTCCCGGGGCTGTAGCCCGCGATCTTCCGGTGGACGCGGAACACGCCGTCGCGCGTGGCGCCCCCGGCTCCGGTCGAGGTGTGGACGATCTCGCTGATCTTCCCGTCCCGGATCACGTACAGCACCTGCTTCGTCTGGTCGATCTCGACGTGGAAGGCAGGCTTCTTCGCGCGGGGCTTGGGTCGGATCGGCGAGGCCAGCCTCCGCCACGTCGCGGGCCGCACCGACTTGACCCTCGCCATCCCCTGGACCTTGTGGAAGGCCAGCACGGCGTCGCCGGTCTGCTGATCGAAGGAGCGGTTGATCCCCCGGAGGTAGTAGCCGAGCGACCCCAGGCGCTGCTCGAGCAGCTTCACGATCTCTCCGTTCGCGCCCTGCCCCAGCGAGGGAAGCGGGGTGGTCCGCGCGCGGCTCGTCGCGCTGGTTCTCAGGAGGTCCTCATGATCGAAGACGGCGCGGCCCCGATGCCGCCCGGGCTTCTTGACCGGGAGCCGGGTCGAGAATCGGCCCTGGGCGTCGATGGAGACCTTCCGGCGAGCCGTGGTCTTCGTCCCGCGTCGAAGCGAGACCTCCACGCGACCCCCCGGCACCGCGGGCTCGACGTGCCCGAAGACCTTCGTCCTTCCGAACAGGAGCACCCTGCCGATCCGGACCCGGACGATCGGTCGGACGCGGACCCACAGAGGGTCGCTCTGCGCGCCGCTCCACTCCGCTCGGAGCCTGACGTTGCGCTCCGGCGTGAACGAGATGGCGAACGTGCCGTCGGGCGCCGAGGTTACGGGCCCGAGCACCGGGTCGCCCGTGCCCACCTCCACGATCGTGACCGGCCCCTCGTCCGCCGGGTCCACCACGCCCGACAAGGTGACGCTCTCGCCGTGGCGGACCCGGGCGGGGTCGGCCTCGAGCGTCACGCTCGGGTCGGCGGCGGCCGCCGCGGGGCTCGCGAGCCCGAGCGAGGCCGGCACCATCGCCAGCACCAGCAGTCGAACGATCCTCGTCACCGAATCCCTCCGGCTCGACATCTTATCCCCGCATCCTCGCTTCTCTGGAAGGACGGCCGGCCGCCTCCGCTCCGGCGCGGGCGCGGCCGTTCGCCCGGAACACGCGCGGCACGGCGGTCCCCACCAGCAGCAGCAGCACGACTCCGATGAACACGAGGGCCAGCGCCTGGCTCCGCACGTAGGTGATGGCGAGCGCCGAGGCGGCGAGCAGCCCGCTCCACAGGTACATCAGCAGGACGGCGGTCCGGTGCGAGTGACCGATCTCCAGCAGGCGGTGATGGATGTGCTCCTTGTCGGGACGGAAGATCGCGCGGCCGCCACGCAGCCTCCGGATCACCGCCAGGACCACGTCGGTGAACGGCACCGCGAGGACGAGCAGGGGGATCATCACCGGGATGGCCAGGGCCGCGAAGTCCGGGTTCGTCGGCACGTCGGTCCGCCCCACCCCCGAGACCGTCGCCGCCGCCAGCACGAGCCCCAGCAGCATGCTCCCCGAGTCCCCCATGAAGATCTTCGCCGGGTTGAAGTTGTAGGGCAGGAACCCGATCGCCGCGCCCACGACCAGCGCTGAGAAGAGCGCCGCCGGCGACGGGCCGCCCGACCCCGGGGTCACCGCGAAGCTCGAGTCGGCCGCCTGGAAGGCGTAGACGAAGAACGCCCCCGCCGCGATCGCGGCCACGCCCGCGGCCAGGCCGTCGAGCCCGTCGATCAGATTCAGCGCGTTGACCATCGCCAGGACCCACAGCAGCGTCAGCGGCACGGCGAGGTCGGGCGAGAGCGACAGCACCCCCAGGCCCGGAAACCAGAAGTACACCAGCTGAACGCCGAACAGGATCAGGATGCCGCCGGCGAGCACCTGCCCCGCGACCTTGGCCGGCGCCGCGATCCCTCGGAGGTCGTCGAAGGCCCCGAGCGCCACGATCACGGTGCCGGCGATCGCCACGCCGAGCGGTTCCGAGGAGAGCGCGAACACCCCGCGGAACGAGGGGATCGCCGAGGCCGCCCACAGCCCCGCGAGGATCCCCAGCCAGATGGCCACCCCGCCGAGCGTCGGCGTCGGCTTCGGGTGCACCTTCCGGTCGGACGGCCGGTCGATCGCGCCGAAGCGGTTCGCCAGCCACCGGACCACCGGCGTCGCCGCGAAGGTGGTCAGGGCGGTCGCGAGGAGAACACCCAGGTAGGGCAGCACTACCCGTAGACGGGGAAGCGCGCCGTGAGATCCCTCACCCGCGCGCGGGCCCGGTCCTTCACCTCCTCGGAGTCGGGGTCCTTCAGGACCGCGCCGATGATCTCGGCGACCTCCTTCATCTCCGGCTCGTCCATCCCGAGCGTGGCAGGGCCGGGCGTGCCCACCCGGATCCCCGAGGCGGTGCCCGGCGGGAGCGGGTCGAAGGGGATCGCGTTCTTATTGAGGGCGATGCCGACCTCGTCGCAGGCGGCCTCGGCGTCGGCGCCGGTCACGCCGATCGGCTGGAGGTCCACGAGCGTGAGGTGCGAGTCGGTCCCGCCGGAGACGAGCCGGAGGCCCTCCTGCTGGAGCCCGTCGGCCAGCGCCCGGGCGGTCCGGACGACCCGCTCCGCGTAGTCGCGGAAGTCGGGCTGCGCGGCCTCCTTCAGGGCGACGGCCTTCGCCGCGATCGTGTGCTCCAGCGGCCCGCCCTGCATCATCGGGAAGACGGCGCGATCGATCGCCTTCGCGTGCTCCTCACGGCAGAGGATCATCGCGCCGCGCGGCCCGCGCAGGGTCTTGTGCGTCGTGAACGTCACGACGTCGGCGTGCGGCACTGGGCTCGGGTAGGCGCCCCCGGCCACCAGCCCGATGAAGTGGGCCGCGTCCACCACGAGGATCGCCCCGACCTCGTCGGCGATCCGGCGGAACGCGGCGAAGTCGATCACGCGCGGGTACGCGGTGGCGCCGGCGACGATCACCTTCGGCCGATGCTCGATCGCCAGGTCGCGCACACGGTCGAGGTCGATCAGCTCCGAGTCCTTGTCCACCTCGTAGCCGATCACCTCGAACCACTTCCCCGAGAAGTTCACCGGCGAGCCGTGCGTGAGATGACCGCCGTGCGGGAGGCTCATCCCCAGGAGCGTGTCGCCCGGCTCCATGAACGCGAAGTAGGCCGCCATGTTGGCCTGGGCGCCCGCGTGCGGCTGGGCGTTCGCGTGCTCGGCGCCGAAGAGCTCCTTGGCCCGATCGATGGCGAGGGTCTCGGTGACGTCGACCCAGCGGCAGCCGCCGTAGTAGCGGCGGCCCGGGTAGCCCTCCGCGTACTTGTCGTTCATGGGGTTGGCCAGGGCCGCGAGGACCGCCGGGCTCGTGTAGTTCTCGGAGGCGATCAGTCGCAGCGTGGTGCGCTCGCGCTCGAGCTCACCGAGGATCGCCTCGGCGACCTCCGGGTCGGTCCGCGCGAGCGCCTCCCAATCGACGATCCACTCGCTCATCGCTCCGCCTCCTCCTGCTCGATCTCCGCGATCTGCTCGACGCGCCGCTGGTGGCGTCCCCCCTCGAACTCCGTCGCCAGCCACACGCGAAGGATCTCGCGGGCGAGCGCAGGGGCGACGATCCTGCCCCCCATCGCCAGCACGTTGGCGTCGTTGTGCTCCCGGGACAGCCTGGCCGTGAAGAGATCGTTGCACAGCGCCGCCCGGACGCGGCGCACCTTGTTCGCGGCGATCTGCTCGCCCTGGCCCGATCCGCCCAGCACGATCCCCCGGTCGGCGCGGCCGTCCCGCACCAGTCGGCCGACCGCGGCGCAGAACGCCGGGTAGTCGGAGGGCTCCTCGGAGTGGCTCCCGACGTCCTCGACCTCGTGGCCGAGCTCCTTCAGGTGCCCCTTCAGATCCTCCTTCAGCGGGTACCCCGCGTGGTCGGCTCCGATCGCGATCCTCACGGACGCCCCTCGTCCGGAGCCGCCCCGACCCGCGCCCCGAACAGCCCTTCGACGACCTCGTCCACGGCGCGCTCGATCTCGTCGGCGATCGCCCGGTAGACGTCGGTCCCCAGCCCGATGGGATCGGCGATATCCGCGTCGCTCGGCCCCCCTCGCGAGCGTCGCAGCTCGTCCGCCGCCGCGATCCTGGTGCGCGCGGTCTTCTCGTCGGGCTTCGCAGGAGGCTCCTCCACCGAGGTCAGCAGATGCCCCAGCTCCTTCAACGTGAAAGCCCGGGAGGCCGATCCGGGGACCATGTGGGCCATCTCGGCGACGTGCTCCCGGGTCATGCCGACCAGCAGGTCGTGCCACTGGATCCCCTCGGCGGTGAGGGGGCTCGCCGCGTGGAGACCGACGTCCAGACCGTGCTCGACCCCGACGCTGACGGTCTCGGGCATCGCGGGATGGCCCTCGCGGCCCCAGGTGCCGGCCGAGCGGGCCTCGAGCAGCCCCTCGGGCAGGTGGCGGGCGCGGTCGGCCAGGAACGCCTCGGCGAGCGGAGAGCGACAGATGTTGCCGGTGCAGACGAAGAGGACCCAGAGCACGTGAGGCAGTGTAGAGCATCGGCCGAACGAGCCGTCCCTCGCGCGGCCGGCTGATAGCATCGCGCCATGCTGCCGGCTCCCCGGAAGCCCCGGCTCCGCGGACGGATCCATCAGGTCGCTTTCTTCGTGTCCCTCCCCGCGGGCCTCTCGCTCGTGGCGCTCGCCCAGACCCCGACCTCGAGGATCGTGACCGCGATCTACGCCGCGAGCCTGACCCTCCTGTACGGGGCGAGCGCGCTCCTCCACCGGATGGACTGGGCGCCGCGGCTGCTGGCCAGGATGCGGAAGCTCGACTACTCCGCGATCTTCCTGCTGATCGCCGGCACGAACACCGCGCTGGCGTTCCTGGCGCTCGAGGGGGCGTGGCGGGTCGTCCTCCTGTCGGTCGTCTGGGCGGGTGCGGTGGCGGGGATCGCCCTGAAGACGTTCCGGGTCGACGGGTTCCAGATCACGGCGCCGGTGCTCTACCTCGCGCTGGGGTGGGTGGGGATCGTGGCCGCGCCCGTCTACTTTCCGCTCCTCGGGGTGCTGAAGGCCTCCCTGCTCGTGACCGGCGGCGTGCTCTACACCGTGGGCCTCGTCGTGCTCACGCGCCGGCGGCCCGACCCGGTGCCCCACGTCTACGGCTACTACGAGGTCTGGCACACGATGGTGGTGGCGGCGAGCCTCTGTCACTACCTGCTCGTGCTGCTGCTGATCCTGGGTTGACTCAGCCGCGCTCCAGCGCGCTCACGAGATCCTCGATCGGGATGGGGCCGGCCCGGAGGATCCGCGGCTCGCCGGTGAGGTCGACCACCGTGGAGGGCGTGCCGCCGGGCGCGGCCCCGGCACAGACGTAGACCGCGACCCCCTCGCCCAGCGCCGCCCGCACCTCGTCGCACGTGCCCGGCGTCGGCTCGCCCGACGGGTTGGCGCTCGTGACGGCCAGCGGTCCCGTCATCGAGAGCAGCGAACGTGCCACCTCGGAGTCGGGCACGCGCACCCCGACCGTCTCGCG
>DATKBL010000166.1:0-23211 GCA_035513995.1 Actinomycetota bacterium
GGTGGAGCTGCGGGGCCTCTGCGGGGACGCCGGGAGGCGCCGCGTCCGCCGGATCGAGCGGGGCGAGGCCTGACCGTTCGTGACAGACCCGGCCGCTACGGTAGGGCCCGTGGGGAAGGCGCGCACCGCCTACGAGTGCACCGCCTGCGGCGTCCGATCCGGGCGGTGGGCCGGGCGCTGTTCTTCCTGCGGCGGGTGGGGGACGGTCGAGGCCGCGCCGCCCGCCCCCTCGGCCGGGGGCTCGGCCGGGGGGCCGCCGGTGGCGCTTCTCGGGGCGGGAAGGGACCCCGACCGTAGGCTCTCCACGAGCCTCGAGGGTGTGGACCGCGTGCTCGGCGGGGGGCTGGTGCCCGGCTCGGTGGCCCTCGTGGCAGGGGAGCCGGGGATCGGCAAGTCCACGCTCCTCCTCCAGATGGCCGATCGCCTGACGCTGGCGGGTCATCCCACGCTCTTCGCCTCGGGCGAGGAGTCGCTCGGGCAGGTGGCGGCCCGGGCCCGGCGCCTCGGCGTGCGCGGCCACCTCGCGTTCGTCCCCGGACGCGAGCTGCCGCACGTACTCGAGGCCGCTCGCGCGGAGCGGCCGGCCGTGCTGGTGGTCGACTCGATCCAGGCGATCCGGGATCCGGGGCACACGTCCCTGCCCGGGGGGCCGACGCAGGTCCGCCTGTGCGCCGACGGGCTCGTGGGGCTGGCCAAGGCCGACGGAGTGGTCGTGATCGTGGCGGGCCAGGTCACGAAGGACGGCGAGGTGGCGGGGCCGAGGACGCTCGAGCACGCGGTGGACGTCGTGTGCTCGTTCGATGGCGACCAGCGGACCGGCCTCCGGGTGCTCGCGGGCGGGAAGAACCGCTTCGGGCCCGAGGGCGAACTCGCCTGGTTCGAGATGAGAGCCGAGGGCCTCGTCGAGGCGGACCCCTCGGAGCTCCTCACCTCGAAGGAACCGGAGCCCGGCGCCGCCGTGGGTCTGCTCTCAGCGGGTCGGCGCGCGGTGGCGGTGGAGGTCCAGGCGCTCGTCGCACCGACCGAGGGCTCCCCGAGGCGCCACGTCACCGGGCTGGACCCCAGGAGGTTCGGCCTGGTGGCCGCGGTGGTCGATCGCGCGACCGGGCTCCGACTGGGCCGGGCCGAGCTGTACGGGGCCACGGCGGGTGGTCTCCGGATCGACGATCCCGGATGCGACCTCGCCGTGGCTGCGGCGCTCACCTCGGCGGCCACGGGGACGCCCCCCCCGGCCAGCCGCGGGTTCATGGGCGAGGTGAGTCTCACGGGCGCGGTGCGGAGCGCACCGAACACGGGCCCGAGGCTCGCCGCCGCGGCCGCGGCGGGCCTGAGCGAGGTCTACGCCCCGCCCGGCGTGAGGTCGTCCGACGTCAAGGTCAGGACGGTCCGGCATGTGTATGACGCCCTCACATGGGCCTCCGAGGCGGGAGGTCGGGGGGCCGCCTGAGCAGGCGAAACGCCCCAGCAACCCCCAGATATAGCCCGTGACCTGCAGTTTTCATTTGCGGGAGCCGGGACCCCCTGCTATCATGGACACCTGTCCGGCCTCGACCACAGGGGGGTAATTTGTTGTTCAGCAAGGGTGACAAGGTCATCTATCCCCATCACGGCGCGGCCGTGATCGAGGATCTCACCACGCGGGAGCTCCTCGGAGAGAAGAAGAAGTACTTCGTCCTCAGGCTGACGCACGGTGACCTCACCCTGATGGTACCGGTGGACAACACCGACGAGGTCGGCCTCCGCGAGGTGGTCCCGCGGCGGGAGGTCAAGAAGGTCCTCGACGTGCTGAAGAAGTCGGAGAGCCGGATGCCGGCGAACTGGAGCCGCCGCTACAAGACCAACATCGAGAAGATCCGCTCCGGGGACATCTACCAGGTGGCCGAGGTCGTCCGGAACCTCTCGATCCGCGAGGCCGAGAAGGGCCTCTCCGCCGGCGAGAAGCGGATGCTGGCCAAGGCGCGGCAGATCCTCATCTCCGAGCTCACCTTCGCGGTGGACACGCCCGAAGAGAAGGCCGAGGCGATGGTCGACAAGGTGCTGGAGGAGTCGCACAAGGCCGTCGCCACCGCGAACGGCGCGAGCTAGCTCCAGGAAGATCCGGCGTACTTGTGTCCGCGCCCCCCGTGGCGCACCTTGGAACAGTGAGCGATCGGACCAGAGGACGCCGCGGCGGTGCTCCCCGCGGCACGCTCGTCGAGCTCGTCCGCCTCATCCTCGTGTCGGTCTTCGCCGTCGGCGGGTGGCAGATCGCCGATCGGGGCTTCCAGGGGCGGACCGCTCTCCTCCTGGGCATCGCTCTCGGGAGCATGGTCGGCTACGTCGTCGGCGGCGTGATCGGACGGCTCACCGTCCGAGCGGTGAGCGAAGCCGAGGCCGAGTTCCAGAAGGTCCCGGCCGGGGAGATCCTCGCGGGGACGATCGGCCTGATCCTCGGTCTCTCGATAGCCGTCCTCTCCTCTTTCCTCCTCTTCCGGCTCCCCCCGGAAGCGGCCGGCCCCACGATCGCGTTCGTGGCCGTCTCGCTCTCGTACGCGGGGTACCGGATCGGTCGGGCGAAGTGGGCCGACTTCTTCTCCCTCTTCGGGCTGCGTCCGCCCGGGGCGGGTGTCCGCCCCGGGGAGATCAACGTCGTGGACACGAGCGCGCTGATCGACGGCCGGGTCCTCGAAGTGGTCACGGCGGGCTTCCTCGGGGGGACCTTCCTCGTGCATCGCGGGGTCCTGGACGAGCTGCAGCGAATCGCCGACTCCTCGGACCCCAAGCGACGTCAGCGGGGCCGGCGAGGGCTCGACGTACTGAACGACCTGCAGCGGACGGCCGAGGTCGTCCTCGTGGACGAGCCGATCCAGGGTGATGTGGACGGCGTGCTGGTCCGCATGGCGAAGGACCGCGGAGGGGTGGTGATCACCTCCGATGCGAACCTGGCGAAGGTCGCGACCGCGCTCGACGTCCCCGTCCGGTCGATGAACGAGCTGGCGACGGCGGTGCGACCCCCCGCCTCGGCCGGCGAGGAGCTGACGATCCACATCAGCCGCGAGGGACGCGAGGCGGGCCAGGGGGTCGGGTACCTCGAGGACGGAACCATGGTGGTGGTCGAGCAAGGCCGGCCCCACCTGGGCTCCGACGTCGTCGTGACGGTGACGAACGTGATCCAGACCGCCTCCGGGCGGCTCCTCTTTGCCCGCCTCGACCGGTGATGCGGGCCGCGGCGATCCTGCTCGCGGCCGGCAGCGGCGAGCGGCTGCGCGGGGATCGGCCCAAGGCGCTCGTGGAGGTGGGCGGGATCACTCTCCTCGACCGCGCGATCCGCACGATCGAGGCCGTCCCGGAGATCGAGGGCTTCCTCGTGGCCGCCCCGCCGGGGAAGGAGGAGGAGATGAGGGCCTCCGCTGCGGGCTCGACTCGCTTCCTGGCGGTCGCCCCCGGCGGGGGCTCGCGGCAGGGCTCTGTCCGGCTCGCCCTGGAGACCCTGCCTCCGGGGTTCGACGCCGTCGTGTGCCACGACGTCGCCCGGCCGTTCGCCTCCCCCGGGCTCTTCTCGGCGGTTCTCGGGGCGCTCGAGGGTGTCGAGGGGGCCATCCCCGTGGTCCCGGTGGCCGACACCGTGAAGCGTTTCGCCGCAGGGCTCGTCGTCGAGACGGTGTCCCGGCAAGACCTCGGCCTCGCGCAGACGCCGCAGGCGTTCCTCCGGGAGTCGTTGGAGCGGGCCCACGAGGTCGCCGAGGCCGACGGGGCGGTCGCCACCGACGACGCGGCGCTCCTCGAGCGGGCGGGCATGCGCGTGGCCGTCGTCCCGGGCGAGCCCGAGAACATGAAGGTGACTGCGCCGGAGGACCTGGAGCGCGCCGAGGCGCTGGCGCGGAGCCTCACCGAGGGTCGTCCGTGACCGATCTTCGCGTCGGCATCGGGTTCGACACCCATCCCCGCGACGAGGCTCGTCTCCTCCTGTTGGCGGGAGTGAGGTTCGAGGGCGAGCCGGGGGTCGCGGGCCACTCCGACGGCGACGTCGTCTGCCACGCGCTCGCGGACGCTCTCCTGGGAGCGGGGGCGCTCGGCGACGTCGGCGACCACTTCCCGGACGAGGACCCCACCACCGAAGGGATCGCCGGGCTCACCCTCCTATCCGAGGCCGTGCGCCTCGTCCGGGCGGCCGGGCTCCGGCCGGAGCGGTGCGACCTCGTCGTGGTGGCGGAGCGTCCTCGGCTGGCCGATCGCCGGGACGCGATGCGAGCCAACCTCGCCGAGGTCCTGGGTGTGGAGACCGACGCGGTCTCGGTCAAGGCCACGCGCCCGGAAGGGCTCGGTCTGGTCGGTGACGGGGTGGGGTGCATCGCCGTCGCCACCCTTGCCGGGCCGTGACCGGGCGATCCGTGGTCGTGGCAGGCCGCCGCCCCGTCCTCGAAGCCCTGCGCTCGGGTCGCGCGAGCGAGGTGCTCGTAGCGGAGGGCGCGCGCCGCACCCCCGCCCTCCGTGACGTGCTGGCCGCGGCCGAAGAGATGGGGACGCCGGTGACCGGGGTCCCGCGAGAGCGGATCGAGTCGCTCGCAGAGGGCGCCTCCCATCAGGGCGTGGTCGCTCGGGTCGAGCCGCCGCCGCCGCTCGGCGAGGCCGATCTGGAGCGTCACGCCTGGCCGACGTCGGCGCGCGTGGTGGTGCTCGATGGGGTGACGGACCCGCGCAACGTCGGCGCCGTGGCCCGGACCGCCGAGGCCGCCGGCGCCTCCGCCCTCGTGCTCCGGCGTCGGCGGGGAGCCGGGATCACCCCCGCGGCCGTGAAGGCTTCGGCCGGAGCGCTCCTCCATCTCCCGGTCGCCGAGGTCGCCAACATCTCCCGGGCGCTCGGGCGGCTGAAGCAGGCCGGCTTCTGGGTGGTCGGTTTGGCGGGCGAGGCCGAGACCTCTCTCTCGCGAGCCGCCCCGCCACCGGGGCGGCTCGCGCTGGTCCTGGGCGCCGAGGGTGAGGGCCTCTCGCGCCTGGTGCGGGAGTCGTGCGACGAGCTGCTGTCGATCCCCCTCCGGGGCCGGGTGGCGTCGCTCAACGTCTCGGCGGCGGCGGCCGTCGCCCTGTTCGGGCTTCCGCCGGGCGATCGCCGCTAGAATCGTTCCGCTGGCGTGGCGCAGTCCGGTAGCGCAAGCGATTTGTAATCGCTAGGTCGCGGGTTCGAATCCCGCCGCCAGCTCTGATCGCTTCGCCCACTCCACGATCTCGTCGGCGGACATCAGGTTTGAGGACGCGCTCCGGCCGTGCACCTCTGGGTTCCGGATCGCGGCGAGGTACCGCTCGGTCTGGTCCTCCTCGAGGCGCAGCTCGAGTTCGAGCTCCGCGAGATCGACGTTCGAGGGTGTCACGGAGGGGGCGCGCCCTCCGAGTCCCCGGGTCCCGGAGCTTCAGGATCCACCCGGTCCGCGGCGGTGGTGGGATCGAGGTCGGGGGGCTCGCGAAGGGCCAGGATCTCCTCCAGCTCGGCCGTCTCGGCCTCGCTCAACACCTCGTCCTCGCGCTTCCGGAGAAGCTCGCGCAGTCGCTGCTCGTCGCTCATGAGCCTATCGTTTCCCTTCGCCGTCTCAACTCAACCGTGCTCCGAAGCCGCTCGATGAGTACACTCACGCCATGTCCAGCGAGGCGCGCTCCCCCTGGAGACAGGCGCTGCTCCAGCTCGATCAGGCCGCCCAGATCATGGAGCTCCCCGCCAACGTCCACGAGATCCTCAAGCACCCGAAGCGCATCCTCCAGGTCTCGGTGCCCGTCGAGATGGACGACGGGCACCTCCGCGTCTTCACGGGGTTCCGCGTCCACCACAACACCTCTCGCGGACCCTCCAAGGGCGGCATCCGCTACCACCCGAACGTCTCCCTCGACGAGGTCAAGGCTCTGGCGATGTGGATGACCTGGAAGTGCGCGGTCGTCGGTATCCCGTACGGCGGCGCGAAGGGCGGGGTGATCGTGGACCCCAAGGAGCTGTCTCGGGACGAGCTGGAGCGGCTCACGCGGCGCTACGCGTCGGAGATCCTTCCCCTGATCGGCCCCGAGCGCGACATCCCGGCGCCGGACATGGGCACCGACGCCCAGATCATGGCCTGGATCATGGACACCTACTCAATGAACCAGGGGTACTCCGTGCCCGGCGTGGTCACGGGAAAGCCGGTCGCCGTGGGCGGGTCGCTGGGGAGGGGGACGGCGACCTCGCGGGGGGTCGTGTACGTGACCGTCGCCACGCTGAAGCACATGGGGCTCCCCGTGGACCAGTCTCGCGTCGTGATCCAGGGCTACGGGAAGGTCGGCGCCCCCGCCGTCCAGCTCCTCCACGACCAGGGGTGCATGGTGGTGGGCGTCTCCGACGTGATGGGCGGGGTCTACAACCCCAAGGGGCTCTCCCCGATGAAGTTGGCCGCCTACAAGGGGGAGACGGGGACCGTGGCCGGGTACCCGGGCGGAGAGGCGATCGGCAGCGACGAGGTGCTCGAGGTCGAGACCGACGTCCTGATCCCCGCGGCCCTCGAGGGAGTTATCACCGAGGAGAACGCCGAGCGCATCAAGGCGAAGGTTGTCGTGGAGGCGGCCAATGGGCCCACCACCCCCGAGGCCGACGAGATCCTCCATGAGCGGGGCATCCTCGTCGTGCCCGACATCCTGGCCAACGCCGGGGGCGTCACTGTCTCGTACTTCGAGTGGGTCCAGGACATCCAGGCGTACTTCTGGTCCGAGGAGGAGGTCAACGAGCGTCTCCGCGAGATCATGGAGTCCGCCCACGTCGAGGTGATCGAGCTGGCGGAGGAGAAGAAGGCCACGATGCGCCAGGCGGCGACGATGATCGGGGTCGAGAGGGTGGCCGAGGCGATCGAGACCCGTGGCCTCTTTCCGTAGCGGCGATGTCCTTGAACGGCCCATATCTCGTGCCTATGCTCGGACCCGGCACAAGATGTAGCGACCGGGCGGAGGAGGCGCATGGGAGACGACGAGGCGCTCGACGAGCGGTCCCGGGCGATCCTGGAGTTCGAGCGATCCTGGTGGCAGCTCCCCGGCCGCAAAGAGGGGGCGATACGGCGACGGTTCGGGGTCTCCGCGGCGCGGTATTATCGGTTGCTGAACCGGCTGATCGACACGCCGGAGGCGTTGCGCCAGGACCCGATGCTCGTGAAGCGCCTGCGGCGGCTCCGAGCGGAGCGTCGCCGTCAGCGGTTCGAACGGACCATCGACACCTCGAGGTGAGGAGCGTGTGGCCGGCAGGCATGAACCCGACACGAAAGGGAGCTTCTACCTCTCCTTGGCAACCGCGACGCTGAGAGCCGGGCTCGTCATCGCCGCGGTCGTTCTCGGCATCTTCGTCCTGTCCAAGGCGTTCCCTACGGGCGCGGGCGACGTGTCCCCCCAGGGGAGCCCCGGGCCGATCGGTACGACCGACGACGGGGAGAGCCCCACCCCGGAGGAGAGCCCCACGGAGAACGGCGGCGAGCAGCCACCTCCCCAGGAGGAGGTGAACCTGCGCGGGGTGGCCGTCCAGGTCCAGAACGGGACGAACGCCACCGGGCTCGCCGCCGAGACCGCGGAGGATCTCCGAGAGCTGGGTCTGCGGATCCGCGAGATCGGGAATGCCGAGCGCAACTACGACGTGACCACGCTCTTCTTCGCGCAGGGCTCCCGCCCCCAGGCGGATGAGCTGAACCGGCAGTTCTTCGACGGAGCCGCGGAGGTCGAGCGTATGCCCGCGAACATCCAGAATGACATCGAGTTGATCGTCGTCCTCGGCCAGGACTTCGCCGACTCCCAGGGCTAGAGGATCAGGCGCATCTCGGTGCGCAGCCTCACCCGCAGCCGTCCCTCCACCGGCTCCACCCCGGCGTCTCCGCCGGGCGGGCGGAACGTGACCGCGTAGCGCCCCACCGAGTCGCCCTCCGACCTGACCAGGATCCCATGGAGCGAGAACCAGGCCTCCTGGGTTCCGACGTCGTGGCCCCGGAGGTCGGCGACCGCGTTCGCGAAGACCTCCCGGCGGTCCACTGGCGAGGTGTAGGTGGTGCGGACGAGGGCCGCGGGGCGCCCCGCGACCTCGCCGAGGGCCGCGAGTCGCGATCGCGCCTCGATCGAGAAGCTCCCGTCCTCGTCGCTCAGGAGCGCGCCCGAGGTCCAGGTGTCCCCGGGTGTCACCGGTCCCTCGGGGAGCACGGGACGCAGCCGCGGGAGCAGCCGTTCGATCCCGACCGGGGCCAGCGGCTCGGGCCCCCCGTCGGCCGCCTCCTCCACCTCCTCGATCTCCCCGTCGGGGCTCAGGACGACCACGAAGTCCTGTGCCGAGCCGGCGCTCTGTGGCTCGTCGTTCACCGTCAGCGAGATGGGGTCGAGGGTCACGCGGACACGGCCCCCGCCGTCGGCGAAGGTCTCGACGACCTCCTGGTTGGCCCGGAAGACAGCCTCGACGCGCTCGAAGCGAGTCTCGTCCTCGAGGGTCCGCTGCACGTCGGCGAGCAGGCGGAGCGAGTACCTGAGTCGGGTCCCCTCCTCGAGCCGGTAGCCGAGCGAGACCTGGGGATTGGCGCAGGCCGGGAGCAGCACGGACACGACGAGGAGGAAGGAGAGGCGACGCACGGCGGCCATCCTAGCTCAGCCGGTGAGGTCCCGGAGCTGCTCCCCGATCCAGTCGGCAGGGCTCCGGGCCTCGACCGTCCGACGGAGCCCCCGGGCTCGCTCCCGCCGTTCCTCCTGGGGCATCTCGAGGGCAGCGTGGAGGGCGTCGGCCGTCCCCGCGATGTCGACGGGGTCCACCGGGAGCGCCCATCGGTCGAGCACCTCGATCGCACCGGCATTGCGCGAGAGGACCAGCACGCCCTCGCCGTCGTTCAGGAGCGGGCCCTCCTTGGCGACGAGGTTCATCCCGTCGAAGACCGGGTTCACCAGCAGGACGTCGTAGAGGCCGTACGCGGCGAGGACCTGGTCGAGGTCGTCGCTCGCGTCCACGCGGATCGGGGTCCACGAGCGGGTGCTCTGCTCGTCGTTGATCCGCGTCGCCACGTCCATGCACTGCTGGGTGTACGTCTGGTACTCGGGGAGGTCGGTGCGCGACGGCGTGAGGTGGGCGAGGAACACGACCCGCTCACGCCACTCCGGATGGCGCTGGAGGAGGTCCTCGAAGGCGAGGAAGCCGCGGAGGATGTTCTTCGAGAGCTCGGCGCGGTCCACCCTCAGGAGGAGCTTTCTGTCTCCCCGCCAGGCCTCGAGGTCCCGCCGCTTCGCGGCCACGACGTCGGACGCGGCGTGCTCCCGCAACGGCTCGGGGTCCACGGTGATCGGGTAGACGCCCACCTTCGTCTCCCGCCCCTTCCAGGCGACGGTGCGGTGGTCCAGGTCGATCTCGGCGTCGGAGAGCATCCTCGCCGAGAAGAGGAAGTCCTCGGCCCAGCGGGCGCTCTGGAACCCGATGAGGTCGGCCCCGAGCAGGCCGTCGAGCATCTCCTCGCGGAGCCAGGTCGGCACGAGACGCATGTAGCCCGGCCCGGCGAAGGGACAGTGGTGGAAGTAGGCGACCCGCGTCTCCGGCGCGCGGGCCCGGAGGGCGGCCGGCACCAGCGACAGGTGATAGTCCTGGACGAGCGCGGTCGTCTCCTCGCCCGCCTCCTCGGCGAGCGCGTCGGCGAACGCGAGGTTGACCGACCGGTACGCCTCCCAGGAGACACGCGAGGGGGTGCCGAAGCGCGGCCACCGCGGGACGTCCCAGAGATAGTGGTGGAGGAACCAGAGGAGCCGGTTGCTCACCGTGTTGTAGTAGCGCTCGTAGGTCTCCTCCTCGAACGCGAGGAGCCGCAGGCGGTACTTCGCGTCGTCGAGCACGACCTCGATGCGGCCGTCCGGGGCCCCCTCGATGCGCCGACGGTCCTCGTCGCTCATCGCCGCGGCGATCCACGTGCCCCCTGCTTCGTTCACCACGTCGGTGAGCGCGGTGACGAGGCCGCCAGAGCCGCGCTGCGGGACGAGCTTGCCACCCTCCTCGACGAAGCCGACCGGGCCGCGGTTCGAGGCGACGAGGATCCCGCCGCTCACCCCGACCCCAGCGAGGCGAGCAGGCGGACGTGGTCCTCGACCTCGCGCGTGGAGAGGAAGCGCTGACGGACGCGCTCGCGCGCCGCCTTCCCCATCCCCTCGCGGGCCTCCCGGTCTCGCAGGAGCTCGACGAGCCTGTCCGCCGCCTCCTCGACCGTGTCCACGAGGAAGCCGCTCTCGCCGTCGTCGATCTGGAGCCGCAGGCCGCCCACGCGCCCGGCGATCACCGGGCGCTCCTTCCACATGCCCTCGGTGCAGGTGAGCCCGAAGCCCTCACGGATCGACTTCTGCATCACGACCGTGGAGGCGCGCTGGAAGGCGTTGACCGCCAGGGCCCCCACCTCCTGGAGGTTGGTGAGGATGTGGATGTCGGGGTCGCCGGCGCGATGCTCCTCGGCGAGCTCGAGGTAGTGCCACCCCTCGGGGTCGTCGTGCGCCATCGAGCCGACCATCACGAGCTGGATCCCGGGGACCTGCTCGCGCGCGATGCGGAAGGCGTCCATCACGCCGAGGGGGTCCTTCCAGGGATCGAAGCGCGAGACCTGGGTCACGATGGGGCGGGCGGGGTCGATCTCGTAGCTGGTGAGGACCTCCTCGATGACCTCGTCCTCGAGATCGTGGTTCTTGGGCGACAGGGGGTCGATCGAGGGCGGGATGAGATGTGCGTTCGAAACGGCTCTGTCGCGCACATAGTCCTCCAGCGTGAAGATGCTCGCGTCGTAGCCGTCCACGAAGGTCGAGAAGAAGGCCCAGACATCCTCCATCGGCTTGGAGAGGTCGATGTGGCAGCGCCACACCCATCGCCCGCTCCGCTGGTCGAGGAACGAGGCGATCGCGAGCGGCTGGGGGTCGTGGACGATCACGAAGTCGCTTCCATCGTCGAAGCGCTTGGCGTTGGCCTCGACGCGCTCGAGGTAGGTCTTCTCCATCGCCCCTTCCCAGGGCACCTCCGCCCCCTGCAGGGCGTTGTGGACGAGCTTGGTGACCGCGAAGAAGTCGTCGGAGCCCTCGATGAGCTGCCAGTCCACCTCGACGCCCAGGTCGCGGAGGATCGCGATCTGGGTCGGAAGCAGCTCGGCGACACCACCGCCGAAGGCCGTGCTGCTGATGTGGACGACCCGGGCGCCGCGGAGGGGCCTGGCCGCCTCGCGGAGTCGCTCGACGGCGTCCTCGCCCGCCGAGGAGATGTAGTCGTCGAGCGAGCGCGTTTCCTGGACCGGTACGGAGATGAGCATCGCCAACTCAGTCTATCGGGGTCAGAGTCGGTGCAGCAGGCTGAGCTGATCGAGGTGCTTGCGGCGGCTGGCCGCGCGCTCCTCGGGTGTCATCCCGGCGACCCGGGCCACGGCCTCGGTCAGGGCGACCGGGCTGAAGGGCTTCGTGACGTACTCGTCGGCCCCCGTCCGCCAGCCACGCATCTGGTCGTCCTCGCGCGCCTTCGCGGTGAGGAGGACCACCGGGATGTCGTTCGTGGACTCCCGCTCGTGGAGCCGGCGCAGGACCGAGAACCCGTCCTGGCGCGGCAGCATGATGTCGAGGACGATGAGGTCGGGGAGCTCGCGCTCCGCGATCGCCAGCCCCTCCTCGCCGCTCCCGGCCTCGAGGACCTCATGGCCCTCGAACTCCAGGTTCACGCGGCAGAGGAGGATCACATCCGGGTCGTCGTCGATAACGAGGACACGCACCATATACCCCCTTCTCCGAACCATCGGCGCGTCGGTGACCGGTGCTTGAGCGTTTCCTCCGGGTTATTTCCGGTGGCCCGGAGGAGCCACATCCTCGCGTCGGCCCGGTGAGCCGACGGTATGATGGCGCCCGGATGGGCGAGGAGCGGAACCGGCCGTTGTGGACCCCTACCGTCTCCCGCGCCGCCCGGTGGGGGATCGTCGCATGGTCGGCGATCGGGGTGCTCCTCCTCCTCTACTGGTCTTTCCGCTACGTGATCCATCCCGTCCGGGTGATCTTTCCTCCGCTCGTGCTGGCCCTCATCTTCGTGTACGTCCTCAACCCCATCGTCACGTGGCTCCAGCAGCGAGGGGTCCCCCGCGTCCTCGGCGCCCTGCTCACGTACCTTCTTCTGCTCGGGGCCCTCGCGATCGGCCTGCGATACCTGATCCCGATCCTGGTGGAGCAGGGCCAGGAGTTCTCCCGCTCCCTGCCGGACCTGCTGGACCGGGCCCAGGCGTCGATCTCGGACCTCCTCGAGCGGTTCGGTGCGGAGGGCGGCGGCGGAGAGCTCGACAGCGGACAGGTCCAGGCGGTCACCGAGCGCCTCTTCAACTTGACCGTGGGTCTGCTGAACGGCGCCCTGATCCTGGTCCTGGGGCTGATCCTCGGCGTGTACCTCCTCATCGACATGCCGAAGATCCAGCGGGGGATCATCGCCATCGTGCCGGCGCGGCGGCGGCCCGAGTTGCTCGCGATCGGCGAGAGGCTTGGTCGGGCGATCGGCGGGTTCTTCCGAGGACAGCTCCTCGTGGCGCTCTTCGTCGGGGTGGCCTCGACGATCGCCCTGTACGTCGTCGGGCTGCCCTACTGGGCGCTCGTCGGGATGATCACCGGCCTCTTCAACCTGATCCCGCTGATCGGACCCTTCATCGGCGGGGCGATCGCGGTGTTCGTGGCCTTCGCCTCCGACACGGGTGGCGAAGGGCTGCTTCAGCTGGATCCGGGGTGGCCGCTGGCGATCGGCTCGTCGATCGCGCTGTTGATCGTCCAGCAGATCGACAACCACATCGTCAGCCCCAACATCGTGGCGCGCACGGTCAAGATGCACCCCGTCACCGTGATGCTGGCGCTGCTGGCCGGCGGGACCCTGCTGGGCCTGTGGGGGATGCTGCTGGCCGTGCCGTTCTTCGCCTCGGTCAAGATCCTCGTGCTCCACGCCTGGGACACGCAGATGACATGGCCTCCCAGGCCGCAGGAGCGCGAGGCGGACCCGGTGGCGGAGGTCCCTCCGGGCACGCCGCTCGCCGAGCCGGAGGGGCGGCCGATGCCCTCGTCTCCCTCCTTGTTCTCCTCCTGGATGGAGCGGTGGCGAACACGTCGCCGCAGGCGACGGGGTCCCGGAAGCCCCTCGGAGAAGGCGCCCGAGAGCGTCGAGGAGCCCCGCTAGCCGAGTAGCGCCCGCACGACCTCGGCGAAGCCCGCGCCGTGCGACCCGTCCGTCGCCAGCACGTTGTCGGCCGCCGAGCCCGAGCTCTCGACCGAGGCGCGCCCGTTGGCCACGATGGCCACGGCGCCGACCTCACCCGCGAGGGCGGCGTCGCTCGGCGAGTCGCCCACGGCGAGGCACTCTTCCACCCCGAGGCCCCGGCGCTCGCGGTGCGCGGCCACACCGGTGGCCTTGGTCACCCCGCGCGGCAGCAGGTGATAGGCGTGGACCTCCTCGACCTCGAGGCCGCGGAAGGGCCGCGGGATCACGCCGTTGTCGAGGAGAGTGAGCCAGCCGTAACCGGCCTCCTCGAGCGTGGCGTCGACCTGGGCCAGGTCCACCTGCCCCCGGAAGAGCATGGAGCACACCCGGGGGAGGAACGCCCACGGAGCGTGCGGCTCGAGCCGTCCGGCGAAGGCGTCGAGGAGGAGGCCCGGCGCGCCCGCCTCGAGCATCGCGTCGTGGGGCGTGGCCCGCCCCCGGTAGACGCCATCGCGCCGGACCCGCTCGGCGTCGTGGTCGAAGGAGAGAACGCCTCCCATCTCGGAGACGAAGTCGATCGCTCCGATCACCCGGCTCACCTCCCACACCTGATCTCCCGTGCGCCCCGAGACGGGGACCACCGAGATACCGACCTCGTGGAGGGAGGCGAGCGCCGCCGCCGCCTCGCCCGAGACGCCCCCGTCCGACCTGGCGAAAAGCGAGCCGCCCGGGCCGAGCAGCGTCCCGTCCAGGTCCGTGTAGACGACGCGCGGCCGCGGCGCGTCTCGCAGGGCTTCCCGGGCGGCCCTCACCGCGAGGCGTACTCCGGGATCGTGGCCGCGGGTGGGCGCTCGGTGAGGCCCAGATCCCTCCGCTCGAGCTCGCGGGCCTCCCCGTCTCGGCGTGTCTGCAGGTAGGAGGTGCGGAGCTCCTCGGCCAGCGTGATCCTTCCCGCGGCCTCGAGCCGTCGGATCCCGGCCTGGAGGACGGCGAAGGCCATCCTCGACAGTGCGGAGATGTCGTGGTTGCGATGGACGCGAACGTCCAGATCCACCTGGGCGATCGCGTCGACACCGAACCGGTCGGCGACATCGATCAGCATGCCGAGCTCGACGCCGAACCCCGTGAAGAACGGCACCTGTTCGAGGACGTCGCGGCGCCCCGCGTACTCTCCCGAGAGGGGCTGGATCAGCCCCGCCAGGTGAGGCCAGAACATGTTGAGGAGGGGGCGCGCCGTGAGCTCGGTGACCCGCCCCCCCTCGGCGGGCTGGACCTTCTCGCCGACCCTGATCGGACGGTCGTAGAACGCCTTCACGTAGCCGATCTCCCGGTCGGTCAGCAACGGGCCGAGGGGCCCGTACAAGAACCGGGGATGGAAGTTCTCGATGTCGGCGTCGAGCCAGACGATCAGATCGCCCTTCAGGACGAAGAGGCTCTTCCAGAGGGCCTCCCCCTTCCCGCTCCCAGGCTCGAGCTCGGGCAGCACGTCGGCGTCCTGGACGACCACCGCGCCCTCGTCCTCGGCCGCGCGTGCCGTCCCGTCCTCGGACCGGGAGTCGACGACGACGACCTCGTCCACCAGAGGCCTCCCCTCGATCAGCTCCCGGCGGATCGTGGACACGATGGGGCCGATCGTCGCGGCCTCGTTCAGCGTGGGGATGCAGGCCGAGATCGCGATCTGCTGCCGCTCCTTCGCCTCGACGAGCGCGTCGAGGTCCCCGAAGCGGGAGTGATGGAAGGTGCGGCGCGCGAACCACCGCTCAACGTTCACGGCCCGATGATATCGGCTCGCGATCAGCGGACACCGCGCGCGGCCTCGAGGACCTCCCCGTCCGCGGGCATGCCGGCCCAGCTTCCGAGCACGTCGCCGGAGCGTCTGGCCACCACGATCGTGGGCACGGTCCGGATGCCGTAGCGGCGCGCCAGCTCCGGCCGATCGCCCACGTCGACCTGGACGAGCTGCACGCCGCTCTGGCGCGAGGCCTCCTCGAGGCGGGGGATCGCGGCCTTGCACGGCGCGCAGAGCCGGGTCGAGAACTGGACGATCACGGGGCCCCGGACGCCGAGGTCCCGGAGGTCGAGGCCTCGGAGGCGCCGGGATGGGCGGCGCCACAGCAGGTACAGACCGGCGACCATCAGGAAGAGGAGCGCGGCGAAGGAGATCCGGAGCAGCATCTCATCCCCCCGTCTGCCGGATCGATCGGCGATCCGCGGTCCGCGCCCGCCGGCCGAGCATGTAGAGCTCGCACCCCACGCATAGCCCGGTCACGGCGGCCAGCAGCGCAAGGGACGAGACCACGAGGGCCAGGACCCACGCGGCGATCGTGAGCCCGGCGAGGGCCAGCATCGAGGCGACCGCTGTGACGACGAACCCCACGGTGTTGGCGAACCGAGGCGGGGCGGCCTCCTCGAGCTCGGACGGGGGTCCCAGCCGGACCAGGCGCGCGAACCAGCGATAGAGGTGAGCGTACGGGTTGAGGCGCGGCCCCCCGAGCGACGCGGCGCACAGCGCCACGGCGATCGCCGCGATCGCCTGGGGGGCCGAGGTGAGGTAGCCGATCAGGAGCACCAAGCCGGTGATGGCCTGGCCGAAGCGCGGCTGCCTGGAGTCGATCATGGTCCCGAATCCGACCTTTTCAATAGGGTTCCGGGAATCCTACCCCTGGGATATGATTCGGGCAACGGCCCGTTGACGCCTCCGCGCGACGGACCTAGGCTCCGGGAGGGGCGAGATGCTCAAGATCTCTCAGAAGACCGAGTACGCGATCCGGGCGGTGGTGGAGCTGGCGCTCCGGGCCGGCCAGGGACCGGTGCCCGCTCGTGAGATCGCGGACGCCCAGGGCATCCCCCTCCGCTTCCTCGAGCAGCAGCTGTCCGCGCTCGGCAAGAGCGGTCTCGTGGAGTCGTTCCGTGGCGCGGGCGGCGGCGCGCTGCTGGCGAAGGAGCCCTCGGAGATCCGCGTGGCCGACGTCGTGGACGCGATCGAAGGGCCCTTCTTCCCCATGCACTGCCTCGACCCTTCGGATCACACCTGCTTCCAGGACTCGCGGTGCGGGATCCAGGGGCTCTGGGGAGAGGTGCAGTCGGCCGTCCGCCTCGTGTTCGAGCGGATGACCGTCGCCGATCTCGCCCTCCAGCACCGGCACATCGCGCCCGAGAGCGCGATGTGGTCGCCGGAGGACCTGCTCAAGCCGAGCAGGAGCTAGGCGTCCTAGAGGTCGGCCTTGCCCAGGATGCGCATCACGGTCGTGCCGCAGACCGGGCACTTGCCTTTGGCGGCCTTCCGGCCGTTCTTGAGGGTGACCACCTCGCCCTCGAACTCGCGCTTCGCCTTGCACTTGACGCAGTAGGCCTCGTAGGTCGCCACCGGCGCCCTCCTTCCGAACAGTCTTCAGGGCCGCTCCATGCGGCCCTTCTGAAATCGTGGCCCCTCTGAGCACGGGTTGCAAGCACCCGCCCCCGAGAGGGCGGATCCGTGCTTGTGTCTCCGCGGGCCCACGCGTATACAATCCCGGTTAGCACTCTAGGACAGAGAGTGCTAGCGTTCGGGAAGAAGACCGACTCAGGAGGCAACCGATGGCCGCGAAGATCATCTCGTTCGACGAGCACGCACGACGCGCCCTGGAGCGCGGCATGGACCAGCTCGCGAACGCCGTGAGGATCACGCTGGGCCCGAAGGGCCGCAACGTGGTGCTCGAGAAGAAGTGGGGCGCCCCCACGATCACGAACGACGGCGTCTCCATCGCCAAGGAGATCGAGCTTGAGGACCCCGAGGAGAGCGTGGGGGCCGAGCTGGTAAAGGAGGTCGCCAAGAAGACCAACGACGTGGCCGGCGACGGCACCACGACCGCCACCGTGCTCGCGCACGCCATGGTCAAGGAGGGCCTCCGCAACGTGGCGGCCGGCGCCAACCCCATGTCGCTGAAGCGCGGCATCGAGGCGGGGGTCGAGCGCGCGGTCGAGTCGATCAAGAACCAGGCCCGCGAGATCGAGGCCAAGGAGGAGATCGCTCACGTGGCGGCGATCTCGGCCGGCGACCCCGAGATCGGCGAGATCATCGCCGAGGCCATGGACAAGGTCGGCAAGGACGGCGTCGTCACCGTCGAGGAGAGCCAGACCTTCGGGATGGAGCTCGACCTCGTCGAGGGGATGCGCTTCGACAAGGGGTACGTCTCCGCGTACTTCGTCACCGACCCCGAGCGGATGGAGGTGGTCCTGGAGGACCCCTACGTCCTGCTCGCGAACCAGAAGATCTCGGCCGTGAAGGACATGCTCCCGATCCTCGAGAAGGTCATGCAGTCGGGGAAGCCGCTGGTGATCATCGCCGAGGACGTGGAGGGTGAGGCCCTGGCCACGCTCGTGGTGAACAAGATCCGAGGCACCTTCAAGTCCGTGGCGGTGAAGGCCCCCGGGTTCGGCGACCGGCGCAAGGCGATGCTGCAGGACATCGCGATCCTCACCGGCGGTCAGGTGATCTCCGAGGAGGTCGGGCTGAAGCTCGAGAACGCGCAGCTCGACGTGCTCGGGCAGGCGCGGAAGGTCGTCGTCACCAAGGACGAGACGACGATCGTCGAGGGCGCGGGATCCGAGGAAGAGATTAAGGGCCGGATCAACCAGATCAAGAACGAGATCGAGGCGACCGACTCCGACTATGACCGCGAGAAGCTTCAAGAGCGGCTGGCCAAGCTCTCCGGCGGGGTCGCCGTGATCAAGGTCGGGGCGGCCACCGAGGTCGAGCTGAAGGAGAAGAAGCACCGGATCGAGGACGCGGTCTCCGCCACGAAGGCGGCCGTCGAGGAGGGCGTCGTGCCCGGCGGCGGGGTGGCGCTCCTCCTGGCGCAGGACGCGCTCGACAAGGTCGATCTCGAGGGCGACGAGGCGACGGGCGCGAGGCTGGTCCGCCGCTCGCTCGAGGAGCCTCTGAAGCAGATCGCCGAGAACGCGGGCCTCGAGGGCGGCGTCGTGGTCGAGAAGGTCCGGGCGCTCGACGCCGGGCACGGCCTGAACGCGGCCACCGACGAGTACGAGGACATGATGAAGGCGGGGGTCATCGACCCCGCGAAGGTCACGCGCTCTGCGCTCCAGAACGCGGCCTCGATCGCGGCGCTCTTCCTCACCACCGAGGCGCTGGTGGCGGAGAAGCCCGAGAAGCAGCCCCCGATGCCGGCGATGCCGGACGCGGGCGGCATGGACTTCTAGAGCAGCGACTTCGTCACGGAAGGCCCCCGCCTCGCGCGGGGGCCTTCCGCTCGGTCCCTCCGAGGTGTGCGCGTCACACGCATGGGAGAGAATCCGGGGGTGAGACGGCGCTTCCACCTGACGTTCCCCGAGCGTCTGGCCGGCGAGCCGGTACTCTTCATGGTGGGCAAGGAGACCGGCGTCGTGCCCAACATCCGCCGCGCCAGCGTGGAGGAGCCGGACGCCTGGATGATCGTCGAGCTCGAGGGCGACGAGGAGGCGATCGCCGACGCCGTCGGGTGGCTGACCGACCGGGGGGTCGTGGTGCGGCGTGTGGACGAGGACGAGTGATGGCGAAGAAGCGGATCCTGCTGATCGATCACCGCCCCGAGCACATGCGCCAGCCGGTCCTGCGGCTCCAGCTCGAGGGCTACGAGGTCGAGGAGGCCCCCGACGGGGAAGCCGGCATCGCGAAGCTCCGCGAGGGGGGGTTCGACCTCCTGCTCCTCGACGCCGAGCTGCCCGGGAGCGATGGCTGGGAGACCCTCCGGAAGATCCGCGAGGACGAGGCGCTCGCCGACCTCAAGATCATCATCTTCATGGCCGGGAAGGGCGAGACGGGGAAGCTGTCGCTCGTGCCGGTGGACGCCGAGCTGCGTCGGCCGTTCCCGATCGGGGAGCTGCTCGAGAAGGTCCACAAGGTCCTGGACGACATCTGAGGCTCAGGGCCGGACGGCGATCGCATCCCGGAGCGTCGCGGCCGCCTGTTCCGGCGCCATCGGGTTGATGCTCATCCCCGACCCGAGCTCGAAGCCCGCGGGGGTGGTGGTGCGCGGGAAGAGCTGGAGGTGCCACAGGAAGAAGGGCTTGCCCTCCTCGTGGGCCGGCGCGGACTGCACGATCAGGTTGTAGTCGGGGTCGTCGGCGCCCGTCCGGAGGGCGCGCAGCACCCCGCCCAGCGCCCGGGCCAGGCCCTCCAGCTCCTCGTCGGGGACCTCGCCGAACGAGGCTCGGTGATGACGAGGCAGGATCCACGTCTCGTAGGGGTTCCGCGAGGCGAAGGGGGCCAGGGCGACGAACCGCTCGTCTTCGAGGACGATGCGCTCGCCGACCGCGAGCTCTGCCTGCCGGAGGTCGTCGTAGACGCAGCGGCCGTGGTCGTCGTAGTAGCGGGTGGCCACCGAGAAGCGGCGCAGCGAGTCGGGGGCGAAGACCGGCGTCGCCAGGATCTGCGAGTGGGGATGGGGGAGCGAGGTGCCGGCGCGGGGGCCGAAGTTCCGGAACACGATGACCGACTTTACCCATGGGAGATCGCGGAGCGCCGCGTACCGGTCCCGCCAGAGCCCCAGCGCCGCCGCCAGACGCTCGGTCTCCATGTCGTCGAGCCGCTCGTCGTGCCGGGGAGACTCCACGATGACCTCGTGCTCCCCGACGCCCGGCATCTCCCGGAAGAGCGCGCTCCCCGAGCGCTCGGTGCTGCCGTTCCCCTCGAGCGCGGGGTAGAGGTTGGGGAAGGCTCGCTGGTCCCAGGAGCCGCCCAGCTCGATGCGGGCGACCTCGGGCGGCGTGCGGTCCTCGCTGCCCGGGCAGAAGGGGCAGTCGGGGTCGAGGGCGGGCTCCTCGGGGCGCTGATGGCTGCCTTGCGCCCTGGGCCTCGCCGCTCGTTGGGGCGCGACGATCACCCACTCCGCGGTCGTCGGATCCTGTCTCAGCGTCGACACGTTGCGCCTACCGTACCAGCCTGCATGTCGGCCTCCCGTAGATGGTATCGGGAGCGAGCCGCTACGCTTGACGGGTGATCGACGTCTCCGAGGAGGACTTCGCGGAGCGCGTGCTGGAGGCATCGCGCGAGATCCCCGTGGTCGTGGACTTCTGGGCCGGTTGGTGCCGGCCGTGCCTCGTGCTCGGCCCGATCCTCGAGGGGCTGGCCGAGGAGCACGAGGGGCGCTTCGTGCTCGCCAAGGTGGACGTGGACCAGAACCAGGGCCTCGCCGACCGGTACGGGATCCAGGGGATCCCCGCGGTCAAGGCGTTCAAGGACGGTGAGGTGATCAGCGAGTTCGTCGGGGCGCAGCCCGAGGACATGGTCCGCCTGTGGCTGCGCGAGGTGCTCCCCTCCGAGGCCGAGCCGATCGTCGCGGACGCGCGCGGCCTCGAGGATGGAGGCGATCTCGAGCGCGCCGAGGCCGGCTACCACCGCGCCCTCGAGATCGACCCCGATCACGAGGAGGCTACGGTGGGCCTGGCCCGCGCGCTCCTGGCCCGCGGCGAGGCCGAGGAGGCGAGACGGGTGGCCTCGCGACTCCCGGCCAACCCCGAGGCGAGGGCGATCGCCGCGCGCGCGGCCCTCGCCGACCGGCTGCCGGAGGACGGCGAGCTCGACGGATTGCGGGCCCGCGCGGAGACCGACCCCGAGGCCGCCCTGATCGTGGCCGCGGCCGAGGCCGACCGCGGCGACGTGGCCGACGCCCTGGAGCGCCTGCTCCGGGTGATCGAGTCGGGCGGCGAGGTCCGGGACCGGGCCCGGGACCTCATGGTCACGATCTTCGAGAGCCTGGGCGACGAGCATCCCCTCGTCAGTGAGTACCGGCCCAGGCTGGCCAGCGCGCTGTACTGATGGCCGAGGTCGCCTTCGAGGCCCGCCTCGGGTAGGGGATGGAGACCACGCGTTTCACGGTGGACACGAGCGGCCGGCTCGTCACGGACCTCACGGAGGCCGTCGTCCGGTTCGCGCGAGAGCGAGGCGGCGACGGGCTGCTCAACGTCTTCCTCCCCCACGCCACGTGCGGGGTGGCCCTCATGGAGACCGGCTCGGGATCCGAGGGCGACCTGGAGGCGGCGCTCGACGCGCTCCTCCCGCCCGACGACCGGTACCGTCATCGCCACGGCTCGACCGGGCACGGCCGGGACCACCTCCTCCCGCTCTTCATCGCGCCATCGCTCACGCTCCCCGTCGAGGGAGGCGAGGTCGTGCTGGGAACGTGGCAGTCGGTCGTGCTCGTGGACACGAACCGCGAGAACGACCGGCGGCACGTGGTCCTGTCGCTCCTCCGCGGCTGAGCGCCCGGCGAGGCGCTAGCATCCGCTCGTGACTGAGCGCGCCGAGCCCGAGGGCCCCTCCTTCCTCGACCGGCTCCGCGCCTTCCTCCTCTGGGCGAGCCGGCCGCTGCGGCGGATGTGGAGCTCCGAAGATCCCCTCGAGGACTACGCCCTCGTCCACCTGACGAGCGTGGCGGGCGACACGCTGCTCGCGATCGCCCTCGCCGACTCGATCTTCTTCTCCCTGCCGGTGGGCGATGCGCGGGCGCAGGTCGCGCTGTACCTGGCGCTCACGATGGCGCCGCTCGCCGTCGCGGGGCCGCTGCTGGTGCCCCTGCTCGACCGGAGCCCGTTCCGGCGGGCGATCTCCTTCGGCGCGAGCGCGGGCAGGGTCGTCGCGGTGCTGCTGGCCGCCCGGTGGCTGGATTCGCTCCTGCTCTTCCCCGCGGTGTTCGCCGTCCTGGTGCTGTCGAAGATCCACCTGATCGCGAAGAACGGGCTGACCGTCGCCTACGCGCCGACCGGGACGGCGCTGATGCGCGCGAACGCGTTCCTCGCGAGGACGGCGGTGGCCGGGTTCCTCCTGGCGGCCGTTCCCGGGGTCCTGATGCTCCAGCTCGGGCGCACACGCGGCGTCCTGATCCTGGGCGCTCTGGTCTACGCGACCGCGGCGCTGCTGAACCTCCGGCTGGCCCCGATCGAGCGACGCCTGCCGGACGCGGGGGAGATCCCTCGACGGGGTCGGATCCCTGCGCTCGCGGAGGCCGCCCTCGGAGCGGGCGGCCTCCGCGGAGCGCAGGGCTTCCTCCTGGCCCTCCTCGCCTTCGCGCTTCGAGACGCCGACGCCCCCACCTACTGGTTCGGCGTCCTCGTGGTGACCGGAACCCTGGGGGCCGCGGTCGCCGACTTCCTCGTGCCCCGCCTCCCGACCACCGTCCGCGAGGAGGTGGTGGTGGTGGGGGCGCTCCTGGCCGCGGGCGTGGGCGCCTTCCTCGCGATCCAGACCTTCGGTCTCCCCACGCTGGCGCTGTTCGCCGCCCTGGCCGGGATGTCGACGGAGGCCGGCCGTCTCGCGTTCCAGAGCCTGATGCAGGCGAACGCGCCGGGCGGGGCCCAGGGACGGGTCTTCGTCCGCTACGAGGTCGTCTTCCAGGTCGCGTGGGTGCTCGGCGCCTTCATCCCGTCGATGCTCCCCCTGTCGTTCCGCGCGGGGTTCGTGGTGCTGGTGCCGTTCTACCTCGTGCTCGCGGCCGTCTACGTCGCGCGGCTCGTTCGCGCCCGGCGCCTAAGGTCCGAGGCCTGAGCCTCGGACCTTAAGCCCACCGAGACCTGGTGACGCTCCCCGGCCGCCCGCCGGAGACTCGCGGGATCGTCCTCCTCGGTTAGTCGACCGAGCAAGCACGGGGCTACACTCCCGGCCGTGAGCGAAGATGCCCCTCGCATCGAGGTCACCGAGAACGGCAACTACCGCGTCCTGGGGCGCCTGCCGATCCATCCTGGGCGCATCGTGCGGTCCGATGACGGCAGCTCGATCGACTGGGAGATCGACGAGCCGTCCCCGCTCCGCAAGACCGTCACGCTGTGCCGCTGCGGCCGGTCGGGGAACAAGCCCTTCTGCGACGGTACCCACGAGACGCTCCGATGGGACGGCGCTGAGACCGCCGATCGGGGCCCGACGAAGCAGCGAAGGCGTGCCGTCCCCGGCGAGGGGGTCACGCTCACGGACGACCTCTCGCTGTGTTCGACGGCCGCGTTCTGCCACGATCGCGTGACCGACGTCTGGAGGCTCACCTACCGGCGCTCAGCCGAGCCCGAGGTGCGCGAGC
>DATKBL010000167.1:0-10594 GCA_035513995.1 Actinomycetota bacterium
ACGCTGGCCGAGGTCGCCCTGGGCTGGAACCTCATGCAGATGTCGGTGGAGCCCCGTCCCCTGCTGCTTGTGGGGGAGCGCTGGAGGCCGATGCTGGAGACGCTCCGCGGCGAGCTGATCGTGACCGATCCCGCGCACCACGACCTCGTCCGGATCTGCGATCCGGACGAGGCGGCCGAGATCGTCGCCGGCTGACCCGTTTCCTCCCGGGGGGCCCGGGCGATTACCCGGATGAGACGGGCCCAAAGGAGGTTGATCGAATTGCGGAAGGCATTCCGATCACTGACCGCCAAGGCGGCGATCGTTGCGATCGCCAGTGTCGCCTTGCTCGGCGGGCTCGCCTTCGCGGGCGTGCCCGAGTCGCTGCAGACCTCTCCCGAGGAGTTCCTCGAGAGCGTCGGACTGGACCCGGAGGAACCCGAGGAAGGCGAGGAGGAAGGCGAGTTCGACCCCGATCCCCTGAAGGAGGGGAGCGTGGCGTCGGAGCACGCCAGTCAGACCGCGATCGACGTGCTGCAGGTCATCGAGGCCTGGCACAACGGCGAGTTCGCGAACGGTTGTGAGTTCGGCCAGGCCGTCTCCGCCGCCGCTCGGGGAGACACCGAGAACGGCGAGGACGGGGAGAACGGCGATGAGGACGGCGAAGCCGTGAACCCCTGCACCGTCGGTGAGGAGAGGGCGGCTGAGGGCAAGGCCAAGGGCGAAGAGTCCGCGGCCGCCGGGAAGGCCAAGGGCGAGGAGATGTCTTCGGCCGGCAAGGCGAAGGGTGAAGAGGCCGCGGCGGCCGGCAGGGCCAGGGGCGAGGAAGCCTCGGGCGGAGCCGGCTCGAACCCCGGTGGTCCTTCGCAGGGCGGCCCGCCCGCGGGCGCCGGACCTCCAAGCAGCACCCCCGGAGGCCCGTAACCCGACCGCTCGACGAGACGGAGATCCCCCGGCGCCCGCGTCGGGGGATCTCCTCAACCTCGTGGAAGGGTACCCCCGGCAGGACTCGAACCTGCGCCCCTGGCTCCGGAGGCCAGTGCTCTATCCGCTGAGCTACGGGGGCTCAACCTCAATGGTACAGCGGAGGGAAGGCCGCAGGGGACCCCCTGGTATCCTCGCCCGTATGGCCTCCACGAGGATCCTGATCGCGGATGACGACCCCGTCATCCTGCGACTCCTCGAGGTGAACTTCTCGCTCGAGGGCTTCCACGTGGACACGGCGGAGCGGGGGGAGCAGGTGCTGGAGCAGGTGGGGCGGGAGCGCCCGGACCTCGTCATCCTCGACGTGATGATGCCGGGGATGGACGGCTGGGAGGTCTGCGAGCACCTCAAGGAGGACCCGGCTACCGCGGAGCTCCCGGTCATCTTCCTGTCGGCCCGCACCCAGGAGCACGACATGGAGCGCGGCCGCAAGCTCGGTGTGTCAGCATACGTGACCAAGCCGTTCGACCCCGAGGAGCTCATCCGACTCGCCAAGAGCCTCGTCGCGGGGGAGTGACGGAGGCGACATGAGCGAAGCCGAGGTCCTCTCGCTGATCCATCGGGCGCTCGAGGATGCGCAGGGCGAGCTGGGGCTCGCCGAGCTCCCCGAGCAGCTCGAGGTCGTCCACCCCCGACAGAAGGAGCACGGCGACTACGCCACGAACGTCGCGCTCGAGGTCGGGGCGCGCGTCGGGCGGAACCCACGCGAGGTGGCGGAGGTGCTGGTCCGCCACCTGCCCGAGAGCGACCTCGTGGCCAAGGTCGAGGTCGCGGGCCCCGGCTTCATCAACTTCACGCTGGCCCACGTGTGGCTCCATCGCGTCCTGCACGAGGTGGAGCGGCAGGGCGAGGCGTACGGGCGGGTCGACGTGGGCGGCGGCGAGCGCGTCCAGGTCGAGTTCGTCTCGGCCAACCCCACGGGGCCGCTGCACGTCGGGACGGGCCGGGGCGCCGTGGTCGGCGACGCGCTGGCCTCGCTGCTGGAGGCGGCCGGCTACCGGGTCGAGCGCGAGTACTACGTGAACGACGCGGGCACCCAGGCCGCGCTGTTCGCCGAGTCGGTCGAGGCGCGCTACCTGGAGCGGTTCGGGCGCGAGGCCGAGGTGCCCGAGGGCGGCTACGAGGGCGCCTACGTCGTGGAGCTCGCCGCGCGCATCGCCGACGACCTCGGCGAGAAGGTGCTCGAGATGCCCCGGGAGGAGCGCCTGGACAAGCTTCGCGAAGAGGGCATCCGCCGGAGCCTCGACGACATCCGGGCCACGCTCGCGCGCTTCGGGATCCGCTTCGACACGTGGTTCCCCGAGTCGGAGCTCCAGGACAGCGGGCGGATCCATCAGGCGGTCGAGCTGCTCCGCGAGCGCGGCGTCGCCTACGACGACGAGGGCGCGGTGTGGTTCGAGTCGACGCGGTTCGGGGACGAGAAGGACCGCGTGCTGATCCGCTCGTCCGGGGACCACACGTACTTCGCCGCCGACGTCGCGTACATGCGCGACAAGTTCGGGCGTGGGTTCGACCGGCTGATCTACATCTGGGGTGCCGACCACCACGGCGCGGTGAAACGCCTGAGCGGCGCGGCGGAGGTCCTCGGCTACGACCCCGAGAAGGCGGAGTTCATCCTGATGCAGCTCGTGGCGCTCTATCGCGGCGGCGAGCAGGTGAAGATGAGCAAGCGCACGGGCGAGATGATCAGCCTCGACGAGCTGCTCGACGAGGTCGGGCCCGACGCGGCGAGGTATACGCTGCTCACTCGCTCCACCGACACCGCGCTGGACTTCGACATCGACCTCGTGTCGAGCCAGTCGCTCGACAACCCCGTGTACTACGTGCAGTACGCGCACGCGCGGATCGCGAGCATCCTGCGGTTCGCGGCCGAGCAGGGCGTGACGATGCGACCGCTCGACGAGGTGGACCTCGACGTCCTGCAGGAGGAGACCGAGCTCGGCCTGCTCCGCAAGATCGCCGCGTTTCCCGAGCGGGTCGCGCTGGCGGCGAACCTCCGCGCGCCCCATCGCCTGACGCGCTACATCGAGGAGGTGGCGGCGGGGTTCCACCGCTTCTACACGGCGTGCCGCGTGGTGACCGAGGACGAGGAGCTGACCCAGGCGCGGCTGCACCTCGCGGCGGCGGCGCGGCGGGTGATCGCCAACGCGCTCGCGATCGTGGGCGTCTCGGCGCCCGACTCGATGGAGCGGCTCGACGAGGACGAGGAGGCCTGAGGTGGCCGGGCCCTGGTCCGAGGGGGCGAGCTTCGGCCCCGACGGTCTGACGATCCGCGGGCAGCTCGCGCGCGAGCTCGCCGAGCGCTTCGGGACCCCGCTGGTCGTGGTGGACGAGGAGCACGTCCGCGAGCGCTGCCGGGCGTTCGCGGCCGCGTACGAGCGCGTCCTGTGGGCGGTGAAGGCGTTCCCCGCGCAGGCGCTGATCCGGATCGCCGCCGAGGAGGGTCTGGGCCTGCTGGCGGCGACCGGCGGCGAGCTCGACGCGTGCCTCCGCGTGGGCGTGCCCGCCGAGGCCGTCGTCCTCCACGGAAACAACAAGCTGGACGACGAGATCGACCGGGCGGTGAGGGAGGGAGTGGGCCTGCTGATCCTCGACAACGAGGAGGAGATCGACCGCGTCGACACGGCGGCGGCCGCTCGCGGGAGGCCCCAGCCGGTCCTCCTGCGGCTCGCGCCTGGGATCGAGGTGTCGAGCCATGCGTACGTCGCGACCGGCGTGCCCGACACGAAGTTCGGGATACCGGTGGGGACGGCGGCGAACGCCCTGAAGCGGGCGCTCGCCGCCGACCACCTCGACGTCCGGGGCGTGCACGTGCACGTCGGCTCCCAGCTGCTCGACAGCGCCCCGTACCTGGGGGCGCTCGAGGTCGCGCTCGCGTTCCTCGAGGAGGCGCGCGACGACGCGGGGTTCGAGGCCGAGCTGCTCGACCTCGGCGGAGGGATGGGCACGCGCTACACCGACGAAGAGGCGCCGGCGCCCGCCGACATCGCCGACCCGGTGCAGGAGGCGCTGTTGCGAGGCTGCGAGGAGCGAGGGCTACCGGTCCCCACGCTGATCGCCGAGCCCGGGAGGGCGATCTCCTCGTCGGCCGCCTGCACGATCTACCGCGTGGGGACGATCAAGGAGGTCCCCGGCATACGGACCTACGTCGCGGTGGACGGCGGCATGTCGGACAACATCCGTCCGGCGCTCTACGACGCGAGATACACGGTGGCGGTGGCGTCGCGGGCGAGCGACGCGCGCTCGGCCGAGGTCACGATCGTCGGGCGCCACTGCGAGTCGGGCGACGTGCTCGCCCGCGACGCCACCCTCCCCGACGACCTGGCCCGAGGCGATCTCGTCGCGTTCGCGGGGACCGGCGCCTACGAGTACGCGATGTCCAGCTCGTACAACAAGGTGGGCCGCCCCGCGGTCGTGCTCGTCGGCGGCGACGGTCCCCGGGTGATCCTGCGGCGCGAGGAGCCCGGCGACCTGGCCCGTCTCGACGTCGGGCCCCCGCCCGTGGACGAGGCGGCGCCGCCCCCCGGTATCGAGGTCCGTCCCGCGCACCCCCGCGACGCTCGGGGCGTGATGGATCTCGTCGCCGCGGTCGCCGCCGAGCGCCGCTTCATCCGCACCGAGCGGGTTGCCTCGCCGCTGGGGGAGTTCCGCGCGCGCTTCCGCGGGTCGTGGACCGCCGACGGCGCCGAGATCGTCGCCCTCGACGGGAAGACCGTCGTCGGGCACCTCGGCGTGTCGCGCGAGACGGCCCCCACGCTGCGCCACGTGGCCTCGATCGGGATGTCGGTGCGGCGCACCTCCCGGGGCCGGGGCGTGGGGTCGGCCCTCATGTCCGAGGCGATCCGGTGGGCCCGCGAGGTCGGCGTGGAGAAGCTCAGCCTCTCGGTGTTCCCGCACAACGCGGCGGCGATCGCGCTCTACCGGAAGTTCGGGTTCGTCGAGGAGGGCGTGTTCCGCGGGCACACGAAGAAGTCCTACGGCTACGAGGACGAGGTCGTGATGGCCCGGTGGCTGTGAGGACGCTCACCGTCGGGTTCCTCGGCTGCGGCACCGTGGGCTCGGCGACCCTGCGGCTCCTCGAGGAGCACGCCGAGGACATCGCCGAGCGCGCCGGGTGCCGCATCGAGGTGGTCCGCGTGGGGGTGCGCGACCCGGCGCGCGAGCGCGACGTACCGGTGCCCAAGGACCGCTTCACGGACGACCTGGGCTCCGTGGTGGACGATCCGGAGGTCGAGGCCGTCGTCGAGGTGATGGGCGGCGCCGACCCCGCGCGCGAGCTCGTGCTCCGCGCCCTCGAGGACGGGAAGCACGTCGTGACGGCGAACAAGGAGCTGCTGGCCGGGAGCGGGCGCGACCTGTTCGAGGCGGCCGAGGACGCCGGCGTCGACCTTCGGTTCGAGGCGGCCGTGGGCGGGGGCATCCCGCTGATCCGCCCTCTCAAGGAGTCGCTGGCCGGCGAGCGGATCACCCGCGTGACGGGGATCGTGAACGGGACGACGAACTTCATCCTCACGCGGATGCACGAGGACGAGATGTCCTTCCAGGAGGCGCTGGGGCTCGCGGTGGCGGAGGGTTTCGCGGAGCCCGACCCCACCGCCGACGTCGAGGGGCACGACGCCGCCGCCAAGTGCGCGATCCTGGCCTCGATCGCGTTCAACTCTCGCGTGGTCGCTGACGACGTCGCGCGGGAGGGCATCGGGGCCGTGAGTCGCGAGGACGTGGGGTTCGCCGAGGAGCTGGGGTACGTGGTCAAGCCGCTCGCCGTGGCCGAGCTGGACGGCGACGCGGTGGCCGTCCGCGTCCACCCCGCGATGCTGCCCCAGGACCATCCCCTGGCCGCGGTCCGCGAGAGCTACAACGCGGTGTTCGTCGAGGGCCCCAACGTGGGCGAGCTGATGTTCTACGGCCGGGGCGCGGGAGCGGAGCCCACCGCGGTGGCCGTCGCGGGCGACCTCGTGGACGTGGCCCGGGGCGCGGCGAACGGCGGCCGACCGGTGGGCTGCACCTGCTACCGCGAGCGTCGCGTCCTGTCGATCGAGGAGAGCGAGGGGCGGTACTACCTCCTGCTCGCCGTCGTGGACCGGCCGGGGGTGCTGGCGCGGATCGCGGGGGTCTTCGGCGACGAGGAGGTCTCGATCCGGAGTGTGTGGCAGGAGGGCACCGGCGAGGAGGCGCTCATCGTGCTGATCACCCACCGCGCGAACGAGGGGGCGCTCCGACGGACCGTCGAGGGGCTGCGGAGCCTCGACGTCGTGCACGAGGTACGGAGCGTGCTCCGGGTCGAGGGCGAGGAGGGCTGATGGCGTCGCCCTGGCGCGGGATCGTCGAGGAGTACCGTGACCGGCTCCCCGTGACCGACGCCACGCCGGTGGTATCGCTGGGCGAGGGGGGCACGCCGCTCCTCCGCTCGGCCTCGCTCTCGGAGGAGACCGGCTGCGAGGTGTACCTGAAGTACGAGGGCGCCAACCCCACCGGCTCGTTCAAGGACCGTGGGATGACGGTGGCGATCTCGCGGGCGCTCGAGCAGGGCGCGGAGGCGGTCGTGTGCGCATCGACCGGGAACACGAGCGCCTCGGCCGCCGCTTACGCCGCGCGCGCCGGGATGACCTGCGGCGTGATCGTCCCGAGCGGGAGGGTGGCCTCGGGGAAGCTGGCCCAAGCGCTCGTCCACCGAGCGCGGATCCTGGAGATCGACGGCAGCTTCGACGAGGCGCTGACGGTCGTGCGGGAGCTCGCGGAGGGCCACGCCGTGACCCTCGTGAACTCCGTGAACCCCGACCGCATCGAGGGGCAGAAGACGCTCGCCTTCGAGGTGTGCGACGCGCTGGGACGGTCCCCCGACGACCACTTCCTTCCGGTGGGGAACGCCGGCAACATCACGAGCCACTGGCAGGGCTACCGCGAGTACGCGGCCGACGGGCTGATCGCGGAGCCGCCGGCGATGCTGGGCTTCCAGGCGGCGGGAGCCGCGCCGATCGTCCGCGGCGAGCCGGTGGCGAACCCCGTCACGATCGCCACGGCGATCCGGATCGGCAACCCCGCGTCGTGGGAGCAGGCCGAGAAGGCCGCGGCGGAGTCGGGCGGGGCGATCGAGGCCGTGACCGACCGGCAGATCCTCTCGGCGTACCGTCGGCTGGCGGGGGAAGGCGTCTTCTGCGAGATGGCCTCGGCCGCCTCGGTGGCGGGTCTCCTCCAGGTAGCGGCGCTGGGGCGGCTGGAGCGGGGGAGGACGGTCGTATGCGTGCTGACGGGCCACGGGCTGAAGGACCCGGAGTGGGCGGCGGCGACCGCGCCTCGTCCGGTCCGCGTGGCGGCCGACCCCGGCGCGGTCGCCGCCGCCCTGGGGCTCTGACGTTGCGCCTCATCGTCCGCACCCCTGCCACCGCCGCGAATCTGGGCCCGGGCTTCGACGCCCTCGCCCTCGCCCTCGGCCTCCACAACGAGGTCGTCTGCGAGACGCCCGCGGAGCCCGCCGTCGAGGTCGAGGGCGAGGGCGCCGGCGAGCTCCCCGAGGACGCCTCGAACCTGATCTTCCGCTCGATGACCTACTTCGCCCGGGAGGTCGGGGGCTCCCTTCCCCCGCTGGGCCTGCGCTGCCGCAACGGGATCCCCCTCGAGCGCGGGCTGGGTTCCTCGGCGTCCGCGGTCGTCACCGGTGTTCTGCTCGCCGACCGGCTCATCGGGGCGGGCCTCGACCCCGACCGACTCCTCGGCCTCGCCGTCGACGTCGAGGGCCACCCCGACAACGTCGCGGCGTGCTTCCGGGGGGGCGGCGTGATCGCGTACCTGTCGCGCGACGGGTGGCGCGCCGAGCGGCTCGACCCCCACCCCGATCTGCGACCGGTCGTCCTGATCCCGGAGGGCGAGCGCGTCCCGACCCAGGACGCCCGCCGCGTCCTGCCCGTCGAGGTCCCCCTGCGCGACGCCGCCTTCAACGTCGGGCGCTCGGCCCTGGCCGTCCGCGCGCTGACCTACGATCCCGTGCTCCTCCACGAGGCGCTCGAGGACCGTCTCCACCAGGCCCGCCGCCTCAATCTCGCCCCGAAGGCGCGGGCGCTCTTCCGCGACCTCCGCGAGGCGGACGTCCCCGCGTGCCTCTCGGGCGCGGGCCCGACGATCCTGGCGTTCGAGGGGGTCGGCGGCCCCATCCCGGAGCTCGGTCCGGGCTGGCGGGTCGAGCGGCCGGGCGTCGCCGCCGAGGGCGCTTCGATCGTCGAGGAGGACTGAGCCGGACCTTGTTCGATCGGCGCTCCGACCCTAGACTCCCGCGGAGATGACCTCCGGCCCGGATACCCCCGGCACGCCCGACCCCCCAGGCTCCCCAGAGTTCGAGGATGCCCTCGAGCGCATCCTCAACGAGGGCGCGCCCGAGATCGTGGCCGACCTCCCGAGCAAGGTGCTGGCCACCAAGGAGGGGCCCACTTTCCTGTACGCCGACTCCGAGGGCCACCTCGACGACCGGCAGGAGCTCGGCCTCGGCTTCTACCACCTCGACACGCGGTTCCTCTCCCACTTCCGGTTCTGGCTGTCGGGCCGCGACCCGATCCTCCTGTCGTCGTCGGCCGAGCGCGCCTACATGGCGCACATCGACATGACGAACCCCGCGATCTACGACGGAGACGGGAAGCTCGCCGCCGCCCAGCAGAGCCTCAACGTCCGGAGGATCCGCGCCGTCGGCGACCGCCTCTACGAGAAGACGAGGATCAAGAACTACAACGCCCTCGCGGTCGAGGTGGACGTCTCGTTCACGTTCGGCGCCGACTTCGCCGACATCTTCGAGGTACGAGGCGTGCGCCGGCAGCGGCGGGGCCACCACGAGCCCCCGAAGGTGGAGGCCAGCTCGATCTCCTTCTCGTACCTCGGCGAGGACGATGTGCAGCGCACCACCCGCATCTCGTTCGGCGCGGAGCCCGACCGGATGGAGGTCCGGGGCGATCTCGTCGAGGCGACGTTCGGGCTCAGCATCCCTTCCGGCGAGACCCGGGTGCTCACGCTCGAGGTCGAGCCGATCGTGGGGCCGTCCCGGAAGCTCCCGCACCGCGACTACGACTCGACGATTCACGAGCTGCGGCGCTCCTACGAGTCGTGGGAGCGCGAGTCCACGCGGATCCGCACCGACAACGCGCTCTTCAACGAGCTCCTGGCCCGGGGGCTACGGGACCTTCGGGCGCTGTGGATGAGCGCGGACGGGGGAGGGACCCTGGCGGCCGGCATCCCCTGGTACGTCTCGCCCTTCGGCCGCGACGCCCTCATCACCTCGCACCAGCTCTTGATGGTCAACCCGCACCTCGCCCGGGACACCCTGCGGCTGCTCGCCTCGCTCCAGGCCCGCGAGCGCGACGACTGGCGCGACGCGGAGCCCGGGAAGATCCTCCACGAGATGCGTCGGGGCGAGCTCGCCGGCGCCGGCCTGATCCCGCACACCCCCTACTACGGCTCGGTCGACTCCACGCCCTGGTTCCTGATCCTGCTGGCCCAGTACCACCGGTGGACCGCCGACACCGAGCTCGTCGGCGAGCTGATGCCGGCGGCCGAGGCCGCCCTCGCCTGGATCGACGAGCACGGCGATCTCGACGGCGACGGCTTCGTCGAGTACCAGCGCCGCTCCGATCGGGGGCTCGAGAACCAGGGATGGAAGGACTCCTGGAACTCGGTCGTGCATCGCGACGGCACGCTCGCCCGCGCCCCGATCGCGCTGGTCGAGGTGCAGGCCTACGTCTACATGGCGAAGGTCCGGATGGCCGAGCTGTTCGCCGCGCTCGGCGATCACGCCCGCGCGGTCGCCCTCCGCGACGAGGCCACCGTCCTGCGCAAGCGCTTCAACGACGAGTTCTGGATGGAGGACGAGGGCTACATGGCCGAGGCACTCGACGGCGAGAAGCGGCAGGTGCAGGCGATCACCTCGAACCCCGGCCACGCGCTCTACTGCGACGCGGTCGAGCCGGCGAAGGCCGAGGCGATCGCTCAGCGGCTCTTCGCGCCCGACATGTTCTCGGGGTGGGGGATCCGGACGCTGAGCAAGTCGGAGCGCGCCTACAACCCGATGAGCTACCACAACGGCTCGGTCTGGCCGCACGACAACGCGCTGATCGCAGCCGGGCTGAAGCGCTACGGCTTCGTGGAGGCCACCAACCGCGTCGCCACGGCGATGTTCGAGGCGGCGATCCACATGGACTACATGCGCCTCCCCGAGCTGTTCTGCGGCTTCGTCCGCCGCTCCCCGAACCGACCGGTGCAGTACCCGGTGGCCTGCTCGCCGCAGGCCTGGGCGGCCGGGACGCCGTTCCTCCTCCTGCAGGCGATGCTCGGGATCTCCGCGCGGGCCCATGAGAACCTGCTCACGATCAACAGACCTCACCTGCCTCGGTGGCTGAATGAGGTGGAGCTGCGGAACCTCCGCGTCGGCGAGAGCACCCTGTCACTGACGTTCCGGCGGGAGGGCGAGGTCACCGCGTTCACCCTCGCCTCGAAGGAGGGCGACGTCCGCGTCGTCATGGAGGAGTAGCCGAGGCTCACCGCAGGCAGGGGCCGGTGCTGGTGGGCTCGGAGCGACCGATGCCGCGCTCGATCTGGGGCATCGCCTCGGTCGAGGTGATCGCGTAGCCGACGTCGCCGTTCCCGACCGACGCCG
>DATKBL010000168.1:0-3171 GCA_035513995.1 Actinomycetota bacterium
GCGTCGCGGCGGGCTAGATTCCCGGCCAGTCGGCGAGCGGGTCGGTCGAGCGCACCACCCGCATCCCGGCATCGGCGAAGCGGGCGAAGGCTTCGTCGGCCTCCTCGGTGAAGTCGACGACCCCGGGGATGACCACCGGCGAGGTGCAGTCCTCGAGGAGGTAGACCTTGCGGGCGAGCGAGGGGTCGCGATCGCGGATGTCGCCGAGGAGGTCCTCGATGGTCCACGCCAGGCAGTGGCTCTTGGCTTGCCCGGCGACGGCGACGGCGTCGTAGGCGAGGAGGGTCTCCACGAAGCCCTCGTTGTCGCGGGCGATGCGCTCGCCGCGGTGGTCGTGGGTGACCTCCGGGCGCAGGGCCGAGTAGTGCTCGGTCAGCGGCCGGTCCCCCTTGACTTCGTAGTGGCTCTGGCTGGCGCGGGCGATGGTGTGGAAGAACATCGCCTCGTGGACCGCCGAGACCAGGGCGTGGCTCGGCCCGCCGAGGACGGCGTGGTAGGGCCAGATCATCAGGTCGTACTTGCCGGCGGCGGCGAGGTGGCGGACGTAGTGGAGGGCGTACTGGTCGATCTCGTCGCGGGCCGCGTAGTCGAGGTTGGGGATCGCCCGCGGGTCCACCCGCCAGCGCCCCTCCTCGACGTCGGCGACGGGGATCCGGGTCAGCGGCTCGGGGTGCGCTCCCTGCGCGTCGATCCAGAACGCCGGATGGAAGATCTGGAAGGCGGTGTGGGTGTCCATCGTCGCCTGGATCGCGGTGAGCGCCCCGAGATTGCGGTAGACGAAGCGGCAGAGGCGGAGGTTGTCGTCGACCGCGCCGGTGCCCGAACGGCCGGCGACGAAGAGCTCGTAGTCGGGCAGGCAGAAGGTGTTCTGGACGTCGATCAGCAGCAGGCAGATCCGGGGGTCGTCGTCGTCGGCCGGCCGCAGGTCGTGCGCCGCGGCCCAGTCCGCCGCCGCCGCGGCCAGCGCCGCGTAGTCGACGCGCCACAGCTCGCCGACGCGGCCGGGGTCGAAGTGGGGGGGGAGCGGCAGCCGACGGCGGGCGCCCGCAGAGGTCACGCCGCCACCATAGATCGCCCGGCAGGGGGAATCAACCGCGTCCCGGCAGGGCCCGAGCGCACCCCGCCCTCCTCGCTCACCCCCCCTCGACCCGCTCCCGCACACGATTCTGGTGGCCCACCAGCGCCTCGCTGACGGCGACCGGGTACGGGGGGTCCGCCGGCGGCAGGGCGCGGATCCGTGGCGGCAGCAGGGCGATCTCGCGCCGCGCCCGCGCCCGCGCCGCCTCGAGGTCGCCGACCTCGGCGGAGGTCACCTCCCCTCGCCGCATCACCGGCTCGAGCAGCGGCCGCCCCGGCAACTCCTCGTCGGCGCGGGCGATGACGTCGCCCGTCGCCTCGCCCCCCTCCTCGCGGCGGAAGACCTGCTTGCGGCCCGGCAGGATCTGCTTGCCGGGCGAGGTCTTGAGCCGCCCGAGCCCGGCGTAGGCGGTGAGCTTGTAGGCCATGTCGAGGGAGGGCGCGTCCCGGGACACGCCCATCTCGGTGCCGACCCCGAAGCCGTCGATCGGCGCCCCCGCGGCGAGGAGCCCGGCGATCCGCTCCTCGTCGAGGCCCCCGCTGGCGAAGATCTCGACCTGCTCCAGGCCCGCCCGGTCGAGGATCGATCGGCTCCGCCGGGCGAGGGCCCCGAGGTCGCCGGAGTCGAGGCGGATCGCCCGCAGCCGCAGCTCGCCGCCGAGCTCGCGGGCGAGCGCGACGACCTTCTCGACCCCGGCGAGGGTGTCGTAGGTGTCGACCAGCAGCACCGTGTCGGGGTAGAGCGTGACGAAGGCCCGGAAGGCCTCGAGCTCGTCGTCGTGGGACTGGACGTAGCTGTGGGCCATCGTCCCGGTCACCGGCACGCCGTAGACCTCGCCGGCGAGGACGTTGCTCGTCGCCGCCACGCCGGCGACGTGGAAGGCGCGGGCGGCCTTCATCCCGGCATCGGTGCCGTGCATCCGCCGCAGGCCGAAGTCGACGACCGCCCGGCCGTCGGCGGCGGTCACCACCCGCGCCGCCTTGGAGGCCAGCACGCTCTGGAAGCAGACCTGGTTCATGACGAAGGTCTCGGCGATCTGGGCCGCGGCGATCGGGCCCTCCACCTCCAGGAACGGCTCCTCGGGGAAGAGGGGCGTGCCCTCGGGGGCGGCCCAGACGTCGCCGGTGAAGCGGAGGTCCGCGAGCCAGTCGAGGAACTCGGCGGAGAAGTGGCCGAGGCTGTCGAGGTAGGCGAGGTGCTCGCCGGCGAAGTGGAGGCGCTCGAGGTAGCGCAGGGCGTCGGCGAGACCGCAGGCGAGGATGTAGTTGCGCGTTGCCGGCAGCTCGCGGAAGTAGAGGCTGAAGACGGCGTCGTCATCCATCCCCTGGCGCCAGTAGGCCTGCGCCATGGTCAGCTCGTAGAGGTCGACGAGCAGCGCCACGTTGGCGTCATCGACCCAGGCATCGTGCCGCGGCATCGGGGCGATCCTACCGCCCGTCCGGGCCGTCCTGGAGGGCTCGCCGGCCCCCGGCCCCGCCCTCAGCGGTGCTCGGGGTTGGGGAAGTCGGAGCGGCAGCCGGCGTCCCACTCCGAGCGCTGGTTGCCATGGGCCGGCACGCCCCCGGCCTGGTGGAGCATGCGGGCGAGGTGGAGGAGGTTCCAGGTCATGAACGTCAGGTTGCGGTTGGTGAATTCGTTGTCCGGGCCGCCGGAGGCAGGGTCGAGGTAGCTCGGCCCGGGGCCCGCCTCGCCGATCCAGCCGCAGTCGGCCTGCGGCGGGATCGTGTAGCCGATGTGCTGGAGGGCGTAGAGGATCCCCATCGAGCAGTGTTTGATCCCGTCCTCGTTGCCGGTGATCACGCACCCGGCGACCTTGCCGTAGTAGGCGTACTGGCCTGCCTGGTTGAGCTCGGCCGACATGGCGTAGAGGCGCTCGACCACCTTGGTGCAGACCGAGGACTTCTCGCCCAGCCAGATCGGCGAGCCGACGACCAGGATGTCCGCCGCCATCACCCGCGCGAACAGCTCGGGCCACTCGTCGCTCTCCCAGCCGTGCTCGGTCATGTCGCCGTAGACGCCGTAGGCGATGTCGTGGTCCACGGCGCGGAGGGAATCGACGGCGACCCCGTTGCGCTCCATGATCTCCATCGACA
>DATKBL010000169.1:0-20321 GCA_035513995.1 Actinomycetota bacterium
CCCTCGCCCCTCCCGGACCTTCCCTTCCCCGTAACCACGGTGATCCGGATCCCGCAGGCCGAGGCGGTCCCGTCCGGACGTGCGGTCGAGATCCTCGGCGTCGACCCGGCGACCTTCGACCGCGCGGCGTACTGGGACCCCGCCTTCGGGCACCGCTCGGCCTCCGAAGCCCTCCAGCCCCTGGGGCCGGCCGAGGGCGTGGTGCTCCCCGTGCTCGTGGCGGGCGCGCCCGTCCCGGAGGGGTCCGACGTCGACATCGGCCCCGCGCGCCTGGACCTGCGGGTGGTGGGCTCGGCGCAGGCCTTCCCGGGGATGACGACCGACCGACCACTCCTCGTCGCTCGCGACGACGTCCTTGTCGCGGCTCTGGAGGCGGCCGACACCTCGCTGTCCCGGGTCGGCCACGAGCTCCAGGTGTGGGCGAGGGGAGACCCCGTGCGCGTGGAGCGCCAGCTCCGCTCGACCGGCATCCCCTTCGAGCAGTTCCTCTCCGCGGAGTCGGTGGAACGCGTCCCCACCTTCCTCTCAGTGTCGTGGACCTTCGAGTTCCTCCAGGCGCTGGGCGTCCTCACGGGGCTGGTCGCCCTGGCGGGGATCGTCCTGTACCTCCAGGCGCGCCATCGGTCCCGCACCGTCGCCTACACGCTCACGGTGCGCATGGGCCTCTCCCGCGCCGCCCACCGGCGGTCGGTGAGCCTCGAGCTCGGGGGGATGATCGCGGTGGCCCTGGCGATCGGCGGGGGCCTCGCCTGGCTGGCCGCGGCCCTCGTGATCGGCAGGCTCGACCTGCTGCCCGAGGTGCCGCCCGCGCCCGTCCTGCGCTTCCCCCTCGGCCTGGCACTGACGACGGCCGCGGCGGGTGCCCTCGTGGCGCTCCTCGGCGCCCTGCAGGTGCAGCGGAGCGCTGACCGGGCGGACGTGGCGGAGGTGATGCGCGTTGACGGCTGAGGCGGCCGCGGTCTGCACTGGTGTGGTCAGGATCTACTGGACGCCGTCCGGGGAGGTCCACGCGCTGAAGGGCATCGACGCGGAGTTCTCCCGGGGTGCCCTCACCGCGCTGGTGGGCCCCTCGGGGTCGGGAAAGTCCTCGCTCCTCCGGATCCTCGCGGCGATCGACCGGCCCACGGCCGGCTCGGTCCTGCTCGGGGGCGAGGAGACCGCCGGCCTCCCTCCGAAGAGGCTCCGGGCGCTCCGGCGCCGCGCGATCGGCTACGTCTTCCAGCGGCCCTCCGACAACCTGGTCCCGCACCTGACGGTCGCCGAGCACCTCGAGGTGGCGGAAGGCCTGCGAGGCGGCGGCGACACCGGCCTCACCGAGCTCGTCGAGCTGCTCGGCATCGGGGGCCGCGCCGGCCACCTCCCCTCTCAGCTCTCCGGCGGGGAGCAGCAGCGGGTGGCGTTCGCCCAGGCGGCCGTGGGCAGGCCCCGGCTGATCGTCGCCGACGAGCCGACCGCCGAGCTCGACAGCCGGATCGGGGGGTCGCTCCTCGACGGCGTGGCCGCGCTGGCGCACACGGGAGCCGCCGTCGTGGTCGCCACCCACGACCCGCAGGTCGTCTCGCGGGCCGACCGCGTCCTCGCGCTCCGTCACGGGGCGCTGGAGGCGGAGACCCGCGCCGACCGCCGCCTCTCCGTGATCGACGAGTCGGGCCGCATCCAGCTCCCCCCCGAGATGCTCGCGCTCTTTCCCGATCAGAGGGCGGTCATCTCCGAGGAGGACGGAGAGGTGAGGATCACACCGCCATGAGCACCTTCCTCGAAGCACGAGATCTGGCGCGCTCCTACCGCCGCGGTCCCGAGGAGGTTCGCGCCCTGCGCGGCGCGACCCTCGAGCTGGAGCAGAGCGAGGTGGTCGCGCTCGTGGGCCCGTCCGGCTCGGGGAAGAGCACCCTGCTGGCGATCCTCGCCGGATGGGAGCGCCCCGATCGAGGCGTGGTCCGGTGGCGGGGCGGTCCCCCGCCCGAGCAGCCCCGCTGGAAGGACGTCGCCGTCGTCCCGCAGAGCCTGGGCCTCCTCGAGGAGCTCTCGATCGAGGAGAACGTGAGCCTCCCCCTGCGCCTCGAGGGGAGCCTCGACGATGCAGGGCCCCGCGTCGGCGAGCTGCTCGAGCGGTTCGGCCTCGCCGAGCTCGCGGCCCGCGGCCCGGCGGAGGTCTCGCTCGGGGAGCAGCAGCGGGCCGCGCTGGCGCGGGCGCTCGTGGTGAGGCCGACGGTCCTCCTCGCGGACGAGCCCACCGGGCACCAGGACGCGGAATGGGCGGTCGGGGTGCTGCGAGCGCTGCGCGAGGCGGCTGCGCGAGGCACCTGCTGCCTGCTGGCCACGCACAACGCCGAGGCGCTCCCCTTCGCCGACCGGATCCTCGCGATCCGTGACGGCGTCGTCTCCGCCGAGGACGGCGCGAATCGGCCATCCGTCTCGGACGGGACGCCTCCGGCTAAGGGTTCGCACCCCGAGGGCCGATAGACCTCAAAGACGGTCCGGACACGTCTGCCTCGGAGGGGCCCATGACGGATTCGCTCGACTCGAGCGCCTCGGAAACCGGCTACAAGGCGCCGAAGCTGCTCAGCCGCTTCGGTGGACGAGATGGCCTGGCTCGCACCGCCATGATCGGTCTCGCCGTGGTCGCCGCAGCCTTCGCCGCCGTCGCGCTCTGGCGAGGGGGGTCCCTCGGCTCCCGCCAGCTCCTCGGCTTCGTTCTCCTCGGCGTCTCGATCGCGTTCGGCGTCTACGCCGCGTGGCGAGAGCTCCGGCTCCGCGCCGTGCGGGCCCAGCTCGACGACGAGCGCGTGCTGAGCTCGGCCTACTCGAACCGCGTTCGCGACCTCTCGGCGCTCGTCTCCACCGCCCGCACGATCAACGGCGTGCTCGAGCTCGACGAGGCCCTCCAGGTCCTCCTCGACGAGGCGCTCGGGGTCTTCCAGGGCTCTCAGGGGTCCATCATGCTGCTCGACGGGGCCGGCTTCCTGCAGACCGTGTGCGCTGTCGGCAACGAGCAAGCGCAGAGCGCCCGCATGAAGATCGGTGAGAGCGTGGCGGGGCACGTCGCGCTGACCCGCGAGCCGCTCCTGCTGACCGGTCGGGCGAACCCGGAGCGCTTCAAGCAGCTCGTCGAGCGCGACTCCCCCATCGAGAGCGCGATGTGCGTCCCGCTGCTCCACCGCAACCAGCTCCTCGGCGTTCTCAACGTCAACGCGGGGGAGCGCCGGGCCTTCTCCGAACACGACCTCCAACTGCTGACCGTCTTCGCGGGCCACGCGGCGATCGCGATCGCCAACGCCCGGGTGTTCGAGGGCGAGCGAGACCGGCTGGCCGAGCTGGCCGAGCTGAATCGCGTGAAGTCTGAGCTCATCTCCAGCATCAGCCATGACCTGCGCACGCCGCTCGCGGCGCTCCGCCAGAGCGTGGTGGCGCTGGGGCGGCTCCTCGGGACGGCCGAGGGCGGCTCCGAGATCGTGGAGAGCATGACCGACAGCCTGACGCGGCTGTCGGAGACCGTCGACCGACTCCTGTCCGAGGCCGGGGCGCAGCGTGAGGCGCGAGCCGCCGCGTCGGCCTTCACCGACCTGGCTGACACCGCCCGAAAGGTCACCCTCGAGTACGACACGGGCGGCGCCGGCGTGGTCGAGGTCGACGCACCGCCGACCTGCGTCGTGGGGGGCGACTCGGGCCTCCTCGAGCAGGTGCTGTGGAACCTCCTCGACAACGCCTTCCGGTTCGGGAAGGCGCCGATCCGCATCGAGGTCCGGCACGACGAGGACCACGGGATCGTGTCGGTGATCGATCGAGGTCCAGGCATCGCCCCAGGCGACAGGGAGCGGATCTTCGACCGCTATTCCGAGGCCGGAGGAGACCGGAGCGGCATGGGGCTCGGCCTGTCCATCGTGCACGGGATCGTCTCGGCGCTCGGCGGAAGGGTATGGGCGGACGACGCGGAGGGTGGCGGCGCGGTCTTCTCGGTGGCGCTTCCCCTCATGGAACACAAGTTGAAGCGGGAGGTGGGGGCGTGAAGATGCCGTTCGTGCTCATCGTGGACGACGAGCCGGACATCCTCGTCATGGTTCGGCACAGCCTCGAAGCCGATGGGTTCAGGACGGCGCTCGCCGGCGACGGAGAGACCGCGCTGGCCCGGGTGCGTGAGCACGGGCCCGACGTCGTGCTGCTCGACCTGATGATGCCGATGCTCGACGGCTGGGCCGTGATCGAGGCGCTGGCCGAGCAGGCGCGGCGACCCGCGCTCGTGGTCGTCTCGGCCAAGTCGCGTCCCGCCGACGTGGCCCGCGCCTACCGCCTGGGGGCCGACGCTTACGTGACGAAACCGTTCCAGTTCGAGGAGCTGACCGCGACGATCCGCGAGGTCGTGCAGCGATCCGACGAGGAGCGGCGAGAGCACCGGGAGGAAGCGCTGCTCCGCCTCGGCGAGCCCGAGCCGGCCCCCGGCATCTGACCGTCAGTCCCTCGTCTTCTCCCAGTCGATCACGACCGTGCGCAGGTCTGACATGTCCTCGATCGCGTACTTGCCGCCGACCCTCCCCCACCCCGTCTTCGTGCCGGAGGCGCCGCCGAAGGGCTGGTGGGCCTCCCAGTAGTCCGTCGTGTCGTTCACCACGATGTTGCCCGCGCGGATCCGATCGATGAACCGGAACGCCCGCTTCAGGCTCGAGGTGAACACCGCGGCCTGCAGCCCAAGGTCCGAGTCGTTGGCCATCGCGATCGCTTCCTCGTCGTCACGGAAGGTCGTCACGGGGAGGACGGGACCGAACGTCTCCTCGCGGAACAGCAGCGTCTCGGGCCCCACCCCGTCGGCCACGGTCAGCTCGTAGTAGAGGTCGGTGGGGAACCCGTCGGCCCGCCGCCCCCCGGTGAGGATCTCGACGCCCTTCGACCTCGCGTCCTCGAGGTGACGATCCACCTTCTCGGCGACCGCCGCGTTGTTCAGCGGCCCCATGATCGTCGCGTCGTCGAAGGGGTCGCCGAGCACCGCGGCCTCGGCCTCCTTCACCAGTCGCTCGATGAAGTCGTCGTGGACCGACTCGGCGACGAGGATACGCTCGGTGGCCACGCAGCACTGACCCGAGACGTAGGTCGCGCCGAAGGTGGCGAGCGCGGCAGCCTCGTCGAGGCTCGCATCGTCGAGGACGATCACCGGACCGTTCCCCGAGGCCTCCATCAGCGTGCGCTTCAGGCCCGCCGCGCGGACGATCGCCTCGGCCGTGCTGTTGTGCCCCACGAAGGCGATCGCGTCCACGCCCGGGTGCGAGACGAGCGCCCGGCCGGTCTCTGCCTCGCCGAAGACGAGCGAGATCGACCCCTCGGGGAACCGCGCCTCGGCGATGATCTCGACCATCCGCGCCCCGATCAGCGGTGTGTGCTCCGAGGGCTTGAGGATCATCGCGTTCCCCGCAGCCAGGCCCGGGGCCAGCAGTTCCGAGGGGATCACGAACGGGAAGTTCCAGGGGGTGATCGTCGCGTAGACCCCGTTCGCCTTCCGGAACGTGAACATCTTCTTGTTGCGGTCGGCCGAGGGCAGGACCTCGGTGTTGAGGCGCTTGATGTCCTCGGCCGCGACCTCGAAGTTCTCGGCCGACTCCTCGATCTCGTCGAGGGCCTCGGCCTTGTAGGGCTTCCCTTGCTCCAGTGTGAGCTCGCGGGCCAGCTCCTCCTTCCGCTCGCGGATCAGCTCCGCGACGCGGTGGAGACGCTCCGCGCGCTCGAAGACCGTCATGCGGTCGAGCTCCTCCACGGCCCCCCGAGCCGACCGCACCGCCGCGTCCACGTCCTCGGAGGTGGCGATCGGGACCTCACCCAGCCCCTCCCCCGTCACCGGACTCGTCACCGAGATCGTCTCCGAGCCCCGTCCTTCGGTCCACTCGCCTTCGATCAGCATCTGGTTCGGCATGGATTTTCCTCCTTCGCGACAGGCTACCCGGCGGGCGCCCACGCCGCCCCTCGCGCGAAAGAGGGGGCGGACCTCACTGCTACAATCGATCGTGCATGGTGGCCGTAGCTCAAGTGGTTAGAGCGTCGGGTTGTGGTCCCGAAGGTTGGGGGTTCGAGTCCCCTCGGTCACCCTCTCGTGGGCGGGCGTGAAAGCGCCCGTTACACTGTGGTCAGGGCCGTTAGCTCAAACTGGCAGAGCAGGGGACTCTTAATCCCAAGGTTGAAGGTTCGAGTCCTTCACGGCCCACGGAACCCAGACCCCCCTGATCCTCCTGACGAACCCGGCCCGTGCGGGCCAATCCCGCGAAGGTCAGACCACGCCGGGGCAGGCCTGGTCCATGCCCTCGACGAACGCCCGCACCGCACGGCGATCATTGTCCCGGTACACGGCCCCCCAGATGTCGGCGTGCGCCCAGTTCCATCCCAACCGGTCGATGAACTCCTCCAGCGGGGGCGGCTCGGGGACCAGGAAGCCGGCCTCCTCCAGGCAGGCGGTCAGCGCCAAGTGGTCCTCGTACTGGGCCTCGAGGGCCTCCCGGTCGACCTCCAGGTCCGTGGCCTGCAGCCAGAGGTCCTGGTTGCTGTTGCCGCACCGGGCGATCACCTGGTTCCAGTCGGCTCCCGACGGGAACCCATAGCGACGGTGGAAGTCGCGGGCGGGCGACCAGTTCGTGCCGAAGGTCTCCACGAACTCCTCCATCGGAGGAGCTGTGGTCTCCACGGGGAAGCCCTCGTCCTCCAGGCAAGCAAGCACGTCCAGGTGCCAGGCGTAGGCACGCTCGAGCGCCTTTCGGCTCACCAGGAAGACGTGGGGGTACGGAGGCTGCCCGCAGGCCTTGTCCACCCGTCCGTCCACGACCAACCGATTCCAGTCCTCCTCGGAGACGTCGGCGCCCACCGACCACGCCCCCTCCTCGGCCACGAACTCGTCCAGGCTGGGCGGCTCAGGGAGGTCCAGGCCCGCTCCGATCCCGCAGTCACGCCAGGTGATCTGAGCGTCGTAATAGGCCTCCATCTGCTGCGGGGAGAGCGGCGGCGGCTCGTGCTCCTCCTCTTCCTGGAGCACCTCGTCCGGACGGCCGAACGCCTCCGGGGGATCCCCATCCACGATCTCACCATCACCGCAGGCCGTCAGGACCAGAAGGGCCCCCAGCACGATCGCGGTACGCCCCCGACTGTCCATGCCCCACCACCCCTCTCGCCAGGTTCAACCGACCGGTTCGGGCACGCCCTCGTCGTCGTCGGCGCAGTACTCGATGCCTCCGAACAGCCACCCGTCCCGGCCGTCGTCCCTGTAGTAGGCGACCGCCACAACCTGCCCCTCCCGCATGACGCGGAACATCGGGGAATCCGCGCCCGGGTACCCCGCCCGCTCGACCATGTCGCCGGCGCTCCAATCGGGCATCTCTCCGGGCACTTCCTGCTTCGCAAGCTCGAGGGGATCGCCCTGGTACCCGATCGGGAGGTCGTCGAAGTAGTCCGGATGGGTGCCCTCGATGTCGTCACACTCCGGCCTGTCCGGAACCCACAGACCCTCCGGGTCCAAGACCTCGAGCTCCACCCACGGGGAGTCTTCGTCGGGGTAGGCGCGCGAGCAGACGATCCGCCAGGATCCTGGGCCGTCGAGCGAGACGCCCCCCGACACACCGGGCGGAGCAACGTGCTGGTTGAGCGCGCTCGTGGGGCCCTCCTGCTTGTAGATGAAGAGCTCGCTGCCGGTCCTGTTGTCCACGCGGAGGTGCACGCCGTCGGCCTGGACGCGGACCGCGGAAGTGTCGGTCCGCGTGCCCTCCTCGCAGATGATCTCCATCGTCCTGGGGGCGTCCTCTCCTCCTCCCATCAGCCGGCCGCACGCGACGAGCGTCGGGAGGAGCACCGTGGCGGCGAGGAGTCCTTGGAACCGTCGCATGCCTCTTGGACGGTCTGCCCCTCCAGAGGGTTCCCGCGCTCTCAGTCGGGGCGGTCGAGGAAGGGCAGGAACGCGCGCCAGGGGCCGACCTCCTGACGGTACCGCTTGGACATCACCTCGACGACGTGCCCCACGTGGCCCAGGTCGTGCGCGGCCCAGGTGGCGATCAGCTGCTCGAGCGTGACCGAGCCCAGCTCCGGGTGGGTGCCGCGCCTGGCCAGGGCCTCGTCGTCGAGGTCGAGCCCGTCGAGGTACCTGAGGTTCTCGCTCCGCAGCCCGGCGAGCTCGGCCAGGAGCTCCTCGATCGGCCGCTCCGCCTCGTCCGCGCCGCCCTCCCGATCGAACGGGTCGAAGGGCCGCGACTCCCCCTCCTCGAGGATGATCCGGGCGCGGGGCACCCAGTCGGTCCGCTCGCCGTGGATCAGGTGGGTGAGGATCTTGGCCGGGGTCCAGGCCCCGGCCGGCGCCGCGTGGGTCCATCCGGCCGAGACTCCGCCGAGGAGCCGCTCCAGGACCTGGGGCGTGCGAGCCAGGACCTCACGCGCGTCGTCGACCGAGAGACCGCTCACGCCCCGAGCATAGCGGCCGGGGGACGCTACATCTCCTCCGGGGGCGGCTCGGGACGCAGGATCTCGACCGCCCGCTCCGCGACCTCCTCCACGGTGTCGTCGGGGGAGGCCTCTACGCACGCCTGAGCGATCGCGGCGACGAGATCCCCGCGGCCCGCCCCGATCTCGATGAGGGTCGCGTCGCGCTCCTCCAGGAACTCCACGTCGATCTCGATCGATACCTTCTGGATGCACTCGTCCCCCACCGTCTCGACCGGCTCGCCGCCGCACCCGGCCGCAAGGATCACGAGCATCCCGAGCAGGAGAGCGCTCGCCTTCCCGCTCATCCGGCGGAGGTCACCTCCCACTCGACCGAGCCCTCCTCGTCGGCCGTGGCCGTGATGGTGGCGGTCGAGCCGTCCTCGGCGGTCGCCAGGCACTCGAAGGTGGTCGTGCCCTCGATCTCCACCTCGGGCGGGCACTCGACCGACTCGGCCGTGACCCCTCCCTGCGCCTGCAGCTCCTGCGCGATCTGCTCCTCGAGCTCGGTCGTGTCGAGCGTCGTCCCCCCGCCGCACGCGGTCAGGCCGAGCGCCACCACCAGGGTCATCGTGATCCGTCGCATCGTTCCTCCTCCTTCGAGACGAGTGACAGTACCGATTCCGTCAGCCCTCTGTCGAGTCGCGGCGTCGCTTCCAGATCAGGTAGGCGCCCACGCCGAGCACGGCCAGCCCCACCATGGCCCAGCCGAAGTTCGTCAGGATGCGGTCGAGGAGCTCGATGTTGCGGCCGACGACGTAGCCGAGAACCCCGATCCCAACGGCCCAGACCACGACCGCCGGCACGTCGAAGAGCAGGAAGCGCGTGAACCTCATCCTGCCCATGCCCGCCACGAAGGGGATGAAGACCCCGATCCCCGCGGCGAACCGGCCGATCGCCACCGCCTTGCCCCCGTGCCGATCGAAGAGCTCCTCGACGTCCTCGATGCGATGCTCGAAGCGATTGAGGAGGGGGAGGCGCCTCACGAGCGAGCGCCCGTACCGACGTCCGATCCAGAACCCGATCGACTCACCCACGATCGCCGCAAGGACGCCGAGCACGATGACCAAGGTCAGGCTGAGCTGTCCGCGGGCCGCGAACAGCGCGCCGGCGGCCATCGTCATCTCTCCGGGCACGACGACGCCGATCAGGATCGATCTCTCGAGGAAGACGGCGGCCGTCACGATCGCGTAGCCCGTGAACCCCTCGAAGGCCGGCCCGATGAACTCGACGATCTCGGTGAGGATGGCGACCATTCAGCGCTCGGTCGCGCCCGCGTGGACCGCGAGCAGCACCGCGTTCGAGAGGAAGAGCCACACGCCTAGCAGGACCATCCCCGCGATCGTACTGCTCGCGTAGCTATCCTTGAAGTCGGCGCCGACGTTCAGGTACAGGACGAACAGCACGGACAGCACCGCGATCAGGGTGGCGGCCAGTACGGCCGCGCGCGCGAGCCGGCCCCAGGGGAGCCGATGGAGGGGGAAGATCCAGTAGATCACCGCGCTGCCCACGAAGGCCGCCGCGAACCCGAACACGAGGCCGAGCACGGGGCCGAGGATCGATGCGGTGATGCCGTCCTTCAGGAGCGTCGTGCCGAAGAACGCGGCGCCCAGGATGCCGAGGACGAACATCGGCAGGATCACCAGGATCGCCAGGCCGCGGCCGCGGAGGCCGCGCAGCTCATCGCGGCTTCCTCCGTCCAGGCGCTCGAAGCCCCGGGCCAGGGCTGAGCCGTAGGCGGTGGCCGGCCACAGGGCCGCCGCCACCGCCCCCACCCCGAGGCTGATCCCCTCCTGCGCCACCTGTCGGACGAGGGATCCGAGCCCCATCCCCGGCGGGGCTGCCTCCCGGACCTGCTGGGAGAGCTGCTGCACCCGCGATTCTCCCGCCAGCAGCCCGACGACCCACACCGAGACGATCAGGAGGGGCGCGAACGAGACGAGCGCGTAGAAGGCCAGCCCCGAGGCCGGCATCATCACGTCCTCGCCCCGGAGGCGGCCGATGAAGGACCCCACCGGCTTGGGCAGGCGCTCCTGCACGCGATCGATGAGATCGGAGAGGGAGGTCTGCTCGGCCACCCCCCTCGGATACCCTCGCCCCCCGGCCCGGAAACGGAGCGGGCGGCGAGACCTATACTTCGGGTGCGCGAGAGTGGCGGAACGGCAGACGCGCCGGCTTTAGGAGCCGGTGGGCTCACGCCCGTGGGGGTTCGACTCCCCCCTCTCGCACCGCGCCGCCCTCGAGGAGCGCCGCGAGCGTCGCCTGAGCGGTGTCCCCGATCGTTCGCATCACGCGCTGGCAGAGCATGGTGAACCCGCGCGGCGACTCGAAGGAGTGGGCCACGACGAGCACACCCATGCCCCCGTCCTCCCCGAGGCGAACGGCGCAGCGAGCCACGAGGCCGTCCTCGAACGTGAGCGGGCGGTAGGGGAAGGCGCTCTCGGAGGTGTCCTGCTCGACGTAGAGACCGTCGGAGAGGGCCTGGGCGAGCGGGAGGAGCGCCGCGGCGATCTCCTCCTCGCTGGCGGAGGGCCGCCATCCCTCGTCGGCGAGATGGAGGGTCATGGGGGGGCCGAACAGGAGCACGGCGCCGAACTCGCACGAGGTGGCGCGCGCCGCGGCGGTGGCGATCGCGCGCGCCGCCTCGTCCACCGACCCGGGGCGCATCCGCGCGATCGCCAGCGCCGCCTGGGTGACCTCGAGGTCGTCGGCGAGCCGCTTCGCCACGGGGACCTCGTCCACCGACGAGGCGGCGAGCGTGGCCGCCTCGCGGACGAGATCCTCGGAAGCCTCGGCGGTCCCGGGCCCGCCGAAGACGACCAGGTACTCGCCGGTCGCGACACCCACCGCCTCGGTGGCCCAGTAGGGGCCGAAGACGCGCCGCGGCATCCCGTGCGAGACACGCGATATGCCGTGCTCCTCAATCTCCTCGAGCCAGCCCTCGGCCGTGGGATCGAGGTCGATGTTGCCGGCCCACCCCGCCCCCCGGCCGTGGCCGTCCACGTTCACCAGGCGCCGAACGGCCACGCGGTAGAGAACGAACAGGTCGGTGGCGCCGACCTTCGCCGCGATGTCCTGCATCCCGGTCAAGTTTCGTCAGCCTCACGCCACGGAAGGGCCAGCGAGAATCGGGTCCAGCCGCTCGCTCGGGCGTAGGAAACCTTCCCGCCAAGCTCCTCCGTCAGGTGGGCGACGGAGTGCAGGCCCAGGCCGGTCCCGTCGTCGCGCGTGGGATCGGTCACGTAGGGCGAGAACATCGCGGCGGCGACCTCCGGCGCGACACCGGGACCCGCGTCGGCGACGGTGAAGGTGTAGGTGTCGCCCGTCCTGGCGCCGACCACCTGCACCTCGGTCCCGTCGGGCGCGTACTTCAGCGCGTTGTCGACCAGGTTGAGCAGAGCTCGCTCGAGCCTCGACTCGTCGCAGAGGAACGGCGCGGGCTCGACGTCGATCGCGACCTCGCCGCCCCGAGCCGAGCGCGCCGCCCGGCACACGCGTCGGGCGACCAGCAGGGGGTCGACATGGGCCGCCCTCACCGGCACGTCGGGCCCGGCCGCGTGCCGCGCGAGGGTCTCGCCGATCATGCCGTTCAGCCGATGGGCCTGTGCGGCGATGACCTCGAGCAGCTCGGCCCGCTGCTCCGGGGTGAGCCCGGCCGGTCGATCGCGAAGCGTCTGGGCGGCGCCCAGGATCGACGTCAGCGGCGTCCGGAGGTCGTGCTGGAGCCCGGCCGAGAGAAGGGCCTGGTCCTGCCTCAGCCGCAGGAGCTCCTGCTCGAGGCTCTCCTGTCGCTCCATGACGGTCATGGTGGCCACGAGGAGGTCGAGGGGCCCGATCACGCGCCGGAGCACCTCGCGGTCGAGACCCCGGCCTCCGGCCGCCAGCACGACGAGCGCGCCGCCCAGCGGGAGCCGGTCCACCACGTGCACGCGGCGAGGCAGGCGGCTCCAGGGCTCGGGGAAGAAGCTGTCCTCGGAGACCGCGTCCTGCAGACAGCCCTGCAGGACCGCGGAGGTCTGCTCGTCGGCGGGCCCGGGAGGGCCGAGCTCGGGCGTGAGGGCTCCGGCCGAGGCGATCATCTCGGCGAGGCGGCCGGCCGAGCCCCCAAGCACATACGCCGCCACGAGCTCGGCGCCCATGGCGCGCGCCGTCACCGACAGGACGGCCGCGACCCCCGTGCGCGGCTGGCGGACTCCTCGGAGGGCGAGCGCGACGCCCTCTTCGAGCCCGAAAGATTCGTCACTCACGCGGAACGCCTCCCTGAGCCCACCCCGGCGATATCGGCACGGCTCGCGCTCCCCTCAAACGCTCGGAGCCGCCGAGGCGGCGCGTCATCCGCGGATGGCCCATCCTATCGCCTCGCGCAAAGGCGTGGAAGAAACCCCGAACTCGGCCGCGGCGTCGGGGGCGTCGGCGCGCGCGTCCCGCGCCAAGAGGTCGAGGTAGTCCGCGGAGATGTCGTCCCCGAGGGCGCGGGACGCACGCCACCCGGGAGCCAGGTGGCGCGGACGGCGCCCCGCCCCGGCCACGAGCACGACGAGCTCGTCGGCCGTCACCACGTCCGGCCCCTCCAGGGCGAACGTGCCCGAGACGGCGCCGGCGCGGTCGTCGGCGGCCGCGAGCGCCCAGGCGACGTCGGCCGAGGCCACCGGCGCCAGCGAGCGAGGCCCCGGTCCGACGACGACGGGCGGACGGCGCGATGCAAGCGCCGCGACGTCCCGGAACCAGGGGCTGGCCGGGGCGACGAGCCGCGTGACGCGGACGATCGCGTGCTCGAGGCCCGAGTCGTGCACGAGGTCCTCCGCCTCGCCCTTGGCACGCAGGTAGGCGTTCTCCTCGCCCGGATCCGCACCGGTCGTCGACAGCAGCAGGACCCGCGCCACGCCCGCCCGCCTGGCGCCCTCGACCGTGCGCTCCACGGTTCGGAGGTTGGCCTCCTCGTAGGCCGCGGCGGTGGGCATGCGGATCCCCCCGGCGAGGTGGCAGACCGTGTGCGCGTCGTGCAGGAGCATCGCGAGGGAGTCGGCATCGGGCGACCGGTCCACGGCGACCTTCGCGCCGAGCGCCCGCAGGCCGTCCGCCGATGCCCGCCGCCGGACCACGGCCCGGACCTCGGGGCCCCGGTCGACGAGCAGGGGGACGAGAGCGCGTCCCACCGAGCTCGAGGCGCCCACCACGACGACGGGCACCGAGCTACCAGATCTCTTCCAGCAGGTCGGATTCCCGCAGCTTGCCCAGCGCCTGACGCTCGACCTTCCGCACGGTCTCGGCCGAGACGCCGACCAGCTCGGCCACCTCCCGGAGGCTCATCGAGCGGCCGTTCCCGAGCCCGTACCGGAGCGAGACGACCTCCTGCTCCATCGGCTCGAGCGCGGTGTCCACCGCCTGCCCGATCTCCTCGCGCAGGAGGGTGTCCTCGACCGCGTCGAGAGGGCTCTCCAGCTCGACCTGCGCCACGAGGTCGCCGAGCTCCGCGTCCTCCCCCACCGGCTCCTGAAGCGAGCGCGGCTCCTTCCGCACCGCCGCCTCCAGGTCGTCGAGCATCTCGACGGGCACGCCCGCGGCCCGCGAGAGCTCCTCGGGCGTGGGGTCCCTCCCGGTCTGCTGCATGAGGCGCTCGCGCGTCTTCCGGATCTTCCGGATCCGCTCGTGGACGTGGACCGGGATGCGGATCTGGCGCCCGCGATCGGCGATCGCGCGGGTGATCGCCTGGCGGATCCACCAGGTCGCGTAGGTCGAGAACTTGAACCCGCGACGCCAGTCGAAGAGCTCGATCGCGCGCATCAGGCCGATGTTGCCATCCTGGATCAGGTCGAGGAGGGGGAGCCCCTGGCCCTGGTACTTCTTGGCGATCGAGACAACCAGTCGCAGGTTGGCCAGGATGAAGCGCTTCCTGGACCGCTCGGCCTGCCGGATGTCGGACGCCAGCTTCGCCTTGGTCTTCTCGGAGCGGATCCGGCCGGCGGCCAGCCGTTGCTCGGCCTCGTTGCCGCGCTCGAGGGACATGGCGAGCTCGACCTCCTCCTCCTTCGTGAGGAGCGGCTCGCGGGCCGCCGCCTCGAGGTAGAGGCGGAGGTCGTCGACGTCACCCGAATGGAGCTCCTGCTTCGCCATACGGCTCTCAGGCCAATCCTAGCGCCGCCCGAGGCCGCAGGTCTCAGTCTCGGTCGCCGCCGCCCGTGCTGACGCGCATCGCCTTCTGGTAGACGAGGAGGCCGCCGAGGTGCTGGCCCACGATCAGGACCAGGTAGCCGGCCGCCTGGATCACGATCCAGGAGATCTCGGCCTGCGAGGCGCCCCGATCGGGCCAGCGCAGCACCAGCGCCACGATGAAGAACGTCGCCGCCGTCAGCTGCACCAGCATGTGACGGGTGGCGAGCCGCTTCTTCGACGATCCGCGGACCATCCCCGCCCAGTCGATCAGCCCCAGCGGCGCCGCCAGCAGCGTGCCCAGGACCCCGCCGATCAGCAGGTAGGTCGCGGCCAGCACCAGCCCCTCGTTGGGGGTGATGCGACTCATCACGTCGAACGCGATGGCCCCGAGGTAGAACGCGACGGGGAAGTGCACGACCATCGAATGGGTCGGCACCCCCAAGGGCTTGCCCTGGATCCACTCCTTCAGCTTCCAGCGGCGTCCGTCGGGCGCACGCGTCTGCAGCCAGCCCATATCGCCTCCCTCTCGCCGGAGGGACCGGAGCCCCTCTCCCGCAATCCGCCCCCGGAGTCTAGGCCGTCTTGTAGGTCTCCTGCAGGTTGCTCGCGGCCTCGTCGGCCGAGATCTCGGCCGCCTCGGCCGCCGCCTGGAGGTCGTTCAGGGTGATGTGTCGGCCGTCACCGTGGTCGGCGTTCGGCTCGCCGCATCCGCACGTCAGGCACATGGGCGGTCCCTCCTTCCGCTCGCGTCGCCGGTCGTGGCCGGCGCTCCCGTTCCCTAAAACTAATATCGCCTTGTGTTAGAAATCGCAAGCCCGTTTCAGGCCAGCTCCTCCCGGAGCGAGCGCAGCGCCCTCCCCCGGTGGCTGATGCGATCCTTCTCCTCCGGGGACAGCTCGGCCATCGTCCTGTCCCATCCCGCGGGCTCGAAGATGGGGTCGTACCCGAACCCCCCCTCCCCGGCGGGGGCGTCGCGCAGAAGCCCCTCGCACACGCCCTCCGCCCAGGCCTCTTCCCCGTTCGGCCACGCGATCACCGCCACCGCCCGGTAGCGGGCGGTGCGACCCGGGCCGGGCACCCCCGCGATCGCGCGGAGGAGCTCGCGCAGGTTGCGCTCGTCGTCGGCGCCCTCGCCGGCGAAGCGAGCCGACCGGGGCCCGGGCACGCCGCCCAGGGCGTCCACCTCGATCCCGGAGTCGTCGGCGAGGGCCGGGAGTCCCGTGGCCTCGGCCACCGACCTCGCCTTGTGCCGCGCGTTCTCGAGGTACGTACGGCCGCTCTCCTCCACGTCGGGCCACGCCGCCTCGGTGACCCACTCGACCGGCCAGTCGCGGGCGATCGCGCTGATCTCGCGGACCTTGCCCGGGTTGCGAGAGGCGATGACGATGCGATCGGGGAGCCCCGGGCTCACGACCCGAGGGCCTCCCCCTGGACCTCGATGAGCCGGGCGATCCCCTCCTCGGCGAGCGAGAGCATCTCGTCGAGCTGCTCCCGCGAGAACGGGTCTCCCTCCGCGGTGCCCTGGACCTCCACGAGCTTCCCCGAGCCGGTCATCACGACGTTGAAGTCGACCTCGGCCTCGGCGTCCTCCTCGTAGCAGAGGTCGAGCAGGGAGACGTCCCCCACGATGCCGGTGCTCACGGCGGCCACCGAGTCGATCAGCGCCCCCGAGGGGGCCACCCCCTGCTCCTCGAGCGACCGCAGGGCCAGGGCCAGGGCGATGTACCCCCCGGTGATCGAGGCCGTCCGGGTTCCCGCGTCGGCCTGGAGCACGTCGCAGTCCACGGTGATCGAGCCCTCGCCCATCCGCTCGAGGTTCGTCACCGCGCGGAGGCTTCGACCGATCAGCCGCTGGATCTCCTGGGTGCGCCCCGAGAGCCGTCCTCGGTTCACCTCCCGAGGGGTCCGCTCCTTCGTGGAGCGCGGGAGCATCGAGTACTCGGCCGTCACCCATCCTTTCCCGGTCCCCTCGAGCCAGCGTGGCACGCGCGACTCCCACGTCGCGGCGCACAGGACGCGGGTCCCGCCCATCTCGAAGAGGACGGAGCCCTCGGCGAACTCCAGGTATCCGGTCTCGTAGCGGATCGGCCGCAGCTCCCGCGGCGCCCGGCCGTCGGAGCGGCTCACGCGCCCGGCCCCCACCGAGCGTCCGGGCGGGCGACCTCTACCGGGCCGTCGAAGGCGGCCGAGGCTTCCTCGCGGGAGTGGTCCGTGTCGTAGATCGGCTGGATGTGCGCGAGCATCAGGCTTGTGGCCTCGGCCGCCGCGGCATGCTCCCCCGCCTCCTTGGCGGTCATGTGGAGGTCGGGAGGGTAGTCCTTCCCGTCCGCCAGCCACGTCGCCTCCGCGATCAGCAGGTCGGCGCCGCGCGCGAGCTCCACGAGCTCTTCGGTCGGCCCGGTGTCGGCCGAGTACGCCACCGCGACGCCGTCGGCCTCGTAGCGCATCCCCAGGGTGGGGACCGGGTGGGCCATCCGCGCCGTGGCGACGTGCAACGGCCCGAGGTCCAGGCCCGTCCCCGGCTCGACCTCGAGGAGCTCGAAGCAGACCGGGAACTCCTCCCACCCCGCCTCGGAGAGCATCGCGCGGATCCGCGACTCGGTGCCCGAGGGCGTGATGAGCGGGATGCGCGGCGCGGGCGTCGGCCCGCCGTAGCGACGCGCGTAGAAGAAGGGGAAGAGGTCCACGAAGTGATCGGCGTGCACGTGCGAGACGGCCACGGCGTCCACCTCGCGGAGGTCCACGTGCCGCTGGAGGTTCGCCATGGTGCCGGTGCCCAGGTCCTGCCACAAGGCGAAACCGTCGTGGCGGATCAGGTAGCCGCTCGCCGCGCCGTCGGCGCGCGGCCAGGTGCCGTCGGAGCCGAGGACGGTGACCTCCATCAGCCGAGGGGCTCCCGCTGGACGCTGGCCAGGCCGACGTCGTCGACCTCGGGGCCGAGGAACGTCCGACCGAGCTCCCGGAACCGCTCCGGGTCCCCCGAGCACAGGAACTCGTGGCGCGGGGGCCCTCCCTCCTCGCAGAGCAGCCCCTCACGGACCAGGGTGGCGTACACGTCGCGGGCGGTCTCCTCGGCCGAGGAGATGAGCACCACGCCCGGGCCCATCACCATCTGGATCAGGCCGGCCAGGAGCGGGTAGTGGGTGCACCCGAGGATCAGCGTGTCGACCTCGGCCTCGCGGACCGGCTCGAGATAGGAGCGCGCGGCCGCGAGCAGCTCCTCGCTCGTGGTGTCGCCCCGCTCCACGAAGGGCACGAACGCGGGGCAGGCCCGGGCGACGAGCTCCTCCCCGACCCCCTGGCGAGCGGCCGCGCGCTGGTAGGCGCCGCTGGCGATCGTGGCCTCGGTTCCGATGACCCCGATCCGGCCCCCGCGGGACGCCCTGGCCGCCGCGCGAACGCCCGGGTCGATCACGCCGACCACCGGGACGCCCGCCCCGGCCGTCACGTCCTCGATCGCCGCCACCTCGACGGAGTTGCACGCCACCACGAGGGCCTTGACGTCCCGGTCCAGCAGGTACGAGGCGATCTCGCGGGAGAAGGTCCGGATCTCCTCCAGAGAGCGGGAGCCGTAGGGGGCGCGTGCCGTGTCGCCGTAGTAGAGGAGGGACTCGCGCGGGAGGAGGTCGAGCACCGAGCGGGCCACCGTCAGGCCGCCCACGCCCGAATCGAACATCCCGATCGCGCGCGCGTCACTTACCACCACACCGTCTCCTCGACCCGCTTCTCCGCTTCGGACACGGCGCCCGACCAGGCGCCGGTCGACAGGTACTTCCATCCTCCGTCGGGCAAGAGGCATACGATATCGCCTTCCGGGACGCGTTCCCCAACCTTCCGCGCGACGTGAAGGACGGCCCCCGAGGAGATCCCCGCGAAGATGCCCTCGCGCTCCGCGAGCAGGCGGGTCGCGCGCAGCGCGGCGCCCGCGGCGACCAGGTGCTTCCCGTCGAGCAGCGTCTCGTCGAGGATCGGCGGCACGAACCCCTCTTCGAGCGACCGCAGGCCGTAGACGGTGTCGCCGAGCTCGGGCTCCGCCGCGATCACCTGCACCTTCGGGTCGTGCTCCTTGAGGCGGCGTCCCACGCCCATCAGGGTCCCCCCGGTCCCGAGCCCGGCCACGAAGTGCGTCACCTCGGGGAGGTCCCGGACGATCTCGGCCCCCGTCCCCTCGTAGTGGGCGCGCGGGTTCGCCGGGTTCCCGTACTGGAAGGGCATGAAGTATCGAGGGTCCTCGGCCATCCGCCGAGCCACCTCGATCGAGCCGTTCGTCCCCGCGTCGGGCGGCGAGAAGACGATCTCGGCCCCGTAGAGCTCGAGGAGCTGGACACGCTCCGGGCTGACGTTCTCGGGCATCACGACCATCAGCCGGTAGCCCTTCCGGCGAGCCACCATGGCCAGCGCGATCCCGGTGTTCCCGGAGGTGGGCTCGAGGATCACCCGCTCGGGCGTCAGCTCGCCGCTCGCCTCGGCCGCCTCGAGCATGGCCCTGGCGATGCGGTCCTTCAGCGACCCCGTGGGGTTCTGACCCTCGAGCTTGGCCCAGAGGCGGACCTCGGGCCTCGGGGAGAGTCGCTGGATCCCCACGAGCGGGGTGTTCCCGATCGCGTCGAGGATGTCGCCGGCCCGCATCCCCGACCGCTACCGCGAGCCGCCGGCCACCGCGGGGAGGATCGAGACGGTGTCGCCCTCTCCCAGGGCCGTGTCGAGGCCCCCCGTGTACCGGACGTCCTCGCCGTTGACGTAGACGTTGACATGTCGCTGGAGGCCGCGATCGTCGAGGAGGCCTCGCGTCAGCCCGGGGTAGCGCCGCTCCAGGTCGTCGAGCAGCTCGCCGAGGCTTCCGCCCTCGCCCTGGACCTCGGGACTGTCGCCCGCGTGCCCGCGCAGCAGCGTGGGGAGCTTCACGTCGATCACGAGGCCACCTCGGGGGCGCGCTCGGCCTCGGGCGGGGCCTGTCCCGGCGCCAGCCCGCAGAAGGCGTCGTAGTCGATCAGCTCGGTGACCGTCGGGGTCTCGCCGCAGACGGGGCAGGCCGGGTCCCAGCGGAGGTTCATCGTCCTGAACTCCATGGTCAGCGCGTCGATGAGCAGGAGGCGCCCCGCCAGCGGCTCGCCGATCCCCGTGATCAACTTGATCGCCTCGGTCGCCTGGATCGACCCCACGATCCCCGGGAGCACGCCGAGCACGCCGGCCTCGGCGCACGACGGCACCGACCCCGGCGGCGGGGGCTCGGGGAACAGGCACCGGTAGCACGGGTGATCGCGACCGGGAAGGAACACGCTCGCCTGCCCCTCGAACTGGTAGATCGACCCGTAGACGAGGGGCCTCCCCAGCATCTGGGTGGCGTCGTTCACGAGGTAGCGGACTGGGAAGTTGTCGGTGCCGTCCACGACCACGTCGTAGGGCTCGAGGATCTCGAAGGCGTTCTCGGAGGTCAGGCTGGTGTCGTGCGCGGTCACCTCGATCGTGGGGTTCAGGTCCAAGAGGCGGTCCCTCCCCGAGTCGACCTTGGGGCGGCCCACGTCGTCGGTGTCGTGGAGGAGCTGGCGCTGGAGGTTGGTGAGGTCGACGCGATCGAAGTCGAGGAGGCCGATGCGGCCCACCCCCGCCGCCGCGAGGTACATGGCGACCGGGGAGCCCAGGCCCCCGGCCCCGATCACGAGCACCGAGGCGTCGGTCAGCTTCCCCTGGCCCTCGGCGCCGATGTGTGGCAGGAAGATGTGGCGCGCGTACCG